>NZ_JAGYGI010000015.1:0-181248 GCF_019947365.1 Pseudomonas sp. GL-R-26 | reverse complement strand
CAACGTCCGGCCCTTGACCAGAAAAGCAACAGCCTCGCTCGCTGCTTCTACCCGCTGAACCAGGAGGTGGCGTAATGGCCGTCGTTCTTACCGCCCGCGACCTGACCCGTCACTACGAGGTGTCCCGAGGCCTGTTCAAGGGTCACGCCACCGTGCGTGCCCTCAACGGCGTATCGTTCGAACTGGAAGCCGGCAAGACCCTCGCGGTCGTCGGCGAGTCGGGTTGCGGCAAATCCACCCTGGCCCGTGCCTTGACCCTGATCGAAGAGCCGTCCTCCGGCTCCTTGAAAATCGCCGGACAGGAAGTCGCCGGCGCCGACAAGGCCCAGCGCAAGCAACTGCGCAAAGACGTGCAGATGGTGTTCCAGAGCCCGTACGCCTCGTTGAACCCTCGGCAGAAAGTCGGTGATCAACTGGCCGAGCCGCTGCTGATCAACACCAACCTGAGCGCCGCGGAACGTCGCGAAAAAGTCCAGGCGATGATGAAGCAGGTGGGCTTGCGGCCCGAGCACTACCAGCGTTATCCGCACATGTTCTCCGGCGGTCAGCGCCAGCGGATCGCCCTGGCCCGCGCGATGATGCTGCAACCGAAAGTGCTGGTGGCGGACGAACCGACCTCGGCGCTGGACGTGTCGATTCAGGCGCAGGTGCTCAACCTGTTCATGGATTTGCAGCAAGAGTTCAACACCGCCTATGTGTTCATCTCGCACAACTTGGCGGTGGTACGCCACGTGGCCGACCATGTGATGGTGATGTACCTCGGTCGCCCGGTGGAAATGGGCACGAAAGAGGACATTTACTCCCGCCCTCTGCACCCCTACACCCAGGCGCTGCTGTCGGCGACGCCGGCCATCCACCCGGATCCGAACAAGCCGAAAATCAAGATCGTCGGCGAATTGCCCAACCCGCTGAACCCACCGTCCGGCTGTGCCTTCCACAAGCGCTGCCCATATGCCACCGAGCGTTGCAGCACTGAAGAGCCGGCCCTGCGCCTGCTCGCCGGCCGCCAGGTGGCTTGCCACTACGCCGAGCAATTCCTCGACGGCGCGGCATAAAAAATGTGGGAGCGGGCTTGCTCGCGAAAGCATTGTGTCAGTCGATGTTAATGGTGACTGACGCGACGCCTTCGCGAGCAAGCCCGCTCCCACAGGGATTGAGTTGCTCACATTCCTGATGCGTTGACCAACCCCTTCCGCCTTGATTGCGCATCAGTCAGGTAGAAGGGGTTTTCTTTTATCTGCCATTGAGCGACTACGTCTGGCTGTCGCCCTCTTCCTCATCGGAGTCCGGCTCGTCGGTGGTCGAGTCATCGTCGTTGTCAGCCCCACCCTGCCCCTGATCTCCCGGTTCCGATTCGGATTTGGCGATCATCAACCCCGCATAACCCGCCTGCCCGCTCGAAGCCTGCTCACCGTGGTTGGTGCACTCGGCCCATGCCATCGAAGTGCCGAGCGAGAGCATCACCATCACCTTCAACAGCAGTAAAACGCGAAACAACCTGTTCATAGCCGATTCCTTCCTTTCGTTGAGTGCCTGTCTGGCGCTGAGTCAAATCTAGTTCCGATCAGCCGGGTTCTCCAGATTGGACGCTGTCGAGCGGGGGAAAATGCAGTGGGTTGGGAGATTGGTTTGGAATAGGGGTTATTCCCGTTTCAGCTAACACCGAAGCACCCTGTAGGAGCGAGCCTGCTCGCGATGGATGCTAACGATGACGCGCTCTGTCTGGATAAACGCAGCGCGGCTGGAATCATCGCGAGCAGGCTCGCTCCTACAGGGAATTGCAACAGGCAATAAACCCCGCTGCTTTCGCAAACGGGGTTTTGGGTATTTCAACTCAGCGCTTAGTGATGCTCACGGGTCGCACGGAATTTCACGTCCGGCCAGCGCTCTTCCATCAGGGCCAGGTTGACCCGCGTAGGCGCGAGGTAGGTCAGGTGACCACCGCCGTCCAGTGCCAGGTTTTCCACAGCCTTGTTGGAGAATTCCTCAAGCTTCTTCTTGTCGCTGCATTCGATCCAGCGTGCTGAGTAAACAGTGATCGGCTCGTAGGAGCACTCGACCTTGTATTCCTCTTTCAAGCGGCTGGCGACCACATCGAACTGCAGCACACCGACGGCGCCGAGGATGATGTCGTTGCTGCGCTCCGGGAAGAACACCTGGGTCGCGCCTTCTTCGGCGAGCTGTTGCAGGCCCTGACGCAGTTGCTTGGATTTCAGCGGATCCTTCAGGCGTACGCGGCGGAACAGTTCCGGGGCGAAATGCGGGATACCGGTGAAGCCCAGGACTTCGCCTTCGGTGAAGGTGTCGCCGATCTGGATGGTGCCGTGGTTGTGCAGGCCGATGATGTCGCCGGCAAACGCTTCTTCCAGCTGCTCACGCTCGGAGGAGAAGAAGGTCAGCGCGTCGCCGATGCGCACGTCCTTGCCGGTGCGCACGTGGCGCATCTTCATGCCTTTTTCGTACTTGCCGGAGCAGATACGCATGAAGGCGATACGGTCGCGGTGTTTGGGGTCCATGTTCGCCTGGATCTTGAAGATGAAGCCCGAGAACTTCTCTTCCACCGGTTCCACGGTGCGCTCGTTGGCCACGCGTGCCAGCGGACGGGGTGCCCAATCAACGACAGCGTCGAGGACGTGGTCGACACCGAAGTTGCCCAGCGCCGTACCGAAGAACACCGGGGTCAGTTGGCCGTCGAGGAACTCCTGCTGGTTGAACTCGTGGCAGGCGCCTTGCACCAGTTCCAGCTGTTCGATGAAACGCTCGTACTCGTCACCCAGGTGGGCGCGTGCTTCATCGGAGTCGAGCTTCTCGATGATCTTGGTTTCGGTGCGCTCGTGGCCGTGACCGGCGGTGTACACGATGATGTAGTCATCGGCGAGGTGATACACGCCCTTGAAGTCGCGGTAGCAACCAATCGGCCAGGTGATCGGCGCCGCCTTGATCTTGAGGACGGCTTCGATTTCGTCGAGCAGTTCGATCGGGTCGCGGATGTCACGGTCGAGTTTGTTGATGAAGCTGACGATCGGCGTGTCACGCAGACGGCAGACGTCCATCAGGGCGATGGTCCGTGGCTCAACACCTTTACCGCCGTCGAGAACCATCAACGCCGAGTCCACCGCGGTCAGGGTGCGGTAGGTATCTTCGGAGAAGTCTTCGTGGCCCGGGGTGTCGAGCAGGTTGATCATGTGTTCGCGATACGGGAACTGCATGACCGACGTGGTAATGGAGATACCACGCTGCTTTTCCATTTCCATCCAGTCGGAGGTGGCATGGCGATCGGATTTACGAGATTTCACCGTACCGGCTACCGCAATCGCCTTGCCCATCAGCAAGAGCTTCTCGGTGATGGTGGTCTTACCGGCATCGGGGTGGGAAATAATGGCGAAAGTGCGGCGTTTCGCGACTTCGGCGGCCTGTTTGGTCATGGGAAATCGCCTGGCAGGTGATTCAAAAAAGGGCGCAGATTATAGCCCAAGTTGATCCAAGAACCGAACCGTTGAGCACATTAGGGGTGGCCAAATGCTGCCGCAGATGGGAACCTTTTAAAGCACGGAGACGTCCACTCCCTCGTTACGACCACTCGTCGGGGGCCTGAAACACCTGCAATTCGGCCTGACGAGGCTGTGCTCATGGCTCGATTACACGCTGCTTTGCCGGCCTGATCGAGCTGCTTATCGCGACATTTTTTCGGCAGCCAAGCAAGGCGTTGCCACACGAAAAAGTGTTCGCCGACTGAAAAAAGGAGTCCGCCTGTGGCTATCCACTATGGCAAAGGGCTGATAGGAGGCGCGCTGGTATTCGCCCTTCTGGCCCTGCTGATCCAATGGATCGGCATCAACACGATCGAACACTACCGCGACGATTTGTTGTTTTACCTGCAAGCTCATCTGGTTCTCGTCCTCGCTTCCATGCTGGCCGCCCTTGTCGTGGGCATTCCTGCCGGCATCCTCCTCAGCCGCCCGTCCATGGTCGGCCGCGCCGAACGCTTCATGCAGTTCTTCAACATCGGCAACACCGTTCCGCCCCTGGCCGTCCTGGCCATCGCCCTGGGTATCCTCGGCATCGGCAGCGGTCCGGCCATCTTCGCCCTGTTCCTCGCCTCCTTGCTGCCCATCGTGCGCAACACCTATGAAGGCCTGAAAAACGTTCAGGGTTCGCTCAAGGAAGCCGCCGTCGGCATCGGCATGACCCCGCTCCAGGTGCTGTGGAAAGTCGAATTGCCCAACGCCGTGCCGATCATCATCGGTGGTGTGCGCGTGGCATTGGCGATCAATGTCGGGACGGCGCCGCTGGCGTTCCTGATCGGCGCCAACAGTCTCGGCAGCCTGATCTTCCCCGGCATCGCCCTGAACAATCAGCCGCAATTGCTGCTCGGCGCGGCCTGCACCGCCCTGCTGGCCTTGTTGCTCGACGGTCTGGTGACACTCGCCAGCCGCCTCTGGCTCGAACGCGGCTTGCGCCCGTCTTAAGCCTCGGCAAAGGAATCATCATGAAAACTTCAAGCTTTTTACTAGGCTGCGTCCTGCTGTTCGCAGGATTTGCCCAAGCCGCGGAAAAACCGTTGATCCGTATCGGCGCCCGGGTGTTCACCGAACAGACCCTGCTGGCGGAAATCACCTCGCAGTACCTGCGCACCAAGGGTTACGAGGTGCAGGTGACCGGCGGCCTGGGCAGCAATCTGGCCCGCAGCGCCCACGAAAGTGGCCAGCTGGACATGCTCTGGGAATACACCGGCGTTTCGCTGGTGGCCTACAACCATGTCACTGAAAAACTCGACAGTGAACAGTCCTACGCACGAGTAAAAGAACTCGATGCGAAAAAAGGCCTGGTCTGGCTCACTCCGTCGAAATTCAGCAACACCTACGCCCTCGCCCTGCCGAAGAACGTCGCCGACCAATACCCGCAGATCAACACCATCAGTGAGCTGAACACGGTGCTGCGCAAGGAAGCCCAGACCAACAACCTGGTGGCGCTGGATACCGAGTTCGCCAACCGTTCGGACGGTCTGGATGGCATGGTCAAGCTCTACGACATGAACCTGACCCGCAAGAACATCCGGCAGATGGACGCCGGTCTGGTCTACACCGCGCTGCGAAACGGTCAGGTGTTTGCCGGCCTGGTCTACACCACCGACGGTCGCCTCAACGCCTTCAAGCTGAAGCTGCTGGAAGACGACAAGCATTACTTCCCCGACTACACCGCCGCACCGGTGGTGCGTCAGGCCTACCTCGATGCGCATCCGCAATTGGCCGCACAACTCAAGCCGCTGGCTGAACTGTTCGACGACAACACCATGCGCGAACTCAACGCGCGGGTCGACGTCGAGCACCAAAGTCCTTCAGCCGTTGCCGCCGATTTTCTGCGCCAGCACCCGATCAATTAAGGAGGAAAAGTCATGGAATTCCTGAACGCCTTTTCCCATCTCGACTGGCAACAGGTGATCCACCTGACCTGGCAGCACATCACACTGGTCGGCATCGCCGTGACCCTGGCGATTGTAGTTGGCGTGCCGCTGGGCATCCTGATGACACGCTTCCCGAGCCTCGCAGGTCCGTTGCAAGCCAGCGCCACCGTGCTGCTGACCGTACCGTCGATTGCCCTGTTCGGCTTGCTGCTACCGTTCTATTCCAAGTTCGGCCAGGGCCTGGGGCCAATGCCGGCGATCACGGCCGTGTTCCTTTATTCGCTGCTGCCGATCATGCGTAACACCTACCTGGCCCTGACCAGCGTCGAGCCGGGCATCCGCGAAGCCGCCCGCGGCATCGGCATGACCTTCGGCCAGCGCCTGCGCATGGTCGAGTTGCCCATCGCCGTGCCGGTGATCCTCGCCGGTGTGCGCACCGCCGTAGTCATGAACATCGGCGTGATGACCATCGCCGCCACCATCGGCGCCGGTGGCCTGGGCGTACTCATCCTCGCCTCCATCAGCCGCAGCGACATGTCGATGCTGATTGTCGGCGCCGTGCTGGTCAGTGTGCTGGCCATCTTCGCCGACCTGCTTCTGCAATGGCTGCAACGCTCGCTGACTCCAAAAGGACTACTCAAATGATCGAACTTCAAAACCTCAGCAAGACCTTCCAAAGCAACGGCAAAGATGTGAAAGCCGTGGACTCGGTAAGCCTGACCGTCAATGAAGGCGAAATCTGCGTGTTCCTCGGGCCATCGGGTTGCGGCAAAAGCACCACGCTGAAAATGATCAACCGCCTGATCAAACCGACCTCGGGCAAGATCCTGATCAATGGCGAAGACACCACAGGCCTCGACGAAGTGACCCTGCGCCGCAACATCGGCTACGTGATCCAGCAGATCGGTTTGTTCCCGAACATGACCATCGAGGAGAACATCGTCGTGGTGCCGAAACTGCTCGGCTGGGACAAGCAGAAATGCCACGACCGTGCCCGCGAGTTGATGAGCATGATCAAGCTCGAACCCAAGCAATACCTGCATCGTTATCCACGGGAATTGTCCGGTGGCCAGCAGCAGCGGATCGGCGTGATTCGCGCCTTGGCGGCCGATGCGCCGTTGCTGTTGATGGACGAGCCCTTCGGTGCGGTCGACCCGATCAACCGCGAGATGATCCAGAACGAATTCTTCGAGATGCAACGGGCGCTGAACAAGACCGTGATCATGGTCAGCCATGACATCGACGAGGCGATCAAGCTCGGCGACAAGATCGCGATCTTCCGCGCCGGCAAGCTATTGCAGATCGATCACCCGGACACTCTGCTCGCGCATCCGGCGGATGAGTTTGTCAGCAACTTCGTCGGCCAGGACAGCACACTCAAGCGTCTGCTGTTGGTGAAAGCTGAAGATGCGGCGGACAACGCGCCCTCCGTCAGCCCGCATACCCCGGTGGCCGAAGCGCTGGAGTTGATGGACGAGCATGACCGACGCTACGTGGTGGTGACTTGTGCCGAGAATAAAGCCCTGGGTTATGTACGACGTCGTGACCTGCACCGTCAGACCGGCACCTGCGCACAGTACCAACGCGAGTTCAATGCCACGGCGGCGTACGACGAACATTTGCGCATCCTGCTGTCGCGTATGTACGAGTTCAATCGGGCGTGGTTGCCGGTGATGGATGCCGAGAGGGTGTTTTTGGGTGAGGTGACACAGGAGTCGATTGCTGCTTACTTGAGCTCCGGACGTTCGCGGGGGATGAAGACCAACATCGTGTCGCCAGCCGAGGCGGTGGTCGCCTGATCACTCATATCGCCCGGTAAAAAACGCAAAACCTGCAGGAGTGAGCCTGCTCGCGATAGCGCAATGTCAGTCAACACGATGTTGGCAGTGAAAATGCCATCGCGAGCAGGCTCACTCCTACAAGGTTTGTGCAATTTTTGAGTAATCGGCAGACCGGAAAAAAATATCAACAGCAGCGTCTGTAAAAGCCATCCTGATACACGCTCAGGAATAGTCAAATCCCCTCTCTGCCTACCTTTTCGCTGCCAACGTCGCCGATGTTGACGCTATCGTAGTTACTAGCGACTTAGCGCACAAAAGCGTCGAACGTGCAGGTATTTTTAACACTTCATAAATCTTCTGGAACATCCGACTGTCATCTGAGTCGGTTAAAAAGAGTGACGCTCGTAACGCGCGTCAGAAGAGTGCAAAAACGCGACATTTTTTGTTGATCTCAAGCCCCTCACGCCCTAAAGTTCGCGCCGAACGTCCATGCTGGAAACGATCCATCCGGCTCAAGTACTGACGACGAGACAGCAAGGCCAAGGGAAAGCTGCACTTCCCATGGCCTTTTTGCTTTCGGCGACATGCCTTGGGAAGTAGGCGAACCAAAGTGGGGATACGGAGGACGTTCATTTGCACCCATTGATTACTAACGTTTGCCAGTAGGAGCTCCCAGGTATGTCGATCCAGGTCGAAGACTATTTCGCGCGCGAAACCTTTCAGAAAATGAAGGCGTTCGCCGACAAACAGGAAACCCCGTTCGTGGTGATCGACACCGCGATGATCAGCCAGGCCTATGACGACCTGCGCGCCGGTTTCGAATTCGCCAAGATCTACTACGCGGTCAAGGCCAACCCGGCCGTCGAGATCATCGACCTGCTCAAAGAGAAAGGCTCGAGCTTCGACATCGCCTCGATCTATGAACTGGACAAAGTGCTCGATCGCGGCGTCAGCGCCGACCACATCAGCTACGGCAACACCATCAAGAAATCCAAGGACATCCGCTACTTCTACGAGAAGGGCGTGCGTCTGTTCGCCACCGACTCCGAAGCCGACCTGCGCAACATCGCCAAGGCCGCTCCGGGTGCAAAAGTTTATGTACGTATCCTGACCGAAGGCTCGACCACCGCCGACTGGCCGTTGTCGCGTAAATTCGGCTGCCAGACCGACATGGCCATGGACCTGCTGATCCTCGCTCGCGACCTGGGCCTGGTGCCTTACGGCATCTCCTTCCACGTCGGCTCGCAGCAGCGCGACATCAGCGTCTGGGACGCAGCGATCGCCAAAGTCAAAGTGATCTTCGAGCGTTTGAAAGAAGAAGACGGCATCCACCTGAAGCTGATCAACATGGGCGGCGGCTTCCCGGCCAACTACATCACCCGTACCAACAGCCTGGAAACCTACGCCGAGGAAATCATCCGCTTCCTGAAGGAAGACTTCGGTGATGACCTGCCGGAAATTATCCTCGAGCCAGGCCGCTCGTTGATCGCCAACGCCGGCATCCTGGTCAGCGAAGTAGTGCTGGTCGCGCGCAAATCCCGTACCGCTGTCGAGCGCTGGGTGTACACGGATGTGGGCAAGTTCTCCGGCCTGATCGAAACCATGGACGAAGCCATCAAGTTCCCGATCTGGACCGAGAAAAAAGGCGAGATGGAAGAAGTGGTCATCGCCGGCCCTACCTGCGACAGCGCCGACATCATGTACGAAAACTACAAGTACGGCCTGCCACTGAACCTGGCCATCGGTGATCGCCTGTACTGGCTGTCGACCGGTGCGTACACCACCAGCTACAGCGCCGTCGAATTCAATGGCTTCCCGCCGCTGAAGTCGTTCTACGTGTAAATACTGCGTAGAATCGAGTAGGAGGCGGCTTTACAGCCGCCGTCCTCTCACACCACCGTACGTACGGATCCGTATACGGCGGTTCAAGTTATGCGATTAAGCCGAGTTATCGTATCCGGTATTGAGACCAGACCAAGCCGATCCCACAGTTTCTTCGGTAGCGCGTGATTCAAATGCGCAGCTCCTGAGCTCCACCATGGGCCACGACCATTGAACGCCGATATGCAGGCGCGATGCCTACTGAGCCCCAGGCGTATCAAGTTACGAGCCCTTGTTGAGGGCTGTTTCCATTGACGCCATACGGCGCAGCGCAGCTTACGACGCACCCAGCCATCAAGCACCTCAAGTGGCCGCTTGCTTTGACTTAGCTTGAAGTAGCCAGCCCAACCACGCAGCATAGGGTTTATCCGCACGATGACGGTTGCCATCTTGCAACCCCGCGCTTTGTGTAGCAGGTCCCTGACTCGGTCACGTAAGCGACCCAGACTCATCGTCGCCACTCTTAACTTCGGCTGTCGGTGCCAGCTCATCCCATAACCCAGATAGTCACAGACCCAAGGCCGTGCCACACGGCTCTTTTCCCTATTCAGCGTCAGTTTCAGACGCTGGATCAGGAAGCACTCAACGCTGACCATCACTCGTTCACCCGCCCGACAACTGCGCACATAAATGTTGGCGTCGTCGGCGTAACGCACGAAGCGATGGCCCCGCCGCTCCAATTCACGATCAAGTTCGTTGAGCAGGATATTCGACAGCAACGGCGAGAGCGGGCCGCCTTGCGGCGTCCCTTCCTGCCGTCGGCTGACGAGACCGCCTGACATCGTTCCCGCTTCGAGGTAGCGACGGATCAGCGTGAGGACGCGTTTGTCTTCGATTTGACGCGCAACATGGGCCATCAGAACATCATGATTAACCCGATCAAAGAACTTCTCCAGATCGAGTTCCACGCACCAGCGGTGACCCGCCGCCGCGTGGGCACGGGCCGTTTCGATAGCTTGATGGGCGCTTCTGCCCGGACGAAAGCCGTAGCTGTAGTCCGAGAACAGCGGATCAAAGATAGGTGTGAGCTGTTGCAGCAAAGCCTGTTGGATCAGGCGATCCACGACACAGGGAATGCCCAGTTGCCGTGTTCCGCCTTTAGGTTTTGGGATGTCGACGGCGCGTACACCTTGCGGTTGGTACTCGCCGGCCAGCAACCGAGTCTTGAGGTTCGGCCAATACTGTTTCACGTAGCCTGCCAATTGGTCGACCGTCATGCCATCGGCACCCGGTGCGCCCTTGTTGCTGACTACGCGTTGATACGCACGCTTGAGGTTAGCGGGTGCGAGCACCTGCTCCATCAGCGTGTCCGGCTCCGCGTTCGTCCACGCCACAGACGCCGCCGATACCTGTGCGCTGTCAGTCGTCATCCGCGGATACTGTCCGGGACTCGGAGTAACAGTCTTCTCTGCGAGAAATTTCTGCATTTCGGTATCCAACGAGACTCTGACGCCTACCAGCGGCATAACCTGTTCAGCCCTTGGTGACGCGGTTATTCGCCACTTACTACGGCCTCGGCTGACTTCTGCACGTTCATCCCGTCGCCTCTCGGCCTTCGGTAGCACAGTGGCAAACGTGCAGATCTCCCAGGGTAATTCGCGTGACCTTCCTGCTTATGCCTGTTGGATCTACGTCGCAACGTTCCGTGCAAGTATTGGGCTTTGAGGAAGTTTGCCCCCTTACCCCGCTGCGCCGCCTAATCCACTTCCTGTTCGTCAGGCCAGCATTTTGCCTCGGGCTTCCTTCAGATTCGCAGTCACCCGCGACACCCTTGCCTCTGGCTAACACTTCCCCTTGCCGGGTGTGTAGAGGACTTTCACCTCCAAGTCACCAGCGCGGCCACCACAGCCAAGCCGGTTGCGCTTGCGCGCAACGCGCCATGCCTGGCGCACAAACAAAAAGCCCATGACATGTCATGGGCTTTTTTGTGCCTGCAATTCAGCGACTCTCCAGCTCGGCGCAGCGACCGGCATATTCCGCGGCCAATGCCTGAATCCGCGAGTCCATTGCACTGGCCAGCGTCTGGCTCGCCACCCGCAGGAAGTTCGGGTTGCCGTTCGCCAGCGCCTTGCGCAGCCAGCCTAGTGCTTCGTCGATATAGCCGGTGTGGGCCAAAAACGCCGCATGGCTGAACTGCCCCCGAAAGTCCCCGCCCTCGGCCGAACGCCGATACCAGTCGCGGGCCGCTCGCAAATCCATGGGACACACACGCCCCTCTTCCAGATATCGACCCAGAAGATTCATCGATTTGGCATGGCCCAAGTGTGCCGCGCGTTGATAGAAGCTGAACGCCGACGCCTGATCCTTATTTACCCCGCGTCCTGTGGCGAGCAGATTGGCGTAGTTGTACATCGCCCAATCCAGCCCGGCCTGTGCCGCGACTCGATAGTGCCGTGCGGCAAGCGATGCGTCGGCAACACAACCCCAGCCATGCTCATGACAACGACCGAGCATGTTGCGCGCCATCAGGTGCCCTTGGCGCGCGGCGATGCCGAACCAGCTCAGCGCCAGCGGCTGGTCCTGCGCGATCCCCTGGCCGTCGAGCAGAATCTGCCCGAGCAAGGCTTGGGCTTCGACCTCACCTTCGCGCGCGGCAATCAGGATGGCCTGGGCCGCCCGGGCCGGACTTTCGTCGAGCATCGAGCGCAGGCGTTCACCGTCGAGCATTTCCTCGCGGCGTAAACGAAAATCCGCCACTTAGACCTCGACCCAGCGACGCAACAGGTTGTGATAGGTGCCGGTCAGGCGGATCAGCGATGGATGATCGGGCACATCGCGGGTCAGTTGCTGGATTGCCCCGTCCATCTCGAACAACAGGGCGCGCTGGCTGTCTTCACGCACCAGGCTTTGCGTCCAGAAAAACGAGGCGAGTCGCGTTCCGCGTGTCACCGCGTTGACCTTGTGCAGACTGGTGCCGGGGTACAGCACCATGTCGCCGGCAGGCAGCTTCACCCGTTGGGTGCCGAAGGTGTCCTGGATTTCCAGCTCGCCGCCGTCGTAATCCTCTGGCTCGCTGAAAAACAGCGTGGTGGACAAATCCGTCCGCACCCGCTCGATGCCACCTTTGGGCTGACGCACTGCGTTGTCGATATGGAAGTCGAAACTGCCACCGGCGGTGTAACAGTTCAACAACGGAGGAAAGACTTTGTGCGGCAAGGCTGCTGACATGAACAGCGGGTTTTTCCACAGCCGCTCCAGCATCGCCGCGCCGATCTCCTTGGCCAGCGGATGCCCTTCCGGCAACTGCAAATTGTGCTTGGCCTTCGCTGACTGGTAGCCGGCGGTGATCTTGCCATCGGCCCAATCGGCTTGCTCCAGAGCCTCGCGAATGCGCTGCACCTCGTCTTTTTCAAACAGGCCGGGAATGTGCAGCAGCATGACAAAGGCACCTGAAACCAAAGGGATGGTAATGGTATTGATTCTTATTGCTCATGTAAAACACATCTGACGAATGAGTCAGCAGAAACCGTAAGGTTAAATTGTAAAGATTGTAAATTCAGTGCGAATAGTAATGTTTCGCAATTGTTACGAATACCTATTTACCCTATATTCCGCGGCCTCAAATCCTTGGGGAGGGGAATTCAAATGTCGCGTCAACAACCACAAGTACCGGTCAGCTCACCACGTCTGCTCGCATCCGCCATCGGCATGGCGATTACAGCCAGCTCTGCGGGCCACATGGTTTTCGCAGCGGAAAAAACCGACGAAAAAGCACCGGACAAAGTGATTTCGCTGGGCGCCACTGCCATCACTGGCGTAGCCCAGGACGAGACGACCTACAACGTAGAGAAAGCCTCCTCGCCCAAGTACACCGCGCCGCTGATCGACACGCCGCGTTCGGTGACCGTTGTTCCGCAGCAGGTCTTGAAAGATACCGGCTCGCTCAACTTGCAGGACGCGCTGCGTACTGTTCCAGGCATCACCTTCGGTGCCGGTGAAGGTGGCAACCCCCAGGGTGACCGTCCGTTCATCCGCGGCTTCGACGCCCAGGGCGACACCTACCTGGACGGCGTGCGCGACACCGGCTCACAGAGCCGCGAAATCTTCGCCGTTGAGTCGATTGAAGTCAGCAAGGGCCCGAACTCGGCCATCGGCGGCCGTGGCGCTGCGGGCGGCAGCATCAACCTGGTCAGCAAGAAAGCTCACCTGGGCGATTCGCTCGACGGTGGTTTCACCTGGGGCTCCGACCAGACCCAGCGCTACACCTTCGACGGCAACTACCAGTTCACCGACACCGCCGCCGGCCGTCTGAACCTGCTGAGCCACGAGAGCAACGTCGCCGGACGTGACAGCGTCAACTACGACCGTTGGGGTGTTGCACCGTCCCTGGCCTTCGGCCTGGGCACCGACACCCGCGTCAACCTCGACTACTACCATCTCGAAAGCAACGACCTGCCGGACTCGGGTATTCCGTACTCCATCCCGGTCGGTGGCTCGACTGCCCGTACCAAGGCCAACCCGGACAAGCCGAATGACGGCGGCGACAGCAGCAATTTTTATGGTTTGACCGACCGCGACTTCCGCAAGACCCGCACCGACACGGCGACCTTCGCCATCGAGCACGACCTGAGCGACTCGCTGACCATCAAGAACACCCTGCGTCACGGCACCAGCATGCAGGACTACATCCTGACCCAGCCGGACGACAGTAAGGGCAACGTCAACAACGGCAGCGTCTGGCGCCGGGCGAACACCCGTGTGAGCAACACCGAGACCACGACCAACCAGACCGACCTGTTTGGTGATGTGTACATCGCCGGGTTCAAGAACAGCTTCTCCACCGGTGTCGAATACACCCACGAGGAAAGCGAAAAATCGACGTACAACGTCAACACGGACACCACCCCGGGAACGGCAGCGGTAACCACCAACTGCTCCCCGGCAATGATCGGCGCGCCAAGCGGTTACAACTGCACATCGCTGTCCAACCCGAACCAGAATGATCCATGGAGCGGCGCCATCTCGCGCAACTATGCCGGCACCGACACCAAGGCCAACACCTACGCACTGTATGTGTTCGACACTCTGACATTGTCCGAGCAGTGGCTGGTGAACATGGGCCTGCGCTACGACCACTTCGATACCGACTACAAAACCTTCAACGGTTCCAGCGTGACCACGTCCAAGGGCGATGACACAAGCGAATTCGTTACCGGTCAGTTCGGTGTGGTGTACAAACCAGCCGAGAACGGCAGCATCTATGCGTCCTACGCGACGTCCGCCACCCCACCGGGCAACACCCTCGGTGAAGGCATGGACGGCAACCCGCTGGGCGGCACGCCGGATCGCAACGGCAACCTGCTGAAAAGCGACATGGAGCCGGAAACCACCAAGAACTACGAAATCGGTACCAAGTGGGATCTGCTGAACAATCGTTTGTCCCTGACCGCCGACATCTTCCGCACCGAGAAAGACAACGCTCGTGTGCAGACCAATACCACCACCTTCGAAAACATCGGAAAAACCCGCGTTCAAGGTGTAGAACTGTCGGCCAGCGGCAAGCTCACCGACAAATGGCAGGTCTTCGCCGGTTACGCCTACATGGACAGCGAGCAAGTCGATGGCGGCGACCTGCCGGCAAACAAAGCCAATAACGGCAACGAACTGCCTAACACGCCGAAGAACAGCGCCAGCCTGTGGACGACCTATCAAGTCACGCCAAGGCTGACCATCGGTGGCGGCGCGTTCTATGTCGATGACGTGTTCGGCAGTGCCGCCAACACCACCATGGTCGATTCCTACGTTCGTTACGACGCGATGGCGGCCTACAAGCTGACCAAGAATGTCGACCTGCAACTGAACGTGCAGAACCTGACCGACGAAACCTACTACGACAAGGCGTTCTCGACTCACTTCGCCAACCAGGCGGCCGGTCGCACCGCTTTGCTGAGCACCAACTTCCACTTCTGATTGCCACTTACGCTCCCACAAGGGAGGGTGAAATCAGACCCGGCCCCGTTCATTCACATGAACGGGGCCTTTGTGTGTAAAAAAGAATGCTTCTCGACAACCCCACGGCATAATGCGCGCCGTGATGAATCAATTTGAACGAACAAGGCGAGCGACGTGTTGAAGAAAACCCTGTTCCAGTTGCACTGGTTTTTCGGCATCAGCGCCGGGCTGGTCCTGGCCCTGATGGGCATCACCGGCGCGGTGGTGTCGTTTCAGGATGAAATCCTGAGCACACTCAACCCTTCTGTGTTGCAGGTCGAAAAACAGGTCGCCGGTGTGCTGCCGCCCGCCGAACTGGTGGAGCACATCGAAGCCGCGTCGGGCAAAAAAGTCTCGATGCTCACCGTGGAAACCGACAGCGGCAACGCCGCCAAAGTGTGGTTCACCCCGCCACCGGGCGAGCGCCGTGGCGAGATGCGCTACTTCGACCCCTACACCGCCGAGTTCCTCGGCAACGCCACCGGCCAGGATTTCTTCGGCCTGATGCTGCAACTGCACCGCTTCCTCGCCATGGGCGACACGGGTCGGCAGATCACCGGCGCGTGCACGCTGATCCTGGTGTTCTTCTGCCTGTCCGGCCTGTACCTGCGCTGGCCTCGCCAATGGAAAAGCTGGCGCGCCTGGCTGACACTGGACTGGAAGAAAAAGGGCCGCAGCTTCAACTGGGATCTGCACTCGGTGGCCGGCACCTGGTGCCTGGTGTTTTACCTCCTGGCAGCGCTGACCGGATTGTCCTGGTCCTACGAGTGGTACAACAAGGGCCTGACCCGCTTGCTCTCCGACTCACCGCAGAGCGAACGCGTGCGCGGCGGACGCGGCCCAGCGCCTAGCGGTCCGGCACCGACGGCCGATTACGCGGCGATGTGGAGCAGCATCTACAGCGCGGCCGGTCCGCAACTCAGTTCCTATAACGTGCGCATGCCGCCCGTGGCCGGCCAACCCGCGACCGTGTACTTCCTGCTGAAGACTTCGCCTCACGACCGCGCCCTGAACCAGATCACCCTCGACCCGGCCACCGGCGTGGTCAAACGGGTTGATCGCTACAGCGACAAGAGCCTCAAGGCGCAACTGCTGACCAGCATCTATGCGCTGCACGTCGGCAGCTACTTCGGCATCGTCGGACGCATCATCCTGACCATTACTGCGCTGACCATGCCGCTGTTCTTCGTCACCGGCTGGATGCTGTACCTGGATCGTCGGAGCAAAAAACGCCAGATCAAGGATGCGCGCAAAGACCTCGTGCAAACCGCCAGCGATGCGCCGGCGTGGCTGATCGGCTTTGCCAGCCAAAGTGGTTTTGCCGAGCAACTGGCGTGGCAGACCGCCGGACAATTGCAGGCCGCAGGGCTACCGGTGAAGGTGCAACCGTTGGCCGACGTCAGCGAGCAGGACTTGCATGATTCGGACAATGCCTTGTTCGTGGTCAGCACCTTCGGCGACGGCGAAGCACCGGACAGCGCCCGCGGTTTCGAACGCAAGGTACTGGGCCAGGCACCGAGCCTGGGACGCCTCAATTACGCCGTCCTGGGGTTGGGTGACCGGCAGTATCAACACTTCTGCGGTTTCGCCAAACGCCTGCACGCCTGGTTGGGCGAACATGGCGCAAAGACCCTGTTCGCCCCGGTGGAAGTCGACAGCGGTGACCCTTATGCCTTGCGTCACTGGCAACAGCAACTGGGCCTGTTGACCGGCCAGGCCCCCGTGGATACCTGGCAAGCGCCCAGCTACGACAACTGGACCCTGCTGCGTCGTGAATTGCTCAACCCGGACAGCAGTGGTGCGCCGGTGTACTTGTTGGGCCTCAAGCCTCCTTCCACCAGCAGCTGGCTGGCGGGCGACCTGGTGGAAGTGTTGCCGCGCAATTGCCCTTGGGCCATCGAACATTTCCTCGACGGCATGGGCATTCACGGTGAAACCAAGGTGCAACTCAACGGCCTGGAAGAAACCCTCGAACAGGCCCTGGCCACCCGCCAGTTGCCGGAGAACCGCGCCCACCTGGTCGGCCTGCACGCGCAGGCGCTGGCAGAGGCCCTCGTGCCGTTGGCCATGCGTGAGTACTCCATTGCGTCGATCCCGGCCGATGGCGTGCTGGAATTGATCGTGCGCCAGGAAGTGCATGCCGACGGTAATCTCGGCGTCGGCTCCGGCTGGCTGACCGAACACGCGCCAGTGGGCAGTTCCATCAGCCTGCGCGTGCGGCGCAACAGTGGTTTCCATCTGCCGGCCCAACCGGTACCGATGATCCTGCTGGGCAATGGCACGGGGCTGGCCGGGTTGCGCAGCCTGCTCAAGGCACGGATTGCCGATGGTCAGCAACGTCACTGGCTGCTGTTTGGCGAGCGCCATCGCGAGCACGACTACCTGTGCCGAAAGGAGCTGGAGGAGTGGCTGATCAATGGTGATCTGGCGCGCCTCGACCTGGCATTTTCCCGCGACCAGGCCGAAAAGATTTACGTACAGGATCGCCTGCGTGAATCGGCAGCCGAGCTCAAGAAGTGGCTGGCGGACGATGCCGTGATCTACATCTGCGGCAGCCTTCGAGGCATGGCTTCAGGCGTGGACCAGGTGCTCAACGAGGTACTGGGCGCCGCCGAAGTGGAGCGGCTGATCGAACAGGGCCGCTACCGCCGCGACGTGTACTGATTCACCACATCCCAACGTGGGAGCGGGCTTGCTCGCTCCCACAGGGGGTCATGTGTCGGTCAAACCGGCTGCAACTTCTGCTCGAAAACCGACACCCCGTCCAGATCGCGCAACACCACGCTCAACTCCCCGCTCTGCCCATCGATATTCACCTCGCCAAAAAACTGAAACCCGGCAAACGGCGAGACGTTCTGCGCGGGCGGCGCCTTTTCGAACACCACTTCAGGGCCGAAGGTTTTATCCAGCGGATTAGGCCCAAAACTGCCGGCATTCAATGGCCCGGCGACGAACTCCCAGAACGGTTCGAAATCCTGGAACGCCGCCCGATCCGGGTGGTAATGATGGGCCGCGCAGTAATGCACATCCGCGGTCAGGAACAGGAAATTGCGCACCTGCTGCGCCCGCAGAAAACCGAGCAATTCGGCGATTTCCAGTTCGCGCCCCTGGGCCGGGCCGGGGTCACCGTTGGCCACCGCTTCCCAACGCGCGACACCCGGACTGACTTCACCGTCGGGCACGCCGAGGCCAATGGGCATGTCGGCGGCGATGACTTTCCATTGTGCGTTCGAGGCCTGCATTTCGCGCTTGAGCCAATCCAGTTGCTCACGACCGAGGAAGGGTTTTTCAGCGCCCAGATTGTCATCGTTGGCCCCGCGATAGCTGCGCATGTCGAGTACAAATACATCGAGCAGCGGCCCGTAACCGAGCTTGCGATAGATCCGCCCGCCACCATCGCCGCTCTGCAAACGCATCGGCGCGTATTCGAGCCAGGCCTGGCGTGCGCGGCCCACCAGGCTGTGGATATCTTTGTCCCGGTAACGCGCATCCAGCTGCTTGCCCGGCGACCAGTTGTTCACCACTTCGTGGTCATCCCACTGCCAGATCTGCGGGACCTCGGCGTTGAAGCGACGGATGTTTTCGTCCATCAGGTTGTAGCGATAGTTGCCGCGATACTCATCGAGGGTTTCGGCGACTTTGCTCTTGGCCTCGGTGGTGATGTTGCGCCACACCCGGCCGCCTTCCGCGGTGATCTGCGCCGGGATCGGGCCGTCGGCGTAAATGGTGTCGCCGCTGTGGATAAAAAAGTCTGGCAGACGCAGACGCATTGCTTCGTAGATGCGCATGCCACCAATGTCCGGGTTGATGCCGAAGCCCTGGCCGACGGTGTCGCCGCTCCAGACAAAACGGATATCGCGACGGGTCTGCGGCACGCTGCGCAAGTGACCGAACCAGGGCTCGCTGGCAACGCCGCTCTGGGCGTCTTCAAACTGCACACGATAGAAAATCGCCTGATCGGCGGGCAGCCCAGTGAGTTCGACCCGGGCAGTGAAATCGGTGCGCGCATCCGCCAGGGGCGAGACGAATCGCCGGGGGTTGGGAAACAGGCTGCGGGTGTCCCACTCCACCACCATCCGCGCGGGGCGGTCGCAGCGGCTCCAGATGATCGCCCGGTCGCCTAGCAGGTCGCCAGACTGCACGCCGTCGGTGAGTTGCGGCCGATCCTTGACCGAAGCGATCACCGCCGGCGCCAGCCCCGGCAACAACAGCCCGGCGCCGACTGCTTGCATGACACGACGGCGCCCGAGGTTGAAATCGCTCATGGTGTTCTCCCTGAAAAAGGAAAAACTAAAGCATGGACCTATGACCCTGGCATGACACAGATCCCTTGTGGGAGCGGGCAAGTGTCAGGCGGTGACGGGTTCTACCGCCAACTCCACCACCTCCGGTCGTTTCACCAGCGCATACACCACCGCAGTCAACAGGCTCCCCGCCACAATCGCCAACAAATAAAGCAGCGCGTGGTTGATCGCATTCGGGATCGCCAGCACGAACAACCCACCGTGGGGTGCCATCAGTTTGCAGCCGAAATACATCGACAGCGCACCGGTCAGCGCACCGCCGGCGATGCTCGCCGGAATCACCCGCAACGGATCTTTCGCCGCAAACGGAATCGCCCCTTCGGAGATGAAGCACAGCCCCAGCACCAGCGCTGCCTTACCGGCCTCGCGCTCAGTCTGCGCGAACTTGCGTCGGGCAATGAACGTGGCGATGCCCAGGCCGATCGGCGGCACCATGCCGGCCGCCATGGTCGCCGCCATCGGCGCGTAACTCTGCGACGCCAGCAAGCCCACCGAGAACGCATAGGCCGCCTTGTTGATCGGCCCGCCGAGGTCGACGCACATCATGCCGCCCAGCAACACACCCAGCAGAATCGCATTGGTGGTGCCCATGCTGTCGAGGAAATGCGTAAGCCCGGAAAGCATCCCGGCCACCGGTTTGCCGACCACGTAGATCATCACCAGACCGGTGAACAGACTCGCCAGCAGCGGGATGATCAGGATCGGCTTCAGCGCCTCAAGGCTCTGCGGCAATCGCGCATAACGGTTGATCGCCTTGGCCGCGTAACCGGCAAGGAAACCGGCAATGATCCCGCCGATGAAACCGGCACCCAGGGTACTCGCCAGCAGGCCGCCGATCATCCCCGGCGCGAGGCCCGGACGGTCGGCGATGGAATAGGCGATATAGCCTGCCAGCAGCGGCACCATCAGCTTGAACGCGGTGTCGCCACCGATCTGCATCAACGCCGCCGCCAGCGTGCCCTCCTCCTTGAACGCGGTGATGCCGAACACGAACGACAGGGCGATCATCAAGCCACCGGCCACCACCATCGGCAACATGAACGACACGCCGGTCAGAAGGTGTTTATAGACGCCGGTCTTCTCCTGTTTGGCCGTTGTCTTGGCAGCGCTCGATGCGCTTTCCTGCTGGCCTTCGGCCAAGGCCTTTTTCAAGGTCGCTTCAGCTTGCTTGAGAGCAATGCCGGTGCCGCAGCGATAGATTTTCTTGCCGGCGAAACGCTCGGTGGCGACTTCGATATCGGCCGCCAGCAGCACCACATCGGCCTCGGCAATGGCTTGCGCGCTCAACGGATTGCGTGCGCCGACCGAGCCCTGGGTTTCCACTTGCAAGTCATAGCCCAGGCGCTTGGCCGCTTGCTGCAAGGCCTCGGCGGCCATGAACGTGTGAGCGACACCCGTCGGGCACGCGGTGACGGCCACCAGTCGCGGCGCGTTCTGGACGACCGCCACAGGTTCGACGACGGTTTCGGTAGCGACGTAGACCTGTGCCTCCTGCGCTCCCCGCCGCAGCACCGTTTCCACGTCCTGCAAGGCCTGAGCCGGAGTGCTCTGGAACACCCGCTTGCCGACAAACCGCGACATGTCCACTGGCGCGCTGGTCACCAGCAGCACCCACTCGGCCGCGTCGAGGGTGGCCGCCGACAGTTGCTTTTCGGGATGCGCGGCATCGGTGACTTCGACACTGGTGCTCCAGCCCTGACGCTGGGCCGCAGCGTCGAGCAGCCGGGCACACAGCACACTGGTGACCATGCCGTTCGGGCAGGCCGTAATGATGGCTAACTTCATGACAAACCCTCTTATTGTTCTGTCAGGGGACGCACGCGCACACCCTGTTCGAGCTGCGCCAGTTGCGCTGCGTCGCCAATGCCGAATCCGATCTGGGTCACCGCCATCGCGGCAATCGCCGTGGCGGTGCGCAAGGTCTGCTCCGGCGTATCGGCACTGAGCAAACCGTGGAGCATCCCCGCCAGCAACGAATCACCCGCGCCCACCGTGCTGGCGACGCTGACCTTGGGTGGCGTGGCATGCAGTGCCGAGCCGACGCTGAACCAGTTCACGCCTTCGGCACCGTGGGAGATCACCACATGCTCGATGCCCTGGGCGTGCAAGCGCTCCGCCGCCAAGGCCTGGGCACTGACCGACACGACCTCGCAGTCCAGCACCTCGGCCAGCTCTTCAGTGTTGGGCTTGATCAGCCACGGCCCCGCTTTGAGCGCTGCACGCAGCGCCTCACCGCTGGTGTCGAGGGCGACGTTCAGCCCCAGGTTTTTCAAGCGCAAGATCAACGCCTGCAACCATTGCGCGCTGACGCCCAACGGCAAGCTTCCGGCGACAACCACCGCATCGTGCCCCGGGGCAATCTGCTCCAGTCGATCGATCAAGGCCTGCTGCGCCGCTTCGCTGACCTGTGGCCCCGGCCCGTTGATGTCGGTGATGCGGCCATCGCTTTCCGCCAGTTTGATATTGCTGCGGGTCTCGCCCGGAACACGGATGAAGGCATCGACAAAGCCGCGTTTGGCGAACAATGTTTCGAACGCTTGCAGGTTGTCTTCGCCAAGAAAGCCACTGACGGTCAGCTGATGCCCAAGGTCCGCCAGCACCTGCGCCACGTTCACACCTTTGCCGGCGGCGTGGGTGTGCATCACATCGCTGCGGTTGACCTGGCCGGCTTCAAGGCGCGGCAACTGGACGGTCAGGTCCAGCGCCGGGTTGAGGGTCAGGGTAAGAATCCGGGCCATTACAGGGCCTCCACTAATGCGCGCACTTCATTGGCGCTGCCCACGGCCAAGGCCTGTCGGGCAAGGGTTTGAGTCTGAGTGAAGCCCAGTTCGCGAATCCGCGCCTTGACTTCGGCAATGCTGCGCGCCCCGACGCTGAGCTCATCCACCCCGAGGCCGACCAGCACCGGCACCGCCAGAGGGTCGGCCGCCAGCTCACCGCATACACCGACCCATTTGCCGTGGGCATGGGCCGCGCGCACGGTGATGTCGATCAGTTGCAGTACCGCCGGATGCAAACCATCGGCCTGGGCCGACAGCGTCGGATGGCCACGGTCGATGGCCAGGGTGTATTGGGTCAGGTCGTTGGTACCGACGCTGAAAAAATCGACCTCTTTGGCCAGCACCGGCGCCAGCAACGCCGCCGATGGCACTTCGATCATGATCCCCAGTTGCAGGTCGGCAACCGGGATTTCCTGGCGCAGGCGTTCGGTCATGTCACGGGCCTGGCGCCACTCGTCGACGCTGCCCACCATCGGGAACATGATCCGCAGCGGCCGGTTGTCGGCAGCCCGCAGCAAGGCGCGCAATTGCGCTTCCATGATCTGCGGGCGCTGCAAGGTCAGGCGAATGCCGCGCACGCCGAGGAAGGGGTTTTCTTCCTTCGCTATCGGCCAGTACGGTAGCGGTTTGTCGCCACCGACATCGAGGGTACGCACCACCAGCGGCCGCCCGGCCAGACCGTCGAGGACCCGGCGGTACTCGATTTCCTGAGTCGCTTCGTCGGGCGCCTGCGGGTGGGCCATGAAAATCAGTTCGGTGCGCAACAGGCCAATGCCTTCGGCGCCCTGCTCCACCGCGCTGGTCACGCCAGCGCTTTCACCAATGTTGGCGAACACTTCGACGGCGTGGCCATCGGTGGTCAGCGCCGGTTGATGACGCCGTTCCGCAGCCGCCTTCAAGCGCTGCTCGCGGGTATCGCGTTCGGCCGTGGCGCGCTGCAAGGTCGCCGCGTCAGCGTCCACATGCAGGCGACCACGCTGGCCATCGAGCAGCAACGGCGTACCCGGCGCCAGCAGCAACACGCCAGGGCCGGCGCCGACCAGTGCCGGAATGCCCAGAGCCCGGGCGACAATCGCACTGTGCGCAGTAGCGCCACCCCGGGCGGTGAGAATCCCCGCCACGCGAGCGGGGTCGAGACGCGCGACGTCGGACGGGCCGACCTCATCCATCACCAGAATGTACGGTTGGTCCGGTTCGCTCGGGGTTTCGATGCCGCTGAGCTGCATCAACACCCGACGCCCGATGTCGCGCAAGTCGGCAGCGCGCTCGGCGAGCAAGGCATCCTGCAACGCTTCCTGCTGCCGGGCCGCCGCTTCTATCACGGCCATCCACGCCGCCTCAGCGCTTTCGCCGTGCTTGAGGCGCGTATCGACCTCATCGGTCAGTTCCGGGTCGTCGAGCATCTCTTGGTGAGTGATGAAGATTTCGCGGATGGCTTTGCTTTTGCTGCGCTCGATCAGGCCCTGGATGTCACGGCGTACCTGCGCCAGAGCTTGCTGGAGACGTTCACGCTCGATGCCGGCAGACTCGCCGCGCAACGGGTAATCGATGGTTTGCAGCACTTGAATATGCGCCGGGCCGATGGCGATTCCCGGAGCGGCGGCAATAGCCTGGACCACACTGCCTGAAATTGGGGCGAGGACCACTTCGGCCACATCGCCAACGACTTCGCGCACCTGGCTTACCGGCGGCAGCGGTTCGACTTCCTCACCAAGACCTTCTTCGATGGCGGCCAACAAGGCCGGCAACGCATCCGCCGCGATGCTCGGTTCGGCGATGATTTCCAGGACCTGCCCCCGACGGGCGCCGAGGCTGAGCAACTTGCTCAAGCTCTTCACCGACACGGCACTGTCGTGACCATCGACGATGCGCACACGGATGTCACCGTCAAAACTCTTTGCCAGTTGCGCGAGGATTTTCGCCGGCCGCGCATGCAGACCGTGGGCGTTGGCCAATGCAATTCGCGTGCTGGGCCAGTCGGCGGGCACTTCACCACCGAGCACTTCGAGGACTTTGCGGCTGCTGGTGGCGCGCCCCAACTCATGGCCACGCCCTTCGATCAACAACGCGCACAGGCGTTCGAGCAGCGCTTGATGGGCCTCACCGAGGCTGGCCAGGCAGAACAATCCATTGAGTGGCTGGCCGAGATAGCGCAGCGGTCTGTCCGGGGTGACGAAGGCCAGGCCCGGACGCTTTACCGTCTGCTCGCTGTGCAGCCACCACAGGCCATCGCCCAGGGGCAGCGCTTCAACCTGCTGCAGCACTGCGGAGAAACCGTTGCTCACACAGTCGGCCTGCCGCAGCAGACGTGCGCCGCGCCAGACCAGCTCTTCGAAATCTTCGGCCGCCACACCGAGGCCGATCATCTGCGCATCCAGCGCCAGTTCCTGTGGCGCGCCTTGCAACAACTTCAGCAAGGCTTCGGCGGAACCGGCGCGACGCAGGGCCTGGCCCAGGTCAGTCTCGCCGAGGGCGCGGGTGAGCAATTGCAACAGGCGCAGATGCTCATCGGATTTGGCGGCGATACCGATCGCCAGGTAAACGATATGACCATCGCCCCAGTCCACGCCATCGGGGAACTGCATCAGGCGCACGCCGGTGGTGAACACCAGGTCGCGGGTTTCGGGGGTACCGTGGGGAATGGCAATACCTTGACCGAGAAAGGTCGAGCCCTGGGCTTCCCGCGCCTGCAAACCAGCGAGATAACCCTCGGCAACCAGGCCGTCGGCAACCAGATGCCGGGCCAGCAATTGCAGCGCTGCGGATTTATCCACAGCCGATTGGCCCATGGAAATCTGCTCTACAGTGAGCTCGAGCATGCTTTCTCCTTTTTGGCGCCTTGGGGCACCAGGTATTGTTTTGAATGAGTCAGCTTAGGCGCTTGGTCATCGCTTTTGGCGGTTTTACGGCAGAACCGGCCAAAGGCGCCTAAAACGTAGAAAATACGCCTGCTGAAACGTTTAATCTATATCGATTGGCACGTTACTCGATATTGGCCCATCCTTGAAGTCCAACTTGTCGGATGCGTTGCGACAATGGTCGCCTGCCTTAATCGGTTAGGATTGACGAAAATGTCGAGGCAATCTCGAAAAAACAAGGAAACAGCGGGTTGAAACTCAGTGATATCGCCCAGTTGGCCGGTGTGTCCGTCACCACCGCCAGCTATGTCATCAATGGCAAGGCCGAACAACAGCGCATCAGCAGCGCTACCGTCGAACGCGTGCGCGCGGTCGTCGAACAACATGGCTTCACGCCTAACCCGCAGGCTGCCGGTTTGCGCAGCCGGCACACCCGCACATTGGGGTTCATTCTGCCGGATCTGGAAAACCCCAGTTACGCGCGAATCGCCAAATTGCTGGAGCAAGGTGCGCGGGCCCGGGGTTATCAGTTGCTGATCGCAAGTTCCGACGATGCACCGGACAGCGAACGGCAATTGCTTCAACTGTTCCGCGCCCGGCGCTGCGACGCACTGATCGTTGCCAGCTGCCTGCCGGCCGGCGACGACAGCTATCGCCAATTGCAGGCCAAGGGCATTCCGATCATCGCCATCGACCGGGTCATGGAACCCGAGCATTTCTGCTCGGTGATCAGTGACGACCGCGAGGCCAGCCTGCAACTGACCCGCAGCCTGCTCGATCCCTTGCCCAAACAGATCGCGCTGATCGGCGCCCGCCCGGAGCTGAGCATCAGCCAGGAACGTTGCGCCGGCTTCAAAGAGGCGCTCGCCGGGTTCAACGGCGAGGTGCTGATCGAAGAAGGTGAGTCCTTCAGCCGCGAGTGCGGCAAACAACTGATGGAAGAGTTGCTGCAGCGTCTGGGCCATTTGCCCGATGCCCTGGTGACCACATCCTACGTGCTGCTTCAGGGCGTGTTCGATGCACTGCACGACTTCCCGTTGAAAAACCGCCCGCTGCGACTCGGCACATTCGGCGACACCCAGTTGCTGGACTTCCTGCCGCTACCGGTCAACGCCATGGCCCAGCAACACCAGTTGATCGCCGACAAGGCCCTCGCGCTGGCCCTGGCAGCCATCGAGCAGTCTGATTACCGGCCTGGCGTACAAGCCATCGCGCGCACGTTCAAGCAGCGTATTCGCCAGGACTGAACCGTGGAGCTGATCGACACCCACACCCATCTGGATTTTCCGGACTTCGACGCTGACCGTCAGGCGCTGCTGGCCGAAAGCCGCGCCCTCGGGGTGCGGCGGATCGTGGTGCTGGGGGTTTATCAGGCCAATTGGCAGCGAGTATGGGAGTTGGTGCAGAGTGATCCCGACCTGCACGCCGCGTTCGGATTGCACCCGGTTTACCTGGACGATCATCGCCCGCAACACCTCAGCGAACTCGCCGACTGGCTGACCCGTCTGGCTGGCCATCGACAACTGTGTGCCGTCGGCGAGATCGGCCTGGATTACTTCATCGAAACCCTGGACCGCGACCGCCAGCAGGCGTTGTTCGAGGCGCAATTGCAATTGGCGGCGGATTTCGCGCTTCCGGCATTGATCCATGTGCGGCGTAGCCATGCGGCGGTGATTGCCACGCTCAAACGCTTTCGCCTGAAACGGGCCGGCATCATCCACGCCTTCGCCGGCAGCCAGGAGGAAGCTCGGGAATACATCAAGCTTGGTTTCAAGCTCGGCCTTGGTGGCGCCCCGACCTGGCCGCAGGCGCTGCGCATGCACCGCGTGCTCGGCGAACTGCCACTGGATTCGGTGGTGCTGGAAACCGACTCCCCGGACATGGCCCCTGCCATGTTCCCCGGCCAGCGCAACAGCCCGGCACACCTGCCGGCGATCTGCACGGCACTGGCGCAATGGATGGCGATCAGCCCGGAACGACTGGCGGCTGCCAGCACCGCCAACAGCTGCGAAGTGTTCGGCTGGTAATCAGTCAGCGTGAGCCCTGGCAACTTCCAGGATCAGCGTCAGGTGCTGGCGCCGACGGAAGTAACGGACCACCGCGAAATACACGAACAAGACGATCAGCGAAGCATTCAGCTGTTCGATGACGCTGAGCATTCCCACCCACTCCATCACCAACGCCACCAGCAATGCGGTGCAGACCATCACCCGCAGGCTGGCGCGCAACAGTGAAAAAGAGTCGAGGGACTTGAAGCGCCGGATCTGTTCCGGACAACTTAACTGAACGCGTTTCTGACAGTGAGTACAGGTAAACGCTTCATTGATCGCAATGGCATTGAGTTGCCAGGGTTGCAGCAGCAACGTGCGCTGACAATGCGCACAGCGCCCCTGGACTCCTATTGTTGCAGCAGACATGAGCAAGCCTCCTCCAGGCGGTAAGCCGCGTTAATCTTCCTTGATTGAACTCAAAATGCCAGCGCACGAAGAGAATCAGGAGGACTCCCACCTGGAAAGGGAAAAAGTATTACAAAACTTTCCGACAGCACTCCAAACCCTGTGGGAGCGGGCTTGCTCCCACAGGATCCCAGGACGCCTTCAGACCCGAAACGCGCTGATCAACTGCTTCAACTCCACGACCTGGGCCGACAACGCCCGGCTGGCGTCTTCGGTCTGATGCGCACCTTCAGCGGTACGCTCGCCGGCGCGATTGATCTCGACGATGTTCTGGTCGATGTCGTGGGCCACGGCGGTTTGCTGCTCCACGGCGGCGGCAATCTGCTGGTTCTGGTCGACGATCATGCCGACCGCTCCCAGGATGTTTTCCAGCGCCTGCTGGACCTTCTCCGACTGCCCCACCGTGCCGCTGGCCATTTCATGGCTGGTACCCATGGCCTTGACCGCCGCGCCGACACCACCATGGAGCCTGGCGATCATCTGTTCGATTTCTTCGGTCGATTGCTGGGTTCGCTTGGCCAGGGTCCGGACTTCATCGGCTACCACGGCGAAACCACGGCCCTGCTCACCGGCCCGTGCGGCCTCGATGGCGGCATTGAGCGCCAGCAGGTTGGTCTGCTCGGCGATGCTCTTGATCACTTCGAGTACGCGGCTGATGGACTGGCTGTCGCTGGCCAGTTGGTTGATCACCAGCACCGATTGATCGATCTCGTTGGCCAGCGCGGCAATGCTGCCTTGCTGCGACTCCACCAGGCCGCGGCCACTGATGGTCTCGTCGTTGACACTGTGGGCACTGCTCACCGCCGCGGCGGCACTGCGCGCGACCTCCTGGGAAGTGGCTGACATCTGGTTCATGGCCGTAGCCACTTGTTCGATCTGCGTGCGCTGCCCGGCGACGGCCTGGTTGCTTTGCGCGGAAACGTTTTCCACTTGCCCGGCCTGACGCTCGACTTCACTGACGGTCTGCCCCACCCGCTCGATCAGGTCATGGATCTTTTTCACGGTGCCGTTGAACACCTCACCCAACTCCCCCAGCTCATCGCGGCTGTGGGCGCTGAAGGTCACGGTCATGTCGCCGGCCGCCACCTTGTCCATCACAGCTCCCAGGCGCTTGAGCGTGGTGCGGGTCGAGGCATAGAAACCGCCGTAGAGGTAGAAGATCAGTACAAACACCACAGACAGCGCCACGGCCTGCAAGATCATGTGTGTACGGTTCTGGTCCAGGCGTTGCTGCAACTGCGGGCCGAGATACTTCAGGGTTGCTTCATTGAGTTGGTAGGTCTGGTCCATCAGGGCGGTGACCTGATCGTAAAAGCCCTGCCACGGTGCATCGAGGGTATCGGCCATGACCACTTGCTCTTCGAACAGCTCGCTGGCTTTCTTCAAGGATGCCCGGCTGCTATCGGCCTGAGCGGCCAAGGTCTCACGCGCAGCCTTGCTGGAACCCAGGGCATCCTGCAACTTCAGGCCATACTCGGCCTGGAGCTTTTCAATCTGCGCCAGCAATTCATCGAAACGGGTACTTGAAGCCGAATTGATGAACCCCTGCCCCAGCGAATAAGAGCCCATTGCCCGACCTTCGCCCAGGATCTGGGTGACCCGTGGCGTGACGAGGGTGACGAGTTCGCTCAACTGGCGCATGTCGCTCTGGTTGTCGCGACTGAGGCCGGACTGGCTGGTGATGAGCTGGCTGAAAATCTGCGCGCTGCCCACCAGCTTGCCGATCAAGGCACTTTTGCTTTGCAGGGAGTTTTCCGTTTGCTGGGCCTTGAACGCGGCGATCATTTCATCGCGTTTGCCATCAAACACCGCGACCTGCTCCGGGTCGCCGGTCATCGCCGTCAGCCCTTGCAGGCGAGTCAAAATATTCTGCTCAAGGGCGCTGATTTTCGATTCGACATTGCCGGCCTTGCCGGATTGGCCGAGGCTGACATTGATCTGCACCAGGTTGTTCAGGGTTTCCAGATCGCGCCGCAACGCCAGGCTGTTGCCCAACAGGTCGAGACTTTGCAGTTCGATGCGCGTGCCCTGGAATTCGCGATAGGAGTCACGCACCAGATAGAAGTTGGTCACCAGCATCGGCACCAGGAACAGTACGCTGATCAGGCTGAACTTCATGCCGAAGCTCAGGCGGTTCATCAGTGCGACAGCGGGATAGAGCAAGCTCTTCACTGGATGTCTCCCTTCAATTTCTTATTTTTTTTATTGGCAGGCGCAGACAGACAGCAGATAGCCACTATTCGGCGCTATCTCTGTATAACTTAAATCGGCAGGAGGTTTTGTAACTTAAGGTTAACGACAGGGCGAAGCACTTCGGACTAGTGATCGCCCAGTGGCGAGGGGGCATTGACTGCTGGACTAATGCAGGACCGTCCACAATGCAAACCCAGCATACCAGAGCACCGCCGCACGCAGCAGCAGCGCCCAAATGCGGTCCAGATTGTTGATACCTTCCGCACCGGTCACCGGTGCCGGAATTTCACCGGCCACCAGCCCGACTTTCACGATCAATTGCGCGGCGCTGATGTTCCAGTTCAGCAGCTCATGCAGCATGACCCGACTGACCGCGACAAAATTGCCGACCAACGCCAGGCTCGCCGCCAGCAGACGCACCGGCAACCAGTCAAAGGCGTGACGCAGTTGCCCGGCGCGCTCGACCACTGCAGGGTTTTTCCCGTGTTCTTCGGCCAGCGCCAGCAGCCGATAACTCAGCGCCGCGACCGGTCCCAACAGGAAGTACCAGAAAATCACCGCGAAAAAGCTCTGGTAGGCCTCCCACAGCAAATGCCCTTCGACCTGCTCCAGTAGCTGCTCGCCATTGTCTGCACAGATATCCAGGTCGCGCTTGGCGACATGGGCCGCCGCTTGCAGGTCCTCCCGACGCCAGGCATCGCGGAACGGCCCGAGATCGCCCAGCAGATCACCGCGCCCCAGGCTGTAGATAACCACCAGCAAATGGATCGGCAACGCCAGCAACCCGTAGGCCACCGGCTCGATGACGACCAGCAGCAAAGCCAGCAACGCCACCGGCAACAAGACCAGTGCCGCCAGCACCAGCCATGGTCGGTTCGAAAGTCGCGGGCTGGCTTCAAGTTTGTTCAGCTCGTGTGTCCAGCCATTGTCACGCTGAACCCGATGGCGCAAGGCCGAGAACTTCTCGATCCACACCGCCAACAGCAACACCAGAAAACTCATCGTCCTTCCTCTTGTGCCAAGGCGGCACGATAGCGTGCCCAGTCGAACGTCGGCCCTGGATCGGTTTTGCGCCCCGGTGCAATGTCACTGTGCCCGCAGATGCGCTCCGTCGTGATTGCCGTGAACGCCTGTTGCAACTGGCGGGTCAGGGCTGTCAACGCGCTGTATTGCGCGTCGGTGAACGGCAGATCATCCGTGCCTTCGAGTTCGATGCCCACGGAAAAATCGTTACAGGTTTCCCGTCCCTCGAAGCTCGAGACCCCCGCATGCCACGCACGCTCAAGGCACGAAACAAACTGGGTGACGGTACCATCACGCTCGATCAGAAAGTGCGCCGACACCCGCAAATCCGCGATCCCTTCAAAATAGGGGTGTTCGGTGACATCCAGACGATTCTGGAAAAATTCCTGCACCTTGCCGGTGGCGAACTGCGCCGGCGGCAGGCTGATGTTGTGGATCACCAGCAGGGAAACTTCGCCTGTGGGGCGCGCATTGAAGTTGGGTGAAGGGCAGTGATGCACTCCCTGAATCCAACCGCTCGCGAGGTCCAACTGCATACCGATTCCTTCAACGTCGACTGTGTTGGCACAGTATGCCGCGATAATCCCCCGGGGCGCGATCACTTGCCGCGTTTGAGTCGCTTGAGGTTGCCGATCACCGACTCCAGTGCCCGCTCGAACAACAAGGTGTCGTCAAGCACTCGCGCCACGCCGTTGCGCAGCTCCTGGGCCAGGTCGGTGCGGCTGCGCTCGAGCACTTTCATGCCAGTGCGGTTGACGAAGATGTATTTGCCGGTGGTTTCAATGACAGCCACCAGTTTGCAGCGAAGGGTATTTTCCGGGTCTTCCTGAAACTCCACCCAGCAGCCTGGATGCATTTGATCGACAGGCTCCTGCACCTCGACCATCATCGACGCCTTCCCAGGCGAATTGGCCCGCCCGTGCTCGGCGTCGCGAACGCACTGCACAAGCCACTCGCTGCGACGGCGCTCATCCTGGGTAAACGCGAGAAAGTCAGCCAGCAGTTCGGAAAATATCGCCGGATCATCGACAAAGTCATTCAACAGACGCTGTACGACCTGGTCGATGCGCACGTAAAGGTTGTCACGCTCATGATCGTCACTGACGCCCCACCCCATGGCTGCGTTGGCGATTTCGTTGAGCAGACGCCGTGCCGGATGACTGCTGCGGCTGAAGAAACTCTTGTCGAGCACCGCCACCTTGACCAGTGGAATCTGCAATCGGCCGATCAGTACCTTGAGGGAATCCGGCAGGTTGCGATCATCGAGCATGCATTCGAAAAGCATGGCGACCAGGTTGATCACATCCTCATCGGCCTCCCCGAAAACCCGTGACCTGCCGCTTTTGACACTGACCCGGGTCAGTAACTGTTCGAGCTGGTTGTGCAGATCAAAATCATCGACGGCCGCCGGTGCCGGCACGTATTGCTGCAAGTGCGAAAGCAGGCGCAACAGATCGCGCGTGGAAATCGGCTGTGCCGTGGCACTGACTTCCAGCACAGGCGACAGGCTGCCGCGAACGTTGAGCAGCAGGACCTGCAACGCGGCGAAAGCCTCCTGGACACTTTCATCGATCGGCAAGCAGACCGGATCGGGGCCCTCATCGGTCGGTCCATCCTGAACGCTGATGTCAGGTCGGTCGGTAGTACGACACACCGGCGCCGGTTTCAGGTCGGGCAACACACCGGTGGCGAGCAGCAGCTGATTGGCTTCTGCGTAAAGCTGATCGGTCTCGCTGAGGACATAACGTTCGAACAACGTGAGGATGATCAGCTTGACCTTGATCTCCAGCCCCAGCTGGCGTGCGGCTTGCAAAAAGTACTCGCAGAGCATCGCTGGGCCCAGGGGATTGTGCAGATCGCCCGGCGCCTTGCCCAACAAGGCGCAGAGCCGGGCCGTCAGTTGGTCCAGGGCGAAACCGTCGCGGTCCAGCACCCGGCTGACCATCGCTTGCACCGCGACCGTGCGCTCGAGCTCTACATCGGGTTGCACCGTCGAGGTATCGGCCGCCAGGGCCTGGGGCAAGGCCGCAAGCGCGCTTTCGTATTGGCCGAGACGGATAAACGCGGCGAAAAACTGTTCGAGAAAAACCCGCTCGATGCTTTTGCGCTTGAGGCGCAAATCGCGCATCGCTTGAAAGAAGATGTTTTGCTCGACGCCACAGCGGGCGCGGTCGGCCATTTCGAAGAGGGTGTCGTCGGCGTTGTCGAACAGTGCCTGCAATCCGTGCCGCAGTTGTTGCGCGGCCTTGTCGCGAACCTGGAGAAGAATCGCCGGCAGTCGGGCGAGTGGCGAGTGAGCCACCTGGTCGGTAGTTGCCTTGTGCAAAGGCACTACATTCCCGTCGTTGTGCATTCGGCCTCCCTGGAACGGTGATGCTTCGACTCGTCAAACTCATGACGTCAAATACAAGGCGGATTATCTTGTAAAAACTCCCCTTTGTGCCAGAAGACTCTGCATCTGCCCTCAAACAGGTGTTTGCTCGGCAACGATGACCAACGCGACAACGGCAGGGATTCGACCAAATGTAGGTGCCGGTGCCAACGTAACGCTCTGATGCCTTGGGTTGGTCCGTGCCATGGCCCTATAATCGAGCCACTTTGTTTGTGGAGTCCGTTATGCCGAACCTACGTCTCGCCGATCTGACCGCCGAAATCGAAGCCAACGTGCGCCGTGCGTTGCGTGAAGACATCGGCAGCGGCGACATCACCGCGCAGTTGATCCCGGCCGAGCGCCTGGCCAAAGCCACCATCATTACCCGCGATGCGGCCGTCATCAGCGGCACCGCCTGGGTGGATAACGTGTTTCGGCAACTGGACCCACGGGTGGCGGTGCACTGGCAGGTTGCCGACGGTGAACGGGTGACGCCCAATCAGGTGCTGTTCCACCTCGAAGGCCCGGCGCGCTCGCTGCTGACCGGCGAACGCAGCGCCCTGAACTTCCTGCAACTGCTCTCCGGCGTGGCGACCCGTGCGCAATACCTGGCGGACTTCGTGGCCGAGACTCAGGTCAAGCTGCTGGACACCCGCAAAACAATTCCGGGGCTGCGCCTGGCGCAAAAGTACGCCGTAACCTGCGGCAGTTGCCATAACCACCGCATCGGCCTGTATGACGCCTTCCTGATCAAGGAAAACCACATCGCCGCCAGCGGCGGCATCGCGCAGGCCATCGCCGCCGCCCACAAGATCGCCCCGGGCAAACCGGTCGAGGTTGAAGTGGAAAGCCTGGATGAATTGAAAGAAGCGCTGGCGGCCGGTGCCGACATCATCATGCTCGATGAACTGAGCCTGGACGACATGCGCGAAGCCGTGCGCTTGAACGCCGGCAAGGCCAAGCTGGAGGCCAGCGGCGGGATCAACGAAAGCACGTTGCTGCCGATTGCACAGACCGGGGTGGATTACATTTCGATCGGTGCGATGACCAAGGATGTGAAGGCGGTCGATCTGTCGATGCGTTTGAGTCTCTGAGGTGCAGTTACAAGTGGCAAGCTGCAAGCTTCAAGCGGATCTGCTTTGACTTGTAGCTTGCCGCTTGAAGCTTGAATCTGCTCTCAAACCACCAGATTGTTCATCTCGCAGTACTCTTCCCACTCGACGCCCAACACCTCGGCAGCTTCTTTATGCAGCTTCAGGCGTTCTGCTTCGTACTCTTCCGGTGTCGACGTGTATTTGAGGCTCAATTCCCACGGCTGCAAGCCCTGGGCTTCGGCCTCGTCCTCGAAAGCCCATTGAATCTGGTCTTTCTGATCATCGGGACTCAAGTCCTTGATCTCGTCCATCAGTTCGTGGTTATCCAGCACGTACTTCTTCAGCGCTTCTTCGTGTCGGGCTTCCTGGGTCATCTCTTTAACGGTCATGGCGTTCTCGCTGATCTGGGAATGGAAGATGGATCTGGATCTTCAAGGATCTCTCTGACACAAAAACCGGATCAGGCCCGGTTTATCTGGCCTTCAGAACCATTCTGGATCATCTGAAAACTGCTGGGCGGTGCTCAGGCAGGCTCCGAATATAGGACGTTTGGCTGAGGATTTACACGTCTCTTTGCATCTCCCCGCAAAAAGTTGTGCACACGATGTTTTGATGACGGCGAGAACCTCAAGCGTACCGTCGAGGACCTGAGCAGAAAGGTGAAATGACCGAGGGGGATATGGTGCCCGAGACAGGAACCGCATTAAGGATAAAATGCCAGTATTCATTGGGCATTAACCCAACAACGGCTAACAGATGTACTTTTTAATGTACTTTTTATACACCGCTGGGTGATCGTCAATCACCCTATTCCGCCGATAGTAAATCACATCCTCCCCCTATAAAGCAGAAGCCGGCGTCAACCCGTTCATCCCCAAAAACCTTCTGTATCGGCTTTGTACCGCGTAGGATACCCGCGCCTTCAACAAGGCGAATTGACATATGGAGCTCCAGACACATGACGTCCCTCGCCGATAAGGCCTCAGCGGCCAGCGCGCCACACCTAACCCATCCGAATTATCGGCCAGGCGTTGACTGTCTGCGCACCACGGTGACTACATCCCCTCAGGCATGGGATATAGATTGGCGCTCCTATGGAGACATGGCGATCAGCGCCGAAATGAATGGACAGCTAAAATGAAAACAATAAATCCAACGCAGAAAATCGAATTTGCGAACTCTCTACGCGGCATTGCCGTTCTGCTTGTTTTATTTGGTCACTACGTCTTCGTCTTCAACGCTTTGAAAGGGAAATTTTCAGCTTTCCCGAGCCTGGACTTTTATCCTTTCCCGTGGGCAATGGCCATTCTCAGTCCATTCCCAATGAACCAATTAAACATTGGGCAAATTGCCGTTGCATTTTTCTTTCTAGTTAGTGGCCTTGTCATTCCAAACGCAGCCGCAAGCCTCGGCAACTTTCAGCGTGGTCGTACGGCGTTCGTGATCGGCCGAGTGCTGCGTATATGGCCGACCTACATGCTTGGTCTGATGATCTCTGTTTCTGCTCTTTGGTTTAACAGCTATGTAAACTCAGCAGAATTCGATATCCCAATCACACAAATTCTGTCAAACATGACATTGTTCAGGGATTGGCTCGGCCAATCCCACATCGACGGAATTGTATGGACATTGGAGATTGAAGCAAAATTCTATCTGTTTGTGCTTCTGTTTTGGAGCGACATAGGCAAGGGCCGGCTATACCCGATCACGTTAATCTGCATTGCGGCCATTGTCCTTGCACCACTTTGCTCAAACTTTGATATTACTAATGATCCAACCATAACAGCTGCAAACTTTCTCTGGACACTGCCATACCTTCTCTATATGAGCATGGGTATAGTTTTCAACTATCATCTTAGAAAGCTTATCGACACAAAAACACTGATCGCTGCCATCGTGGCCATGGCTGTGGCTTTCGTTTACGTCGCAAAAACACAAGCTCTTTACGCGCAAGTCCCAGTGTCCTATATATCCACATTGGCGGTTTTCGCGTTCTTGTATTTCTTCGCAAGAGAGTGGAGCGGTGGTCCGATCATTCAATTCTTTTCCAAGATCAGCTACCCGCTTTATGCCAGTCATGCGGCTTTAGGGTACACCGGCATGGCTTACATGATCAGCTGTGGTATTGAACCCTTCTTGGCACTTGCAATTCAGGTTGCACTCAGTACGGCAATCGCGTGGGCAATGCATGTAGTGATAGAAATGCCGACGCACAATGCCGGGAAGCGTATTGGTAAAAGGCTAGTAACCCGCAAAGCCACTGCCAAAGTGGCAGTAACGGACATGGCTTGAGTCATCCATAAAGTGAAGAACAGCCCCGCGATTGCGGGGCTTTCTTTTACTGATTGTTTGATCCACCGGGGATGCGCGTTATGACAGGCGAACCTGTGTAGTTAATCGTTATGCCGTCACCCGGCTGAAGGCGGATGCAGCCACTAGCCGGATTTAGTAGGTAAGGAATCCCTAAACGAATGTAAGCGATCTGTGTCACGGTGCCACCGACAATTAAAATTGTATCTTCAGTGATGTTGGTGTTTGTATATGTCATTGGCGACGCAGTTAAAGCAACCCCTGTCGCTGGCTTGCCATAAGCAACGTATGTATTCGCTGTAGCATCAAAAATCTTATTGGTTGACAAAAACGGGTTGTTATTTGTTACGAGTCCCACCGGCCCACCAAAGAATCTTGTTTTGATCCCTGCGATTTCAACGCCTACAGCGCCGACTCCCACCTCCACCTTGTCATACCACCCACCAGTCATCTTGATATTGCGAGCACTGTTATCGATGTAGGTGTACCTGGTCGAACCGCAGTTGGTCAGATTCGAATCTTGACCAGCAATGAAAATGTCTGCGAATCCCAAATTATGTTCACAGTCAAAACCCAAGTAGCTGTTCATCTGGCAGCCTGCAGTTTCGGTAAGACCGTTGCCGCCGCAATTCTCCGAAGCGCCCCCCAAAACAAGCGCCTGATCGCAAGCATTGAAAACAACCCCGTCACCCGTGGCGCCCTCAATGCATACGCTTAACAGCGTGTTGCAGGTTGCCCGCGCCCCACTCAACGTAGGATCCGCCTCGATGATGATCCCGTTAGCGGGGCGGGAGGTCATCAACTGGGTGTTGGTCGACATGGTCAGCTGTTCATAATGACCAGCAACCGTACCGCCAAACCGGAAGCCACAGCCTGCGGTTGTAGATGCCTCTCTCGTATTGATTCGGACAATGCGCGCATGGTTAATGCGGCAGCGGAGAAGGTCCGTTGTTGCCGGGTTCCCTTCGATTGTGAAGTCAGACAAATCAAGATCGAACGAGTAAATGCCATTATTCGGGCGCGTGCCGATTGCATCCATGGCTCGGCCAGAGCCGGTGAACTTGAACACCGTGTTCCGGAATCCATTGCCCCGAAAAACCAGAGTCGGATAACTCATGTCCAAAGTTGATCCGCATTCGAATACACCAGAGCCACCGCACAGCTCGATCTTCGCCGCCACGCAAACAGCGACTGCGTTTTGAAGGCGGGTGAAGTTGTTGCGCCCAGCGATTGGCAGAACCCCGAATTGCTCGACGGTGACGAACTTCTGAAACTTCAGTTTCCATCGGCCGCCATCGGCCGCGACTATGATCGTGCCGCCGTTATCCGCCGAGGTTGTATCGGCAGAGTCGTATTCGTACATCCCGCCGCCAGCGGTACCTGGCTCATAGCCAGATACGAAAACGTGGGTGTACTGGGTCTTCAGCACTGCGCGCAGGGCGACGATGCTGTTTACGACCGTGACCAGCTTGTCGCGGATGATCTGACCTACGCTATTGCCGTCGGAGTAGATAACGTTGAACGCGTTGTTGATCGGGCCCTGACCTGTCGCAAGGATGTTGGCCACGTAAGCCGCAACAAACTGGCGGTTCGCTGCATCCTGGTTATCGATCGGGTCGGCAACGTCAGTGATGCGGCGACCTTCCCCATAGAAATAGTCGCGCCCAAAGGGCCTGGAAAGCGCCCGAGAGAAGTTCGAGTTGTTCTGCTGGATCAGCATCGTCAGCCGATCGAACACATCTTCATGCGTTTCAGCGAGGAACTTGCCCTGGTTGCGCAGGGAGGTCTGCTGAAAAGCGTCCATTACCCGGGCGACCACCAACTGGCCAGGGCCAGGCAGAGCCGCACTCGTGACAATGCTCCCGCCTACATCGCTACCCGCTCCGTTCACCGTGTAGTTCGTGCCGAGTATCAGCGGCGTGCTAACGCCCAGCGGGCTCACATATGTCACGACCAGATCTTCGTTCACCAAAAACTTGAAGAAGAACGGAAAGTTGGTCGTAACCCCGTTTGTATCAAACTCGGCAATGCTGTTTAAGGTTGATACGGTCACTTGAGTGACTCCTTTTCTCAGGACGAAAAAAAGCCCGCTCAGTGGCGGGCTTCGGTGGGGGTGGAGCTGATTAGCGGGCGATGCCTAGCGGGTCGGAGTAGCTCTGCGATGGGCGCACCAGGAACTGCTGGCCGTTCTCTTTCTGAATACGTTGCTCTGTTCGGCGCAGTGAACCGGGGTTCATGGCCTCCTGAATGGAATAGAGAAACAGGTGATCCATGGCGATGCGGGTGTAGAAGAGGTTGAGGAATGGCGTGTTGTTCTGGGCCAGTCGAAGGGCTGAAGCGGCTGCATCATCACCGGAGCGAACCTTGCTCCAGAGGTCGACCGCGCTGGCGGCGGTACCGAGCGTGGGACCGGCCAGCGTTTCCAGTGGTTTGTTGCCGAAGCGGCTGACCTCGCCAAACATGAAGTCGCCGAAGATGCCGAAGCCACCGCCCTGCACCATCGCTGCGACCCACGTTTTCGGATCGTCCACGGGGCGCGGCTCCCTCCCCTTGGCGATGTCCTTGGACGCCATCGATAGATACCCAAACGCAGTTGTCCACAGCAGCAGCTGGGCGAGCCCGAGCTTTTCGCCGTTTCCGTTGCGCAGTGCGGCGATTAAGTCCTTGCTGCCGCGATATCCCTCGCCCAGCGGCGTCGGCGCATAGCCACGGCCGTACAGCTCACGCCCCAGGGTCTTCTGCATATAAGCAGCAGGGAAACTCTTGAACTGGGTCAGGAACCGATTGAGGTCGCCCATCATCGTGCCCGGTCGAGTGCCTTGGTTCATGATCGATCGGGTACGGGCGTCGGGTTCCAGCACGGCATAGCTGACCCGGTCGTTCACGTAGGAGCGCAGGCTGCGGTCAAGGCCTTCGCGGGTTTCACGTATTGCTGAGTCGGAAACCTTGCGGCCCTGTGATGCCAGGTAATCCCCGATACGCTCGGCAGGGATATCCCCGATACCGTCAGGGGTCAGGTAATCGCGGCCGTCAGCCATCTTGGTATCCATGCTGCGCAACAGATCCCACTTGCCGGCGTCGATGTCGTAGAGCGACAAGGTGCGGCGAAACCCTGCGTCCATCGTGCCCCATGCCCGGCCTTTGTTCTGCGCCAGGTTGTGGGCCATCATCAAGCCGGCGCTGGCCTTGTTGGCGTCAGTCCACCAGGACAGGCCGTTGAGCTTGAAGAACAGCGACATCCCCCTGCTCATTTTCCCGCCCACTGAATCATCGGCTGAGAACCGCCGCATGATCTCCCCTCGCATCGAGTCGGCATAAACGCCAAAGCTCGACAGAATCTCGCGCTGTTCCAGGCTGCCCCGGCCCTTCGCCAGTCCCGCGGTCATTTCCCCCAACGATCCTAAAAAGTTCTTTCCCTGGTACCGCATTTCACTGGCAGCTACTGGCAGGTCGGTAAAGCTGGACAGCAGCGCACCGCCCAACTTGGAGAGCGATTGCCAGGCCCTGACGTTCGCTGCGATCCGCGCCTGTGTCGCGTTTCCGGGAATTCGTGTTTGGCCGCTCACCTCAGCAAACCGGTTTTTCAGCATGGTTTCCCGGGCGGTGTTGAAGTTGGTCAGCGCCGCCGAGTCGCCGGACTTGCGCACGTCGCTGGCGATGATGTCCATCGCAGTGTTCAGGTTCGCCTCTGGATTGGTACCGAGGCGGCGCATCAGCGCGGTGTTCTGGCCAGACAGGTCGAGCCCACGCAGCACGGCCTCGCGCAGGTTGCCAGTCCCATAGAGCTGGTTGTATTCGTGCCAGGCCACGCCGTCCTTGAAGTGCAGCACCCGTTCTTGGCTGATCTTCTTGGCGATGTTGGCCGGCCCGCGAAATCCATTCGGCTTGGTGTCGCCCGGCGCCTTGAGGTGATCGCCAGTGACTAGGCCGTCGTACACACCCCGCAGAAACTTTTTCTCATCAGCAACACTGTCGAACGTCTTGGCATCCAGGCGAGGCAGGATGTCGGCGGCCCACTTATCAAACCCTGCAGAACCGATCTTCTCGCTGTCGTGGCTCTGGCGAGCAATGTAGCCGGGCAACTTGCCGATGTTGGCACCGGCCCGGTTCGCATCGATGCGCGCCGCTTCCTGATACTTCTGGATGATGCGGGCAATATCGACCACCTGGTCGTTCAGCTTCGACGTGTCCAAGTTGTTGCCGATCTTCCACAAAGCGTCGGCGATATCGACGTCTGCGCTGCCCTTCGCCAGCACGGCGGTCAGGTCCTTGGCTTCAAGGTCATGGATCAGGCCACCGATATAAGCATCCCCCAGCGACTTCTGTTCGGCAGCCACAGACAACCGGGAACCCTGACGCGCAAGGTTGGTACCGACCAACAGCGATTCAATGCCAAGGTCTGGACGGTCGGCGAAGTTGCTGCGCACAAAGGCAACAATCTCCCCACGACGGCGGAAGTTGATCAGCGCGTTCCTGCGTTCGATCAATGCGGCCTGCTTGGCTTGCTTGCCGAGTTCATCGGCCGCCCGCAACGTCGCCTGCTCCATGCTCAGCGCGCCTTCCCTGGCCATGATTTCCTTGGTCCGCCCGCGCAACAGTTCGAAAATCTCAACCAGTTCCTGGTCCTCAAGATCGCCAGCGGCGGCCCGTACAGCGTCGATGCAAGGGGTCATTGTCCGTTCCTTATGTCGCACACGGCAGCCGCGCGGTATGCATTCGAATAGCGCTCGGCCCGTTCAGCCTGGGCGGTTGCGGCTTCGGCCTCTTCACGGCCGGCGGCAAGTACTGCTGCCCGGTCGTTCTCTGGCAGTTGCTCGAGCATTTCATTGACCAGGGCTTCGTCATCGTCGAGCGCCTTTTGCACCGCATCGAGCTCGTCCACAGCGTCAGCCTTGGGCTCACCATCAATACGTAGGCTTTCGGCTTGGCCTTGCGGATCCAGTCGGCGGGCTGGCTGGCGCTTCACGTACTCCAACGCGGCAGCGGACTTGCCCGGTGCTTCGAGGTCAAACAGCGCGTTGACGTCGATATCGCGACCACTGACTGCCTGAGCCACGGCACTGCGCAATGCGCTATCGCGTACGGTCCAGTCGGCAGCCTCGGCGGTTTCCCGGGCAGTGCGTACAGCTGCGCCGAGCGGTCGCTGCTGGTAGCCCTGCATGATCTGCTTGGCCCGGGCCTCGATCTGTGGGCGCAAGCGCTCTGGCACTTCCCCTCGTTCAATCAATCCGAGGTCACGCCGATCAAACTCACCGGACCGGTTGCGCTCCAGCTCGGTGTTGATTTCTGCCTGACGGGTGCGAATCTGCTCGCGTTCCGTGGCAATGGCATCACGGGCTTGTCGCTCGGCCTGCTTACGGCTGACCCTCGGACCCTGAAAATCCTTTGCCCGATCCCTGAACGTTGCGTCCAAAGCCATATCTCGCTGGGTCAACCCCAAGCTTTCAAGCTTCAGATCGGCCACGTTGCCCACTCGCTCCCCGGTCAACGTCCCGCGTATCTCATCGACGGCCTGGCGCTGTGCGTTACTGGAAAGCGTGGCGCCATCCTCTTCAAGGTGGCGAGCCAGTGAGGCGCGCAGAGCTGCGTCAGGATCTTGGTCGAACATCCTTTCGAAGTCCGTCGCACGTAACGATTGCGGCTGGCGGCCGGCAACATTCAATGCAGGATCAACCGCTGGGGTATCCGTAGCCAACCGCCGGCGCAGTGCATCCGATGCGGCGCCACCAATGGAGTGCAGCCCACCGCCAAGGATCCCACCCAACGCGATGTTGGCCAGAGAGTCGGAAAGGCCGTATTCGGTCTGGTCAAGACCGGCGGCGAGTAGCGGCAGCGGCTCAATGAGCGCGGCACCGACTGCGCCCTCTACCGCACCGACACCGGCACGCACGCCAGCACGGCCCAATGGCCCGGCGGCACGCCCCAGCATCGAGGCGTAGCGCGCTTCGCCCACCACTGGCACGAACGCCGAGGCAATGTTGAGTGGGTCCAGCAACGAGGCAGCCAGGCCGGCGGCAATCTGAGTGCCCATCGACCCACCGTTTGCCCGGGCCAGCACCTGCTGGCGGGCGGCCTGTTCCCGGTGCCGATCGACAAGGATATCCAGCGCGCCTTGGCGAATGCCCTGGTCTGGGATCTTGATGTCGAGCCCCATGCCAGCCACGCGGTCCCGCGCGGCTTGGGCTTGAAGCATTGGGGTATCTGGCTCATTGCGTGGCGGTACCAGAATGGATTCCGTGTCACCGGTGAGGCGCAGGCCTTCCTGTGCCTGGTTGAGCTCTTCACTGCGGATTATCGAGTTTGAAGGGTTGGTCGAAAGCGCCGAGCCGAACGACGCGTCGAACACTTCACCGGACTGGGCGGGAATATCCAGCATCGTGCGCCGATTAAGAACCGGTGCGTCACCTGCAAAAATGGTCATGGCATCAATCCCATTGGTGCGACACGGTATTGATTGGGCGCCTGCAAGCCCTGTTGTTGGAGGTCGGCCCAGCTGCGGACGATGGGCGCGCCATCCTTGCCGCGAACCCGGTACCCGTTCAACGTCAGCGCCAGCCCGCTTTCATCATTGGTCGGCACCCACTGGCCACCGGCCTGCAATGCGTCATGCAGTTGGGTGGCGTTCTGCTCGTCGGTCACGCCCTTGAATCCAGGCAGAGGCATCAGGTCGGCAGGTTGGATTGTGCGCAGGGCTTTTTCGGCACCGCGGCTGACAGCGTTGGTATCCAGTGTTTTTGGCACACGGTAGGTGCCGAAGAAGTCGTACTTGTCGTTGAGCATGCCGTCGACAACCTTCTGCGCCGCGTCCTTTGGGCTTTCACCCTGAAGGACATAGGACGTTGCTGTGCGGGTTGCCGCCTTGTACATGGTGCTGAACGTGCTGATCCCGCCCGCCTGCCCCTGCAAGGATTCGGCGAATGGCTGCATTGCTTGTTGCACGGCCTGCCCGATCTCGTCCTGCTGGCCCTTTTGCAAGCCTGCACTGAGTTCCTTGTCCTTGAGGGGCGCCACGGATGCCATCCGTTCAGCAATGTCCTTCGGCAGGCCGGTGGCAATCACCTGGGCTTCAGCTGGGAGCTTGTTGCCTACCTGTTGCAGCACGGCCGGGAAGCTCGGCCCCCACAACTGAGCCTGCTGCTCGATCAGCGTGGCCGCGTTCTCACCACCGTCTAACTGCTGATTGAACTGCGCAGCGAATTGATTGGCCGCTGCATCCGGCAAAAGCTTGGGTTGGGCCACGCCGAGCCGTTGTTGTTCTGCCATGGTGGCATTGGCATACGCCTGATAAGCCTCAGGCGTTCCCTGTTCCTGAGCCGCTGTAAAGGCACGCTGCACGGTCGGACTGTACTTGGTGACATAGGCGGCAGGATCGGTCTGTTGCTGTTTGATCAGCCCAACGCCAACGCTGGTCAAGTGCTGGTACAGCTGGGAGTCTTCCTTGAAACCCTCCCCGGCCACACCACCTTTGCCCGGTTGAAACTTCTCCAAAATTGCTTGGCGTTCCTGTGGGTCAGCCGTGGCGAATTCACGGATAGCCGGCGCGATGGCTTGAACTTTGGCGAACGACTCATATTGATCATTTGCCTTGTCGCCGTATGCGGCTTTGAAATCAGCCAGGCTCGGCGGATTTTCGAAGTCGAGGCCCTGCGAATAGGCGGCGCTGGCGTCCTGCACGCGGCTGCTCAGCTCCATGCGGTTGATAGCCTGCAACTGGCGGGCTTCGACTTGGCGCTGACGGGCCTCCGCTTCCAGGCGGCGGAACCCCTGATCGATGCCACTGCTGGCCCTGATCTGGTCCTCAGCGGTCATCGTGTCCTTGAAGGACTCGAAATAGCCTTTCGCCTTTTGCGGGGAGTCGACCAGCATCCGCTGAATGACAGCCGTGGACATGCCGCTGTTGGTCTTCAGGCGCTCGGCCTGGGCAGCCTCCGGCGACAATCCGAGGCGCTGGGCGCGACTGGTCAGCACTGCGTCGATCTTCTGTCGGTACCCGTCGACCTTGGCAGGATCCTGATAGTCCAGCGCCGCGCCCTGCATTGATGTTTCGAGCTGGCCCTTTTCGACCTCGCCGTAATAGTTTTGGCGCTCGCCGTATTCGTACCGGTTCAGGTCGTTGGATAGCGCGTTGCGGCGGCTGGCTACGATCTGGGCGTAGCGCGCCTTTTGCTGGTCATTGGTCAGGGACTTGGCGATTTCGCCCTGGGCCCGCTCGAACTGCTCCAAGGTCTGGTTGGTAACGTCGAGCGCGTTCTTGCCCTTGCGGGTGAACACGCCGCCGTTTTCGTCGTACATCGTCTTTTGTTGCCACTTGGTCAGCCGGTTGTCAGCGTCCATCAGCAAAGCGGTGTCGGCCTTTTCCCGCTCCTGGTTGGCCAGGATCTGGGCGCCACGCTGGAAGGATTGCAGGCCTTCTGTGATGGCCGAGCTATCAGGCGCAACGCCTCGAAGCTCAATCGCCCGCGTCGGTTGCTGCTGGACCTGAGCCGTATCGTATGTCGGTACCCGTGGCATTTATCGACCCCCTGCGAATGAACCGAAAGCGCCGCCAATGCCGCCGAGAATGGAGCCGGTGGCCTTGTTGCCCGCATTGATTTTTACCTGGGCGGCGTTCTTGCGGTCTTGCTGCGCCTGGACCCGATAGCCATAGGCCTCGCGCGCCGCGTTGTTCTGGATCGTCAGGGCGTCCAGCTCGCCGAGCATCGCCGTATCGTCTTGCAGCTGGGACGCGCTCCCGCTGTTCACGTCTATACCGTTGGCCGCTTGGGCAGTGCGCTGGGTGCCAATGGCCTGCCCGGTGCGTACTCGCTGCCAGTCCGCCGAGGTGTCGCCGGCGTTGATCGTTTCTTGGGCTGCCTGCTCCTTGAACGCCGCGTTGCCTTTGAGCATGCTCGCGTTGAAAGCGCCTTCCTGCTTGGCGTTTTGGGCCCCCATCACACCACCAGCAACGGCGATGGCGGCCGGGATCAATGCCATCCAGCACATAATTAAATCTCTCTGTTCAATGTGAAGGGATGAAACGGGAAGCGCCGGGCGCCGTACGGAGCGGCCGGGCCGAAGGTGAAGCCGAGCCACTTCAGCCAGCGCATGGCTGACGTGTTGCGGGCATCGACGTAATTCATCAGGTGATGGTGGCGGGTCAGCATGCCTTGCACCTCAGGCTTGCAGACCTTGAGGAAGGCACGGGCGTGGCGCTCGACGTGGACGGTGCTGATCAGCCAGGGCACGCCGACCGACCCAAGAATGCTATGGACCGCATCGCCGAATACCGCTACGACCTGGCCATCAACGACGATCTTTTTGGCGTTGAGGCTGCCGGTGATCGCGTCAATCAACGCCCGTTCCATAGGAATGCCGAGGGCCTCGGTGATCTCGTCGATATCGGCCTGGCGCACGATGGGCAGGATGCCGGCCACGTCTTCAACCGTTACCGGCAACACTTCAGCGGCCACCGATGGTCACCTCTGGAATGACTGCCAGCACGGTCAACGGCAACGGGTCGGATTGGCGGATGAACACCCGACCTTTGCCCTGCCAGTCGTTGGAGATAATAATTTCCGTCTGGCCGGTCAGCGGGTCGAGCGGTTGCTCGTAGGTATCCCGTTCGGTTTTCGCTTCGTACAGCGAGTTTTTGTCCTTGCCGGCGAAGATCCCGCGCGACTCTTCCACCATCACGGTTAGTGACGTAACCGCGATCTTCTTGTCGAGAACCGTCTCATTGGCGTTCTTGAGCTCAAGGTCGAGCGTTTCCGCGTCGGAATCGTAGGGCAGACCGACGTGCGCAACGGCGGCGAACTCCTGCAGGACGACAGACCCGCTCGTGACAACTCGCTGCGGGTGCACGCTACCGTCGGCCAGGATGGAAACGGTTTTCCCTTCCAGGTGTGCCAGCCCGGATATCGTCTTGGCCTGTCTGGCCCACGCCGTGACCACAACGCCGCGCAGGGCCACCGGGCAGATGATCAGTAGCTTGACCGTCACCACCGTCGAGCTGGTGTAGCCAACCACCTCAACCCGCACTGTCTCAACCGTCGTCTCGTCGTTGTCGTCGGTGATCGTTCGTTTCAACGAATAGTGATTGCCGACACTGCCAGGCAGGAACGGCGCATGCCCCACGGCGGTCATCGTTACCACTTCTGGATAGCTCCAGGTGGTACCGCCGGACAGGGTCATAGTTTTGTTCGGGTCCGTGGCGCGGCCGTCATAGGTCAGGCCGCAATCCACAAAGAACGCATCCTCAATCGACAGGATCTGGCGGCTGGCCATGCGCTCGACGTAGCGCTTCTGGACGCCATTGATCGTGCGCCGGACCACCATGTACAGCGCGTCTTCCTGGCCCTCGGGGATGCACGCGATGGATTCGACAAACCCGTCTGTGTCGTGCCAGTGCCAGCCGACAAGCTGCTGCTCTGGCAAGTAGGTCAGTCCCAACAGCTTGCCGTCGTTGCGCACGTACCAGACGATCGAGTCAGGGATTTTCTGATACGCCACATCGGTCAGCGTATAGCCACGGAACAGGTGCGCACTGAACAAGGTCAGGTCGCCGGCGACGAATCCGTCAGCCTCCAGCGAGTAACCGAACGAAGACACACGACTGCCGCGCGCTTGCAGATACACGGCGTTGTTGCCCACCACGATTGGCGGTACCAGCGCCGAGCCGTCATAGCCCTTTTGCTTGGCCTGGATGGTTTTCGCGGTCAGGCCGGTGTCGCCACCCGAAAACGTCCACTCACCGCCCGAGGTCAGGCCAAGAAGACTATCCAGCCCCACCAGGTGGCGCATCCGGTTCACCTGCTTGCTGGCAATGGTGAAGGTGATCGCGTCGTCGTCCTTGTTGGGGATCGAGTAGCCAAAGTTCTTGAACAGGCCGGTTTTGCTCATCCAAACGGTTTGGGGGTTCAGGTTGCTGCCGGCGAATGCCAGTCGCTGCTGGTAATAGCCAACCGCGCCAGGGTAATTGCCAGCCCCCACAAACGGATCACTGCCGTTCGGTGGCGTGTCGGTCTTCACGGCGGTGATGTTTTGGTCGGTGAAAGCGGTGGTGGTGGCACGACCGATGAAACCGTAAATCCCCGCGCCGGCGTTGTCCTTGTACAGGATGTAGTAGGTGGCGCCCGGTACCGCCGCCCACGTAATCGCGCCCTGCGCCGTGTCCGCGTAGATGGTGATGGAGTTGGTGGTGACCGGCAGTGACTCGTCCAGCGTGTTGCCGTCGTCCAGCACAGCGGTGATCTGGTAGCGCCACGTTTGGGTGGCACCTGATCCGGCAGCGCCTGTAGCCGATGCGGTGGCAGGCGCGGCGATACGCGGGGCCAGGTTGATTTCCGCCGTGGTCCAGTTGTCATGCGCAAGCCGGCTCAGCTCTCGAGGCTTGTAGGACGGATGGGCAAAAGTCATCACGTCAGCCGACTGGGTGTAATTCAGCTGCGCCAGATCGAACTGGCCGTAGGGCATAGCAAGCTGAAACGGCAGCCCTACTGACGGGCCGCCGCTGTTCAGGACCTGCCCGCCGTCCTTGATCACCCGCATTTGCAGGTCGGTGAATTGCAGAATGTAGGTCTGTTCGTCGTTGAACTGGAACGGCAACAGGCGATTCAACTTTGTCGAGTCGGCGACCTCGCAAACAAGCTTGGTACCAGGGCGGTTACGAATACCGCCGTATGGCATGACCATGAAGTTGCGGCACAGCTTGAGCCCTGTGTAATAACGGGCAATGTCTGTGCGGGCGCTGGCCGACGGGGACAGTTCGCCGGCGGCAAAGGTCGGCTGCAATACGCTGCTCATGAGCGCACCGACACGAATTCAGATTCGGGCTCTGGGTCATCCTGGCCCTCTTCGAAGGCTGAGCCCTCAGCGATGGTCAGGGCCATCTGGTATTGCTGGGCAGCGAACTGCTGAAGTTCAGGCTTGGAGCTGAGCGGCAATGCCAGATCCATAGCCATGCGCCAGGCCAGCACGTCGGCGAATTGCGGGTCAAAGAACGTTGAGTCTTCGACCCTGAAGGTGAAGCGGCAGGACGCTTCGGGCTGGTCGGTGTGAATCACCCGGCCACCAGCGTCGTAGCCGATCTGGAAGGGAATCTGCTGGTCACTGGTCAGCGCCCGGCGCCAACCTGGTTGCACGATGTCGCGCACCTTCAGGCAACTGGCCGGGTACCGGTACCGATAGGCCCAGCCATTTACAGGGCTGCCCAGGTCGGCAAGGGCAACTATCGATTCCGCGAAGGGCCAAGGGAACGCCTGCAACACCAGGTCACGCAGCGACGTGTAAAACACGCGGCACTGCTCGGCCTCCTTGCTTCGCTCTGTGAACGAAACAATCGACTTGGTCACCGCCACCCGCGAAAGCGCGACGTTGCAGATCTCGATATCGCTAGACATTCGGGAACCTCAGAAATGAGAAAGGGCCCCGAAGGGCCCTTATGGGTTGCTGCTGTGGATCAGGCGTCTGGTAGTCCGTTGCCGTCACCAGTGTTGCCACCGTCCTGCTGGTCGTCGTCCTTGAGTAGTGGCACGCCACCAGCATTCAGGCGAGCGGCTTCCGCTTCCGCCTCTGCCTTGTTGCCCACGAAAATGCCGACCGTAACGCCCTCCGCGTCCTTGACGACGAACTTGCCGGCGGCGCCGCGTGCAGCGACGAACGCTGCGTCCTGCTGGTCGTCGTCCTTGGGTTGGGCTGCCTTGCTGCCGGCCAACTTAAGGTTGGAGCCCGGGCTGTCGATCTCCAGAACGACTGTTTCCCCCGGCTCATAAAGCCGACCGTTGATGAACGATCGCTCGATCACTTCATAGCGCTTAGGCATTGGTTTGCACTCCAGCAACCACGCCGGCAGTTACCTTGCCCAGGGTCGGCACGGTACCGGTCACGGTGTAGTTAAGGCGCAGGAAACGTTCGGTTTTCTGCGGCAAGGTGATGACCGGAATCTGGTAACCCAGCTTCAGGTCGGCGAGTGGAACAACAACCGAGAACAGCGAACGCGGCGTACTGAACGCCGAGTTGTCATCGGTCTGCAGTTCAACCGTCAGGCTGGTCAGGGTGTTGAAGGCCTCGACCACCTGAACAAGGATGGGGATGTCGGCAGCGCGGCCAACGTCCTTGGTGTCACCACGATCAATGGTGTCGGTCGATACCGCCGAGGCAGTGATTGCCTGAGCGCTCGACATAAGCAGCTTTGCGTCAAAAAGCATGATGGTGTCTCCGTGAGAAGGGAAAACCGCGAACTCGTTAGAGAACGCGGGCTTCGGTGTTGAGCAGCGCGTCGACACGCTTGATTGGGATGCCCAGGAACTCAGGGATCTTCTTACCGGCGTATTCGCCGATAGTCAGGTTCACGTTCTTGGAGTTCATTGCCTGCAAGTGCAGGAAGGTTTGCAGGGTACGGTTCGCGTAAATGACCGTGCGGCCTTCGCCCTGCATTGGGTTTTCCAACAGGTAGTAGGCCTTGATCATCAGTTCGATCAACTTGGAGCCGGTCGCACCGTCGGCAGTCAAGGCGGTTACATCGATGTTGGCGATGCGGGAGTTGGCGCGCCAATCGCGGACCGACATGCCAATGTCCCACTTGAAGTGGTCGCGGTACGCCTGGTACTCGCCACCGTTGGCATCCTTGACGGTGTCTTCGCCCAGGTTGCGGTGCTGGAAACCGGCCACACTGCCTTTTGGGTACAGCAGGTGCGTGGTCATTTCGCCCCAGGTGACGAACCACAGCGAGGCGTTGGTCGAGCCGGTACCGCCTGCATCGACGATGTTGGCACCGGACTCGGCCGACTTGTCGTTGTAGCGTGGCGACAGGCCCAGAAACGCTTCAGGCTCGCTGCCGGTGTTGCCATAGAACATGTAGCGCGCGGCCTTGTTGTTGAAGCCTTGCAGCTTGGCGATGTTCTCGGAAACACGGAAACCATCGGCGTTGCCGCTCAGGTCAGCCAGCGCCTTATCGACCAGGCCGTAGTCCTCCATCATGCCGGTGGTGTCCAGCACAGGCACGGTGGTCGATTTGCTTGGTTGGATGCCCTTGTTGAACAGGCGCCAGGTCGGCTCAGGGATACCCGAACGCATGGTGGTCTTGTGTTTGGAGCCGTCGTTGCACTCCTGATACTCGGCGTCCATAAGGATGTCGTTCTGCTTTGCCATCAGCTCGACGATCTTCATGATCTTTTTCTGGCTGTCTTCCCGGCTGAATTTGTCCAGCAGAGTCGGCATGGTTGCGGTGAGGATGCCCATCGGTTGTATCTCCTACGTGGTTTCAGGGCCTTACTTGAAGGCGTCGATGATGCTCATTTCTTTGGGGGCCTGTTGCTGGTTGCCAGGGATGACAAACTTGTCTTCCGAGATGGCTTGGCTCAGGCGATGGCAGAACTTGAACAGGGCCGGGTGGTTGCCAAGTCCGGAGTTGTTGAGCAGATCCCGCAGTCCATCGTCACCGAAGGCCTGAATGACCTTGACGGCGCTCGCTACGCTCTTGTCGTAGTTCTCGCCGCCCAGTTCTGGGTCGTTCTTCACGGCTTCTTTCCACTGTTCTCCCTGCTTGGTGACGGCTGCCTGGTATTGCTCGGCCTGCTGGGTCGCGATCTTCGTTTGCAGATCGATCAGCTTCTGCGCGGATTCCTGCGAAATGTTCAGTTCCTTGGCCAGGCCAGTGAACTCGCCGAGAACATCGGCATCCATTTCCATGCCGTCCGGCAGGGTGAAGTCGGTGTAAGCCTCAGGCGCGCCCTGTGGCTGATCCTTGCCCTCTTCCTTGGGCTTTCCGTCTTCAGGTTTTGCGGGGTCACCTGGCTTTGCTGGGTCGCCACCTTCGGGTTTAGGGTCAGTGGCTGCCGGCGCTGCCGGTGGGGTCAAGATGGTAGGGTCGGCTGCGGGAGCGGCCGCAGGTGCAGCGGCTGGGGCTGCGGGGGCTGCGCCCGATGGCGCGCCGTCAGCAGGGGCTTCGTTCATCAGGACGTGGCCCATCAGTTTCATCATCAGGCGATTCAATTGGATTCATCCTCTACTGGCTTGGGGGCGTTCTCTGCGGCCATGACCGGAAACATCGCCGGGCACAGGTCGTTCGTTTCACCCAAAAGAAAAAGGCCAACATTTCGTTGGCCTTCGTTGAAGTTCATCACCCCGCCGTGGGGGTTGAATGAGGGTTGGAACACCTTGCAATGCCCCATCAGGCGCCACATGAAGCGCCTGCCGCGCGGGTCGCTCATCAACCAGCGGAAGTCGGCAATTTCCTTTTTGCGGGCGGCGTCCTTGTCCTTTTCTTCCTCCTCACGCAGTGCGTCGAGGTCTTCGAGATCAGCCATTACAGGGCCCCGGCAAGTTGAGTGAGTGCGTTGTCGCCACTGGTGTCGGTCTGGCTGAGCGTCTGCGCACCCTGGATGACGCTACCGAGCTGCTGCTGCATCTGCTCGGCCTGTTGTGCCTCGGCGCGCTGCTTGCGGATTGCAGCGACAGCGTCCTCAGCCCGTACCAGAGTGGGCGGCGTGCCGATCAGTTCGAAGTACTGGCGCAGCGCCTCGTCGGCGTCGAGCAGGTCAAGCGCCGCGATGCTTTGCGTGGTGGTTGCCACCTGACCAGCGAAGCCGATAGCACGCTCAATGCTGGATACACCGATGGCTTTCTGTGCCTGGGCAAGAATGCTGGTGAACTCGACTCGCAGATCGAGGCCGGAAAGCTCTTTCGGTGGTGGCGGGATCAACGGCGCACCCGGCAGCAGGCCGGACCAGCGCGGGATCGACTGTTCAAGCATGGCGCTGAAGTACGCATCGACCAGTGGGTCGAGCAGGTCATCGGTCTGGCGCTCAAGGGTTGGCCCGAGCATCAGCAGCTTTTCTTCCTTGCGGGTGGCGATCTCGTAGGCCGTCCGGACGCTGTCCATCTGGCTGACCATCAGGAACAAGTCGACGAAAAACGCGGTGTCGATGATCTCGCTATCAGCCTGGATCTCACCGCGCAACTGGCCAAGCCAAGCAGGCTCGACCATGTAAAGCGGCTCAAACTTGGCACCTAGCTGCACGTCGTTCAGATAGGTAATGCTGCCGGGCAGGATCGATGCGCGCTGATTCTTCAGGCTGGCCGGCGCACCCATCGGTGGCCGCACGCCCTTCTCCAACAGTTCGGCCTTGCGCCGCTCCATCAGTTGCACAGCCTTGGTCGACCCGATGCACATCGAGCCAGGGCCAGTACCGTAGACATCCTCGCCCAACACGTCCCAGCGCGGCGCCATACAACGGAAGGTCTTGAAGCCGGACTTGCGCAGCACGCTGTCTTTGTCGCTGCTCTTCTCCCAGTAGACGGAGCGGAACGGCATATTTTGATTGTCCTGCTTGCCGGTTTCGCGTTGGTCGTTGGGCTCCATCGCATGAACAACATCAACCCACGCTTCGGGGTTGCTGGTGAGCAGCGTTTTAACGGTCGGGCTCAATGTGCTGGTACCGAACTGCTGCTCCATCTGGCGGGCAGTCATGCGCAAATCGCGATAGAGCGTGTCCACCTGGTTGCGGCTGTTGTTGGCCAGCATGTAACTGCCGACCGCCAGCGGGTATGAACGCAACAGATCGTCATCATCTGGCAGCACGATCATGGGGGCGGTACCGAACACGCCCTCTTCGCTGTAACGGTTCGGCAGAACGCTGTAGAGGTTCGACCGTGCCATGACTTCACGCATGGACTTTTCAACTGCGTAGAGCCATGCCTTGACCGGTGCGAACTCCATCATGTCCGGGTCTGGCGTGCCGAACTTCACCCAAGGCGCGGCAGGGTTTGTCATGCCGGTGTGCATACCGGCGCCCAGGGTGCGAGCAGCAAAGGTCGCCTTTGGGTTGATGATCTTCTGGTCACGGCGCTTGCCGCTGTTGACGTCAGTGTTGTTCCAGCGTCCCGAACGCGGACTGATGAAGTCGCCCAGCTCTTGCCATTCAGGTAGCCAGTTGCTGTCTCGCTCGCTCTTCAGGCGTGTGTAACGCTTTTCGAGCTGTTCGCGCAGGGAGTCGGCCAACTTACACCCCCAACAGCGTTTTTTGGCTGGTGTTGGCGCCACCCATCAGGCCAGACGAGCCGGTCAGGATGGTGCCATTTTGGCCGGACTGGGCCAGGCGACGGCGGCGCTCGGCGTCGACAGCTGCCTGAACCGAATCGCTGCTGGTGGTGGGAGCCGTAGTGGTGGAAGTCACGGAGCCGGCCGCAGCCTTGGCCGCCTCTTTCTCGCGCTCTGCCTTGTTCAGAAAACCAGTGTTCTCACCGGTCAGGTTTGGCAGCCCCATGCCTTCGAGGATCACATCGCCACCGCGCAGCGGGTCGAGGTCAATCGCCTTGTTCATCAGTTTTTTGATGCTTTTGCCGCACATGTTCATGCCTCCGCATAAGGGTCGTAGTCGGATTCCAGTCCGTTATTGCTGGATCCGGCTTTGCCGTAGTCGTTGTATTGGCTCTTCATCACCGGCATGGCATAGGTGAGCGCCAAGGCGTCGGCGTCATCCGGCGAGATGCCGAGGCGCTTCTTGATGTCGTCCTTCTTCTCCAGCGCGATCTGGTCACTGGCGTTGTGCGTGTACATGGGCGAGGTCAGCTCGGCTTCCAGCTCTTCGTTGCTGTCGATGGCCAGGCCTGCGCGCAATGCTTCGCGCATCTGCCACCACATGTACGTGCGCATGTTGGCGTAGTGCCGGTCAGGCGCCGCGCTGGCGAAGTTGATATCAATGATCACGATGCCAGGCATCAGGCGGCGCAGCTGGTCAGCTACAGGACCGCCAACACCGGTTGCATCCACAAACACCGCGTCCGGCCGGTGCTCCTGCACAACCGTGCACACCTTGGCGATGAACAGCGTGGTGTTCCGCGTTTCGCTGCCTGGGATTTTGATCGCCGGTATCGATCGGGAGTCGAGTCCGCGGCGGAACCTGATCACGTTGCTGTCTGCGCCGCCCCGGGCAATGTCGATACCGCAGACCATGGCGTCGTCCATGCCAAACACTGGCTCGCGCTTCATGGCATCTGCCACCCAGTCGGTCGGGATCAGTTGCAATTCGGAAGCCCTCGGGAACATGCCGCGCACACGGATACGGAAGAAGTCACTGTCTTCCCCGTAGTCCGCTTGCCATTTGGCGATCTGCGTCTTGTTGGTGCCGTCAACCGTGCGGCTGTCGACCTGGCGGTGTGTCCACCGGTGCTTGTAACGGGTGAAGCACGCCCGAAACCGGCCGGTGTTCTTGGTCGGGTTGCCGAACGCTGCCCAGATGATTTCGGTGTTTTCGTCGGTCAGCGCGCCTTCGGCCACTTCCCACACCAGGTCCGCAATGGCCGATGCTTCGTCGAAGATCAGCAGCAGGCGTTTGCCTTCGTTGTGCAGGCCGGCGAATGCCTCGGTGTTGCTCTCCGACCAAGGCACGGCGTCGATGCGCCAGTTCTTTTCGTGCTCAGGATCCGTGCTGATCAGCGCCGTAGCGGTCAGACGAAACCAGTGGGCGGTGATCGAAAGCCGATTCCACTTCGCAACCTCGGGCCAGGTCTTGGTCCTGAGCTGCGTTTCGGTGTTGGCCGTAACGACGCCACGGGTGTCGATTGCCGTGTCGAGCGCCCATTTGATGATCCATGACACCAGCGCTGACTTGCCGATGCCGTGACCGCTGGCCACCGCTTCGTGAATAACTTCGCCCAGGTCCTTGGCGCCGGCCCTGAGCTTCTTGCCAATGGAGTCGAGAACATCGATCTGCCACTGGCGCGGGCCGGGCTTATTCGCCAGTTCGGTACCGGGCTCGCCCCATGGGAACGCGTACCAGACGTAACCTAGCGGGTCATTGGCAAACGAAAGGATGTCCTCAACCAACAGGTCTTCCGGATCAACCTTTGCGGGCGCGTTCACGGGCTTGGGCCTTGGCCATTCGCTGCGACAGCGAGGACTGATCATCTACCAGCACGTTTTCGCGGAACGCATTGACGTTGACGTGCTTGCCGAGCAGTTCCAGGTTCCTCACCTTGTCTGGCCATTTGATTTTCTTCATCAGGCCCACCAGGTCGCGTTCCTTGCCGGCGCCCTCGAACATCTCGGCGATATCGAACCCCGACAGCGACTGACGCCAGACCTTGGGCCACTTCGAAAGCGGCTTGATCGACATGTCGTCTTCCAGGATGTCGAGCAGGTCCATCTGGTCGATCTCAGTCAGGCGGTTCAGCACGTAGTCCGCATCCACCTGGGTCCGCTGGTTGCGGGCCTCAATGGCTTCTTTGATCGCGGCTGCAATCTCAGGACGCTGCATCAGTTGCCACGCCTGATCCTTGGCGCCGCGCTTGCTGTACTTGGCCCTGATCGCCGCTTGAGTGGCGTTCAGATCAACCAGGTACTCAATGACAAATGCCTGTTGTTTCGCTGTCAGGGCCATAACTACCGCCCCTTCTGTGTGGATCCGCCCAGGCACACGCGGGAAACGTAATCCTGCAGAGCGCTCAAGGCGCGGATGGCGTCGTCGCCGTCGTTGGAGATGGCGACAATTCGTTCAGCAGCCGCGGGGTCAATGTCGGCTCGCGTTTCTGCATGGTCCACGCTGGCGGTGCCGGTGGTGGCTCGCACAGCGGGACAGGTGGCTGCGACTGACAGCCGCTGATTGCCAGTGCCAACGCGGGCACGCAGAGCAGAGTTCTGTGCTTGGGCATCAGTCAGGGCCTTTGTGTGTTCGGTGTCGAGGTCGGCCAGCAGGCGCTGGGTGTTGCGCCGGGACTCGGCGGCAGCCTCAAGCGTGGTGTTGCGCGCTGTTGCGGCGTCGAGTGCAACGCCTTGGGCACGGATGTGCTGCCAGCCAAACAGAATCGCTACCGCACACGCGGCGATGGCAATGAGCAGGTAGCGATTCATGGTGGGCACCGATCAGGCAGAAGCGTCGACGGGCTTGGATTCGGACGCATCGCCAGCCGGAAAGGCATCGCGGCAGGTTTGGCAAGGCCACGGGCCGTTCTCAGCGGCGTGAAGTCGCTGTTTCAACTCGTAGCCCATCAGTGGCCACAGCTCTTGCCGTGTGTTCTCGATGGCGATCTTCTGGCCGATTTCCGCATCATCGTTATCGGCGGATGCAGCGCACGAAGGTTTACCCACCACTGCGAAACCGTTGACGGTCGTGATGATTGCCCAGCGCAGAACCTGACCGGACTTCGATACATGCTTCAGGATTTCGGTGTCGGTAATGTTCGCCTCAAGATCGGCGAAGGATACGCGGGGAGCGGTCAGGCCCTTCGCCTGAATTTCTTGCTCAATCGTCTTGTCGTTCACGTTGTTTGCCTCGGTGGTTGGTGATGACTGGATCAGGAGAACTTGGTAGTGCGGGTGTTGAGGATCCCCATGTACAGGACCATCGCGTCGGCCTGCATCTTCAGCAATTGGCGCTCGTCTTCCGGCAGCCCGGCATAAAGCGGCGTGGCCAGGAACGCTTCCAGCTTCTGGACGCGGTCGGCCAGTTGCTCCAGCTCGGCAACCACGCGCTGCTGATGCGGCGGCAGGTGACCGACTGCACCCACAGACACATAGCCAGCATCAAACTGAGCCTTGGGCGACCAGCTGATGTAACCGGCATGGTCCGGATGGTTGGGCGCGCCGCCATCGGTGTACTCGACCAGATAGCCGTCATCGGCGCCGTTCTCGTTCGCTGGCAGATCCCAGCCGCGGTACTCGTTGTAGGCGAGGCGAGTCATTGCCAGCGCCAAGACGATCTTGGTACCGATGTAATGCTGTTTCATTCGAGGAAACTCCGGAGATTGAGGGATCAGGCCAGCACCTTCAGCGCGACCTGGTACAGCGCCAGCCGCTCATCAGCACCGTGGGGCACACGTCCGCGCCGTCCGGTGTTGATCAAGCTGCCGATGTTCTGGATGTCGCCGGCATCGGCGAGGGCGTTCAGGCTCCTGCTGTCCCAGTACCACGCAGCCGACAGCGCGGCGCCCTTCGGCGTCTCCAGCAGGCTGGGAGTGGTCAGCAGATCCATGCCAAGGCCTTCACCGCAAGCGGCGTAGTTGTTCCTGCCGGTGATCTGGATCAGGCCCCGGCCGCGATACTTCCAGCCGTCACCTGGTGCGGTGTTGCCCATGCGGGCGTTGTAGGCGACGTTCGCGATGCGCTCGGGCTGGTGCGCGTATTCGGCGGCCAGCTCGGCGTCGAACAGGCTGGGCCAGGTGCGCTGCAACGCCGTGGCGCTGTAGCTCAGGTTCTCGACCACGCGGGACAACCGGCCGCTTTCGTGCCCGATCTGGGCGAGGAATGCAGCCAAGCGCAAGCGTGTGTCGATCTGGTAGCGCTCGCATGCAGCGTTGAGCGGATCAGCCCACAGGCGTGCAGTGACGTCCTGGCAGCGCATGATTGCCACCAGGTGGGAAGGTGTGATTTTCATCATTCCATTCTCAGGATGCGGGCGACGTTGCCGCGAGCGCGGTACACAAGCACCAGCAACACCAGCAGCACGACCAGCAGGAAGGGGGAAACAGCGGTGGTTGGCCTGGCCAGCAACACCGCCAGCATCACCGACAGCCATTCGCAACCAGTTGCAGCGGCCAGCACGTACGCGCACCACGACACACCAGCGCGGTACCGGGCGCCCTGTCGCTGGTAGAAGGCGATTCGAAAGCAGATCGCGCCACAGATCGCGGCGGCCGCCAAAGTCCATGGATCAACCATTGCGACTACCTCCGAATCTGTCAGCGAACCAGCGCAGCCAGCCGGGCATTTTGCCGCCGTCGATCCACTCCAGAAGACTGATGCACACCGCAACGCAGAACAGCGCGCCGAAGAATGCGACAAGGCCCGATGTCCTCGCCCACTCGCGGCCGATGACTTCGCTGGCCACGTAGTAACCCAGCACCCAGGACGCGATGAAGTAACCGAACCGGGCGAGCGGCTTCAGATCCTTGGCGAACACCACGAAGAACATGGCGCCGGCGAACCCACCGACTACGGCGTTCACGTCCACGCCTGGCATCAGGCTCGCCGCTGTGACACCTGCCACGCCCACGGCCGCCTGAGCGGCCATCACTGCACCGCTGCTTGGCTCTGCCATTTGCGTACCCCAGAAACGAAAAACCCCGCACTCGGCGGGGTTGGATGAAATTGATTGTGTTTAGGTCGGCTGGTAGACGTTTGCGACGGGGTTCCGGAAATCTTCCAGACGGGCCATTAGCGCCATCCAGGTGCTGCGGTTGACGCGCTCCAGATCGTAGGTGACACCGCCGGCGGTTATCGAGGTAGCCAGACCATCGGCCGCAACGATCGATTCGACTGGCTCAGTCTGCACGAAGGTGGTGTCAGTGAACGGAGCCTCCAACGAGTCCAACACAAACCCCGCCGCCGGCTGCCCGACCTCTGGCATTGCGCCGTGGAAGATCTTCAATTTCGTAGTGCTGGACATCGTCGTTCTCCGGATTGAAGGCAACAAAAAACCCGCACTTGGCGGGTTTCTGAGTGTTGGGCGTAACTTTGCAACTTGGGGAAAAGGTACCTGAATGCTCGCCAAATGGTCAAGCGACCCTTTTTGTCACATCTCCCACACGCTGCCTCTGGAACCAGTATTCGCCAACACGGTCCAGGTAGATCAGGTGACGGCCTGGGTTCTCGACCACATCGCTGCCCCACTCGGCTCGGTATGCAGCGGCATACGCGTTCATGCGACCAAGCCAGCGCCGCAGCTGCTGATTGTCCATCGCGGTCAGGCGCTCCCGCAGCGCCATTACCGACTGCTCGCGGCGCGTTGCGTAGGCAGTCGATCGATCTTCAGCTACGTGTTCACGGTCGTGCACATCCCAACGGCATATCCCACCGCCAACACGCTGTGACATACGCACGATAACCGCAGCAACAGGCTTCAGGGCCTTGGCGTCCAACGTATCGACCACATTGGCGATGCTGGCCCAGATCGCAGCCCAGTCCCTTGCCCAGTGGCTGACGCTCACCTTCGTCCCGTACCAGTCCTGAACGAACTCACTGACCCGACCAGGGCCCCACGCCTCGCGCCCATTCACGGCGGCTTGATGGCTCTTGATCGCGGCAAGGGCCATCCAGTAGGCAACCTCTTTGCGCTTGGCCGGGTAGCCGTCCAGATCCACCGTAAGCCAAACGAGAGCGTGCGCCACGTTGATGTCCTGCCCATTGGCGACAGGCGAGTACAGCGCGTGCCCGAAGTGCTGCAAGGGCTTGGGCAGTGTCCCGATGGCAGATTGCACAAGGCCGGCTGCCAACATGTGGGCGCACCGGCCGTTGCTGTCGCGCATCGAGGGCATGGTCTCCCCGACCACTCGCCCCTTCTTCCCCAGCTTCACACGCTCCGAGGCCGCCGCCAGCACAGAGTCGCGGCTTTCGTGCAACGCTTCCCGCCATGCCTGCCGTGCACTGATCAGTTTCATGTTTCTCCCCTTGTTGCGTAGTTCTGCGTAGTTCGGTGTTTCAGTGGCAAACGGCTGGAAGGCCGGCCAGGTAGAGCTGAGCGCCCATGTAGCACAGGCAGCTCATGGCGACGAAGCCGATGATCAGGACTGTGTTCACGACGGTTTCCCCTCAAGTGGCACGACACGAACGAGAACGCCCGGGGTTTCACCGAAGCGCTTGGACATGGAGACGTTGACCACTTGGACGTCATCCTTGAACACGATGCCGTTGATGCCGTCGCAGATCGCTTTCAGGACGTTGTCCGCGTCTGGCTTCTTGGTTGGCATGACCAGCCCTTGCAGGGCCTCGGCGGTTTTCTTCTTGGACCAGGACGCGGCCACGGACACGAAGATTTTCATTTCCACCATGACCGGGCCGACGATCAGGTCACGGCCTTGCATGGCGGCCTGTGCGGCCATGGCGATCAGGGATTCGTAGTTGGCGGTTTTCTGCGGCGTGAACATGCGTGCATGCCCGCCGATGGTGCTGACGCGTGGCCGGCCTTTGCCCACAGCTTCACCTGGCACCACGAACAACACGGGCTTGAGGTTATCCACGGGCGTACACCTTGTTCATGGCCAGCTCGTGGCGAAGTTTGGCGAGCATCGCGCCCATGGTGTCCGCGTCGGCCTTGCCGCCGATATCGATCAGGCTTTGCAGCCAGTTGCACTGGTGCTCAAGGGATTTGACCAGCGCCGTGTTATCGATCTTGAGCTGGTCTCGCTCAAGCGCGAGCTCGGCCAGTTTCTCAACCTGAAGTTCGCACTCGACGATCAAGCCAAAGACTGCCCTGGGGTTGGCTGCTGCGACGAACAACAAATCAGGTTGCCGCGCGGTGTGAATCTTCATCACCCGGTCGGAAAACTTCGCGCTGCCGCTACGGTGGGCAGGGCCAAATATTCCGTGGCCGTCCCGATTGTCGTATGTCCACGGACCTGGTGTTGCGCCCTTGGCCAGCTTCTTCAGCTCCCTGTGATCAGACATGGTCACCTCTCCGGATATTGAGTTTTGCCAGCAGCATGGCGCGGCAGGCCTTGGGGTCTTTGGGGATTTCGAGGGTGTCGACGATGCGGTCGACTTCCTTGCGGGAGTGTTCGAGCTGGACCTGTTCGCGTGGCCGGCTGCTGTCGTGACCAATGCCTTTGGCAATTCGCCCTTCCAGCGGCTGGCCGGTCTGGGCACGGCGCATGACGATGGCGTAGTTGCGTTCGAAGCGTTGGCGCAGGGCTTTGTCCCCGTCCTGAGCGCTGTGCAGGTCGAACGTGCTGGTGGCTTCTGCGGCAATGCGAACAGCTGGATGGCTGTACGTCCCTGCGCGGGCTTCGTCCCAAGCCTGGGCTTCCGATGGCAGCCCTTTGACCTGCTGGCACAGCGACAGAAAGACATTCGCCGGCGGTGGCCAGTCGAATTCAGCGCTGCGTTCAATCAAGGCATTCAGGCCGTTGGCGAGCTGTGTTCCGGATACGCCGGCCAGGACTTTGGCCCAGGTGTGGTCTGGGTTTGCAATCACGCCAAAGCTCGAAGTCCAGCGATGGCCGTAGAACTCAGCCATCTTGACCCACAGCTGATCCAGAAGCCGCTGCGGCAGCATCTCGCTCTGCGATTGCGGCTCTGACACGGTCTGGAGCAGAGAGGGGGCCCGGGCGTGCAGATCCTTGGTGGCGACCTTGGGGACCACGGCTTTGATGGTTTTGGGGATTTCGCGATAGTTCGGTGTTTTGGTGTCCATCGGTAGTTCTCCCGCTGGCTTGCTGAATTCGTTGGTCACGCTTGAGGTGCTGGGCGAGCGCGTGCTCCCACTTGGCGTGGGTGCGGTGTTCGTCGGGGGATGCAATCCAGAAGGATTTGAATTCGAGGAATTGGTCTTGCTCGAAGACCTGGCCACCCAAGGCGTTCATGGTCAGCACTGCGGCGAAAGTCTTTCCGTCGGGCTGCCAGTCCTCGGTCATGGCGAATTTGGTTCGGGAGTCGAAAGCCTCCTGCGCGTGTGGTGGTGGTGTTTCTTTCTGTTCTGTATCTGTTCTGTTCTGTTCTGGTGCGTTACTGGAACGTTTCGGTAACGTTTCACGTTGTTGCGCTTCTGCTTTTTTCTTCTCCCGGTAGGCCTTGACCCTTGCTGTACTTGAGTCAGAGACGTACTGGCGCTTACTCCAATTGCACAGAGTCCAGTCGTCATTGATGAATCCCTTGCGCACGAAAGTCTCTTTCGTCTCGGCTAAAGCTTCCTCGGAAACGCGCAGTGCGAATGCGATGGATGTTTCACGTTCCGTTACATGAAACGTTTCAATACCGTTACTGCATTCGAGACAAAAGAGCATGACCAGGCGGCGCTGCATCGCCTCACTGAGCATCTGCACTTTCGGGTCGGTGGCGAACTCGCCATACATCCGGAACCAATCCATGTCAGTCCCACCCGAGCGGGCCTGGCCGCTTCTTCTCGGCCTTCAGCCCGATCTCAGCCAGGGTTTCCAGCGAATGCAGGTAGGCAGGCGTGACGACAATGGCCGACTGCGGTACGACGCGCAGGCCAAGGAACGAAAGCACCTTGGCCCATCTTGCGTATTCACCTTCGTTCCAGCGCGAAACGGTCGACTCACTCAACCCGGTTTCACGGGCTATCTCTTTCTGACCCACGGACAAAACCCGCTGCAAGATCAGGGTTTCCGTCTCCCGTGCGGTTTCATCGCCTTCTTGGCCTAATGAGTTCGTCGACATGATCAGGCCGCCGACGAAGACGATTTTTTATCGTCTGCCTTCAATGCACCGTTGGTGATCTTCTCCAACTGGTACTGACGCAATTCAGGGACGTCTTCACCCCACTGCCGAACCGCCTCATACGTGATGTTGAGAGCACTCGCCAGCTTGGGAATGGAGCCGAAATGATCAATAGCTTTCTGACGTTTCATAGGCACCTCCAATGCTTGTGACTCAAATTCAAGCATGCTTGTATTTATTAAGCAAGCATGCTTGACAAGCTAACTTGTAGATTGGGCGAATGAACATCACTGATCGAATGACAAAACTTGTGTTGGCTCGGAAGCCTGAAACAGGGGTTAGGGGCGTAAAACGGCAAATCTCGAATACCTGCGGCATCAGCTACGAAGCTGTGCGCCAGTGGTTCGCGGGGGACACCGGCAACATCAAGAATGACAACCTGCTGGCGCTGGCCCGCGGCCTCGACACAACTGTCGATTGGTTGCTGGATGGTGCAGGCGAACCACCGAGGCGAAATGCCATGGAAAACGTTGTGATGGGCGACTTCGGCCGCCGCCAAAAGGATGACGAAATTGATATCCCCCAATATGACGTGGTGGGATCAATGGGGCCTGGTCAGGTCCTACCGAAGGAATATATCGAGACGGTCCGCAACATCACCGTGCGTACCGAATACCTGCGGGAACAGGGAATAACCTATAGCCATGGCGACAACCTGTCGGTGATCACCGGGTTCGGCGAAAGCATGGGTGCCACGTTTTCAAGTGGTGATCCGCTGATCGTTGACCAGGGCATAAACGAAGTTGTGGTAGATGGGGTTTACGTCTTTACACTTGATGGAATGCTGTACATCAAGCGTTTGCAGCGACTACCCAAGATGATTCGGATGATCTCAGACAACGAGGCGTTCCCGCCATACGACATCAAAGGTGCGGAACTCGAAGGAATGATTGTTCATGCTCGGGTGTTGCTGGCCTGGAACGCGAGAAAATTATGATTGCTTTCATTGCAATTTTTTTGGCTTCCCTACTAGATCCCTTGGCGCTTGTGTTTGGTATCGGCCTTGGATTTTGGCTCAAGTCGTATTGGAAAGGTGCGGCGGTTGGTGCCGTGGCCTACTTGACCCTGATGCTACTGATCCCTGGCATTCCGACGTTTCCTGTAGCAGTGCTCGCGAGATTGGCCGCCGGTGCCACCCTTGGTCTGATTGGTGCGGGAATTGGCAAATGGATTCGGGCTGAAAAAAAGCCGGATCCGAATCCACCGGAAAGCTGATCCCTTACGTTTAAATCCTTATTTCAAATAGCCCGCCACTGAGCGGGCTTTTTTTCGTCCCGAGGAAAATACACAAGGACACTTGCATATGATGTACAAGCATGCTTTTATTAATGCAAGTCCGCTTGCATATGCGGAACCCGGCGAAAGCCAGCGCTCTTTAGTTGCACCAGGCAGCAATGGTCCGGCCTCAACGGACCAGATGGGGGGCCTCCACCCAGGGCGCGAAGCGTAAAGCGCCAAGACTGGAGAGATCGCAGCCAGATGGCGTGGTGATCTGTTGAGGCCTCAGGCCTCCCGAGCAAGTCATCGCCCAGTCCGCAGGTGGCGTGTAACAGCGGCCAGCAAGACCAGAGATTTTCACGTCAGCGCCTGGAGACGGGCGCTTTCGGAAAACAACCGGAGCAATTCTATGAACAAGGTCATTCACATCACCCTGCGCGGAGAGCTGCAGGTATTTGCCGATGAGGATCTGGGCGCCTGCATTCGCGAGGCAAACAGGCTCAACGCTGAGCGTGGCTACACCAGCGGCGTTCGCGTCGTTGAGTGCGAAGACGGTCACCGAATGACAGCAGCCGATTGCAAGGCTGCTGCCTGAACGCATCACCTCTGTCCATTCCAAAGAGTGGGCAGACGGATGCAACCACCCCGCCACCACGGAGGCGACCATGACTTACGAAGTGATTGTTGAAGGGTTCGTCCTCCAGGTGGAGGTGACCCATTGCGAGAATATCCCGCCAGTGTTCAACGGCTGGAACAGCGACTGGGACTTCTACGGCAGCCGCGAACTCGAGTTCAAGGTTGTGTCGGGCGTCACCTACGACGATGACGGCATCCGCATGGATGTTGATCTGCTGGCCTTGCCACTGGTGTCGCTGCAGTACGGGCGGCAGATCGAGACGGCACTGTGGGTTGAGATCGACGCCAACAAGCGCCGGACACGGTGGGCAGCATGAACAAGCGTGACATCGCTGTCGACATGATCGACTCACGGTTCAACAAGCTGCTGGCCGGCAACACTTCGGCGCAGTTGCACGCAGAAACGAGCATGGCCATCGAAATGGCCCACGCGCTGGGCGTGATCGATATCGACGAACACCGGCACTACGTGGCCCGGCAAGACCGGATCCTTGATCGCCAGCACCGTGACTTGATGCTGAAACTGGAGGCGATACACCCATGACAATCATCGCCAGAACCTGCAAAGAACTCGCAGAAGCCCTGAACCGTCAGGGCTTTTTTTTGGTCGCTGACCTGCCGCCCCTTACCCGCATCGAGATACGGCGGGGGATGATCGTGGTGCGCATGCCATGACCTCCCGCCAGCGCACCCGCCGATTCCTGATCTGGCGTGGATCTTTCTCCGCCATCTCCATCTTCACCCTCTTGATGCTGCTCGGCGCCATCGCTGACCGCGTCACTCAATAGGTAACCCCCCATGAAAGCGCAAGACATGTACATCCGGCTGATTGACCCAACCGGCAAGCACGACCCGGTGATCAACTCCCACCGCGTCTGGGACCGCGAGCGGTTCTACGAAGCCCAGGTCAAGCAGCACGAAGACCCAAAGAAAAAGATCGAGGACCGCCGCTTGGTCTCGGTCGCCACTGAAGCCGAATACATCGAATCGCGGAAGGTGAGGAAATGAGCCAGACAACAACCTTGGCGCCGGTGGCGCACGAACAAACCATGCACGTTCTGCCGCATGCCTCTACCAGCACCAGCGCACTGGTGCTGGACGGCGACAGCCTCGACAAGATGATGCGCCTCGCCGAAGTCATGGCCTTGGGGCGGGCAACCCTTCCGAAACACTTCAACGGCAACTCAGCCGACTGTCTCGCCGTGGTGATGCAGTCCATGCAGTGGAAGATGAACCCCTTCGCTGTCGCCCAGAAAACCCACCTGGTAAACGGCGTGCTCGGGTATGAGGCCCAGTTGGTTAATGCGGTCATCACCACCTGCGCGCCGGTCTTGGATCGCTTGCACTACGAGTGGTACGGCGACTGGTCCAAGGTGATTGGCCAGTTCGTCATCAAGCAGGGTGACAAGGGGGAGTACCGCCAGCCCGGATGGAAGCTTGCTGACGAAGAAGGCCTCGGCGTCAGGGTCTGGGCGACGTTCCGCGGTGAAGATGAGCCGCGCGTGCTGGAGCTTTTGCTGGCCCAGGCGCGCACCCGCAACAGTACGTTGTGGGCGGACGATCCGCGCCAGCAACTGGCGTACCTCGCAACCAAACGTTGGTCGCGACTGTATTGCCCCGACGTGATTCTCGGCGTGTACAGCCCGGATGAACTGGAAGAAACGTCCCAGCCGATGCGCAACCTGACTCCGACCCGCAACGCGGACGAGCCGAAAGAGTTGCCGCCCTACCCCGACAGCAAACTCGAAGAAAACGCGGACAAGTGGCGCGGAATGATTGCCGCCGGCCGCACCAGTCCCGAGCACCTGCTGGCGAACCTGTCCAGCAAGTACACGGTCACCCCGGAGCAAATCGAGCGCATCCACGCCCTGGCTCCAATCGAAGGAGAAGCCACCAATGCAAGTGCATAACGTCCAGCAAGGCACGCCAGAGTGGCACGCCCTTCGCTCCAGCTACTTCACCGCTTCGGAGGCGCCCGCAATGATGGGCGCCTCGAAGTTCCAGACCCGCAACGATCTGCTGGCCATGAAGAAGACCGGCATTGTTCCGGACGTCACCCCGCAGCAACAGGCCGCCTTCGACCGTGGCCACGCCACCGAGGAAATGGCCCGGCCCTTGGTAGAGGAAATGATCGGCGAAGAGCTCTACCCCATCGTCGGTACCAGCGGCAACCTGCTGGCCTCAATGGACGGCGCCACGATGCTGGGTGACGTCCTGTTCGAGCACAAGCTGTGGAACGAGAAGGTGGTTGCGCAAATCCGCGCCGGCCAACTGGAGCCCCACTACTACTGGCAGCTGGAGCAGCAGCTGCTGGTGAGCGGCGCCGATCGAGTGATTTTCGTGTGCTCGGACGGTACCAAAGACAAATTCGCTCATTTTGAGTACAGCCCTGTTGCCGGGCGTCGTGAGCAGTTGGTCGCCGGCTGGGCCCAGTTCGAACAAGACCTTGGCGAGTTTGTACCCAAACAAGCCAAAGTCGAGGCGATCGGCTCTGCCCCTGATCAACTGCCGGCGTTACGCATCGACGTAACTGGCATGGTCACCGCCAGCAACCTGGACGCGTTCAAGTCCCATGCTCTTGCTGTTATCGGCGACATCAACACCGAGCTGTCGACCGACAAGGACTTCGCCGATGCGGATGCCACGGTGAAGTGGTGCGGCGAGGTGGAAGACAAACTGAAGGCCGCCAAAGAGCACGCCTTGAGCCAGACCGAAAGCATCGACGTGCTGTTCAAGGCCATCGATGACATCGCGGCCGAGACTCGACGCAAGCGCCTGGAGCTGGAAAAGCTGATCAAGGCGCGCAAGGACATCATCCGTAGCGACATCGTCATGGATGCTGCGAAGGCCTTGCAGGCGCATGTCGACCAGATCAACGAAACGTTGAACAGCCGGATCCGGATGCCGAAGGTGCTGGCGGACTTCGCCGGGGCCATCAAGGGCAAACGCACCATCGAAAGCCTCAAGGAAGCCGCCGACGCCGAACTGGCCCGCGCCAAGATCGAAGCCAGCCGCATTGCTGACCTGATCCGGACCAACCTGAAAAGCCTGAACGAGCTGGCCATCAAGCACGGTTTCCTGTTCCACGATGCGCAGGAACTGGTGCTCAAGGCCAATGACGATCTGGTGGCGCTGATCAAGGTGCGGATCAACGAGCACGAACAGCAGCAGGCTGAACTCAAAGCCCAGGAAGAAGCCAAGCAGGCCAAAGAAGCGGAGCTCCTGCGGAATCAGGAACAGCAGAAGCTTGAAGCCGCGGCGTCCCAGCAGCAGTTGGCGCCGAAAGAAGAAGAGAAGCCACCGGTAGAGGCGGCGCCAGTCACCGCCACTGCAACGGTTGCGACGATTACTCAGACGCCGGCAGACGACGGCCAGCGCATCAAGCTGGGCGACATCACCACGCGCCTGGGCTTCACGTTGTCGGCCGAGTTCCTGCGCTCCCTTGGCTTCGAAGCGGTGGAACGCAAGCAGGGTGCGCAGCTGTACCGCGCCAGCGACTTCCCCCGCATCTGCATTGCCCTGGTCCATCACATCCAGTCAGTGCAGAGCAATCAAGCTGCAGCCTGATCAGAGGACCCGGCCATGGCTTCTCAATCCGTGTTGGATATCTACGACAGCATCGAGGAGTTCGCCAGCATCCTTGTCGCCGCTGAGCTGCATGCCAGCGGCGGCTGGGAACTGGAGTTCATCGAAAACATCCGCGCCAGCTTCAAGCGGTACGGCGCCCACACCAACCTGAACCCGGCTCAACAATCGAAGCTTGAGCGAATCGCCAAGCACTGAGGACACTCTATGAAAACTGAACACTTTGAGGCCATCGAGCGCGCCAAGCTGCATGGCGTCATGCCTTCGGTGCTGGCTCACGAACTGCTGGTGCGCGACCTGGTCGAGGCTTCCATGTTCGAATGGCAGAACATCGCCGCCCCCTTCAGCAAGCTGAACGAAGGCCAGCGCCAGGAAGTGACCGACCGGGTTACCGAAAAAGTCACCAATGCGGTTTACACCGCTGTTGGGATCATTTCGTCACGCAGCGTCGACACCATCCCGCTGACGGTCGCCGACGCCAAGTTCAAGGCCAAGAGCATCACGGTTACCGCGACAATCGATGCCCAGGACCCGAATCGTCATGGTCTGATCGACGTGGCCGGCAAGCTTTGCCTGTTGGTGCTGGCCCCGAACGATTACGCCGAGGGCCTGGACAGCCTCACGGTGGAGCGAGACCAGCGAGACCTGCCGCTACACGTAAGCGACCTGACCGGCAGCTTGTTTGAACACAAGGCAACCGGACCCGATGAGCCGGATGGTGAGGAGCTGCCTGACCATGTCGGCGAAGGTGAAGACCCGCTGTACCAGGAAGCCGTTGCTTTTGTCATGGAGACGCGGCGCCCTTCCATTTCCGCCATCCAGCGCAAACTGAAAATCGGCTACAACCGCGCGACGCGGATGCTCGAAGGTATGGAGCAGACCGGCATCGTGACGGCAATGAACACCAACGGCGCCCGGGAAGTGCTGCGCCCAGTGCTGGACCAGCCACACAACGGTGACGACGAAGTGCACGACGTTGGCCAGGTCGATGCCGCATTAGAGAAGGAATTCGGCGAGTTCACCTACGAAGATGCCGCCCAGCTGATCGTCCTCAAGGCCACCACTAAGCCGTTCAAAGCTCACTGGGTGCAAAGCCGCCTGGCCATCGACAGCGATCAGGTGATGGTTCTGCTGCTGCGCCTGCTCGACAACGAAGTGATTCAGCTCGATACCGAAGGTGAAAGCGCCTTGGAACACAGCTACAAGGTCATCGCCTCGCTGGAAGACGTCGTTTAACCCATCCCATCGCAACACCACAGGCGCCTTAGGGCGCCTTCTTTTCGCCTGGAGAAAACCAATGTCCGATTTGATCTGCGTGTTCGACACCGAAACAACCGGCTTTCCAAACTGGAAGATCCCCAGCGACGACCCGTCGCAACCTCACCTGGTAGACATTTGCGCGCTGCTCTACACGCCACAGGGTGAGCTCGTCGATTCGTTCGAAGCGATGATCCGTCCCGATGGCTGGGTAATCCCAAACGATGTTGCCGTGATCCACGGCATCACCACAGAAATGGCGCTTGAACAGGGCATTCCTGAGGTTGAAGCGATTGGCGGGTTCCTGCGGATCTACATGCGAGCCGGGCTCCGGGTTGCGCACAACTGCTCGTTCGACGACAGAATCATGCGCATCGCCTTCAAGAGGTTCATCGGTGAGAAAGCCGCTGACGCCTTCAAGGCCGAGCCCAGCTACTGCACAGCGATGAAGTCGAAGCCCATCTGCCAGTTGCCGCCCACCGAGAAGATGAAGGCGACCAACTTCAAAAACTCGTTCAAGACTCCCACCGTTGCCGAGGCCCTGCTGCACTTCACCGGCGAAGAGCTGGTCGGTGGCCACCGCGCCCGGCCCGACACCGAGGCCTGCGCCCGCATCTACTTCGCCATGAACCCACCTGCTCAGGTGGCTTAAACAAAAACGCCCCGTGAGGGGCGTTGATTCATTCAGATTTCTGTCCGTTTCCGACACTTCTACCGCGATCAAGCCCCCAATCAAGAGCTTGCTCGACCGTCATGTCTTGAACGTCGTCCGTGTAGTCCTCAACGATTGGTTTTCCCTCAGCGCTGTAAACCCCAACGAATAGCTGAATGGTTCCATCGCTTAGCTGCCTGCAACACGATTCGACAAATGCTCCGTTTGTCAGTGTGTCCTCTTTACTCGCATACGACTGCCGAATAGCAGCCCACTCGAAGTACGTTTTTGTTCTTTGACGACTCGCCAATCCCATTGCCCTACCCCTTTCTGTAGTGAAGCAACGAGTAAGGCACACCCTTTCAATACACGCCAGCCGGCGAGGATCCGCTATGTCCGCACAACAGAAGAAACCCCAGTTCATCCATGGCCAGCCAAGCATGGGCCTGCCCTTTCAGAAAGAGCTGGTGGTGGACCTGTTCGCCGGCGGCGGCGGCGCAAGCACCGGGATTGCCCGGGCCTACCGGGAGCCGGATGTCGCGGTAAACCACAACCCGATCGCCCTGGCCGTGCATCGCGCCAACCACCCACAGACCGCTCACTATGTCGCGGACGTGTTCGAGGTGGACCCTACCCATGCCACCGGCGGCCAACCGGTCGGTATCCTTTGGGCCTCGCCGGACTGCCGCCACCACAGCAAGGCCAAAGGCGGCGCACCGCGCGATCGCGGTGTTCGCGGGCTGGCTTGGGTGGTCGTTCGCTGGGCACACACAACCCGGCCGCGCCTGATGTTCCTGGAGAACGTCGAAGAGTTCTGCGACTGGGGGCCGATCGACGAGGAAGGCCAGCCAATCAAGGCCCAGCGTGGGCGCACCTTCAAATCCTTCATTGCCGCGCTTAGCACCGGCCTGCCGGCCGATCACCCTGACATGCCGGAGATTCTGCAGGCGATCGGCGAGTTCGTGCCAGTGGAGAGCTTGGTACGCGGACTCGGTTACAACGTCGAGTGGCGCGAGCGCATCGCGGCAAACGCCAGCGCTCCGACCATCCGCAAGCGCCTTTACCTGATAGCACGCAGCGACGGAAAGCCAATCGTCTGGCCGGCACCAACGCGTCACAAGGTGCCGACGGCAAAGCAGCAGCCTTGGCGCACCGCTGCCGAGTGCATCGACTGGAGCAATCTCGGTCGCACGATCTTCCGTGACAAGCCGATGGCGGTGAACACCATGCGCCGCGTGGCCAAGGGTTGCTGGCGGCACGTGCTGACCAGCGCGAAGCCATTCATCGTGCCGATGCGCGGAACATCGGAAGCGCACACCAGCACCCACGGCGTCGACGAGGCGTTATCGACCATCAGCGCCGGCGGCACGCATCACGCATTGGTGCAGCCGGTGGCAGCGCCACTCCTAACCGAATGCGCCAACGGATCGGCTCAGCGTAATTTCAGTGCGGTTGAGCCGCTGCGCACTCAAGTTGCTCAGGTCAAGGGTGGCCACTTCGCATTAGCGGCCTGCCATCTGACTCACCTAACCCACCACGGAGAACGCAGCGGATATTCTCCGGATGATGCGTTCCGAACAGTCACTGGCGCTAACCGTGGCGAACAAGCCCTAGTCGCAGCGAATATGGTCACTCTACGGAAAGGATCGGTTGGGGCCAACGTAGCCAGTCCTCTTGGCGTTGTTGCCACAAGCACCGGGCACCATGCCATATCCACGGCTTTCTTCGAACAGGCAAACGGCGGCTTCTACGATGGAGACGGCCGCGCCGCCGACTCGCCGCTCTCGACCATCTGCCAATCAGGCGCCAACCAGCGATTGGTGAACGCCTACCTGGTGAAGTACTACGGAAACGAGAAGGACGGCATATCGCTCGCCGAACCAATGCACACGCTGCCGACGAAGGATCGCGTCGCGCTGGTCGAGGTCGTGCAGGTGCCGGACACCCTGACACCTGAGCAGTTGGAAGGCGCCCGCCGCTGCGCCGCGTTCATGCATGAGCATCTGCCCGAGCACTTCAAAGACCCGGCGGACCTGGTCATGGTCGGCGGCTATGTGCTGGTGGATATCACGCTGCGCATGCTTCAGCCGCCAGAGTTGAAGGCCGCGCAAGGCTTCGACAAGGCCTACATCATCGACCGCGGCCTGTTTGTCGACCCGGTAACCGGTGCCGAAGAATGGCGCGACATCAACAAGACGGACCAGGTCCGGCTCATCGGCAACAGCGTCTGTCCTGATGAAGCCGAAGCACTGGTGAAGGCCAACGCCGCCGACATCATCGAGCTTTACCGTCGTCTCGCCGCTTAATCAGAAACAAATTGCCCCTTTCCGGAATAACTTTTCCCGACTTACGTTGAGGCACCCCATGAACTCAATCGCACAACAGGCGCTCGCCAGCGCCCTGGGCAAAGCCTTGCCCGCTCCCACAGGTAAACCCCAGCAAACACGGGCCGCGACTGAGGTTCCGTCCGCATATGGGCCAGTCCCGCTCCCACAGATCGTGATCACTGGCCCTATCAACCGGGTCATGGAACTGGAGGGTAAGCGGTTCGCCCTTGAGTTCGTCAGGGGGCTCGGAGCTTCCATCCGCCGCGAACCAATCAGGGCCAAGGCCATTGCCGACCTGACCCGGTACGCAGCCGTGCAGCCATCCAGCGTGGCCAGCGGCGTGAAGATCGTCATTGATTTGTTGAAGGGGGCGTAATGAGCAAGCCTGCATACGGAACACCGGAATACGACGAGCAGATGCGCATCAACAGCAACTGCTACAAGGTCACCAATTGGGGCAAGGAGCAGATGGCCAAAGTTGTCTGTATGGATGACCGCAATGAACGCCTGAAAGCCTTCCAGGACATGACCAACTACCTTTCTAACCTGCACCTGATGGTTCGAAATGTCGGTGCTGGCGGCTACGTTCACTTCTGCAAACACTGCGGAAAACCTGAGCAGGCCAACTACCAAGAACCCACGGCGTCCAGACTCAAGGCCAACGGCCTGTGCTTCCACTGCGATTTCTGGCACGAGAAACGGACCGCTTACAACGCTCAGAGCCGAGCCGGCCGCATGCTGGTGATGAAAGGCTGGGTCTACGGAGACAGCGGAGACCAGCCAAACGGCAACAAGAGCTGGCTTGGGTTCGGCGGATCTCGCTGGTACCTGTACCAGATCACCACCGGCAAGCTGTGGAGCACCAATAACCTGATGTGCGCCGGCGATGTTCCCGCCGATTACCTGCCGGGCATGCCTGACAACGCAGTCGCGCTGACTCTGGAGCAGTTCGAACTGGCACAGGCGGGCAGGTCATGAGCCAGCACTCCGACCGCTACAACAACCTGCCCTTCGAAGATCGGCAGACGCTCAACGCCCTGATGATCGAGGCTGAAATCCGATTCATCGAACTGGAGAAGAAACGGATGCTGGCCGACTTTCGGAACGGCGTCCGAGCCATCAACGCCAGGCTGAAGAACATGCGCCGTCATCTGGACACGCTTCCGTGACCGCCCTACGCCGCAAGACAACCATTCGCGGGCGGCCGATGAAGCCGCTCGACCTCAACGTCATGTGCGATCAGTGCGGTTCATCCCGCGCCCATGGCAACCACGACAAATGCAGCAAGAAGCGCCAGGCCGAAGCGGCAGAGCGGCGCGCACGGGAGAGCAACAATGGATAACGTGAAGCGATTCAACTGCACGAATGGCGGCGTGAGCTTTTGCCAGGGCTGCTATCAAATGGACGAGGACGAGGACGGCACCTATGTCTATGCCTCGGATTACGACGTGGCGGTGTCCGTCGGCACTGCATTCGGGAATTCACTTGAGCGTGTTGTCGCCGAGCGTGACGCCCTGCAACTGCTGCTGAACGAACGCGACGAGCAGTTGCATACCCTTGAGCAGTCCCGCCGAGCTGAGTTCGACAATGGGCAGGCGGCAGAACGGCGGATCGCCGAGCTGTGCGGTCAGCACTACTCTCGCCTTCTAGAAGCGGTCGCATTGATTTGCTGGGCTCGCGGTGAGATTTCAGAAAGGCCGCAATCGTACTGGAAGGTGCTTAACGATGTAGCGGAAAAAGTGCATCCGACTATCGAGGAGGCCAGACAGTTAAACACCTACGCCAAACCCGAGGCAGCAAGCCATGACGAACCGTTCAGCATCTGCCTGGGTTGCTTCGGCGCTGGCACCATCTGTACCGGCATCGCTGAAGCATCATCGACAATCTGCAATGGGTGCAACGGCACCGGGAGAGAGAACCCATGAATACCGCACGCAATGACCTGCACGAAGAGCCGGTCGAATTCATCCGCCTACCAGAGGTCAAGAAGCTGGTAGGCCTGGGCACCACCAAGATTTACACCATGGCGAGCGAAGGCCTGTTCCCGAAACAAGTGCCGCTAGGTGGCCGGGCCGTGGCCTGGGTCAAGGCCGAGGTTCTGCAATGGAACAACGACCAGCTCGCCGCCGCCCGTGGTCAGGCTTCCGACTCGAGCTTGTCCAAGTAATCCGCCCATTCCTGCACCATCACCCGCCTCTGTTCCACGTACTCCGCGTGGTTGTAGGTCTTCCTGACCTTGCTTGAGCTCGCATGCGAAAGCTGCGCCTCGATCCAGTCCTCGTTGTAACCCATCTCGTTCAAGGCCGTTGAAATCGTGGCGCGGATCCCGTGCCCGGTCAGTCTGCCTTCATACCCCATGCGCTTTAATGCAGCGTTGACCGTGCCGTCACTGATTGGCTTGCTCGGGTCGTTGCGGCCCGCGATCAGCAATTTGTAACCGCCGGTCAACTGATGCACCTTGCGCACCTCTTCGACCGCCTGCCGCGACAGCGGCACCAGATACGGCGGCACCTCTCCCCCGTCCTTCGTTCGAATCTTCTTCCTCAACTGCTTCACGCCTTCAGGCGGAATCGACCACAGCGCGGCGTCCAGGTCAAACTGGACTGCCGTTGCGTTGCGAAGCTCCCCAGTGCGCACGCCCGTCAGCAGCAAGATTCGAATGGCGCTTTTCGTGTACCCGGCACAGTCGAATGCCTTCAGGGTGTGCAGGAATGCTTTGATGTCGCGTTGCCTGAGCATCGGGTTGTGTTTCACCGGCGGCTCTTTGGCCGCGACGATGTCCAGGTCAGCAGCTGGGTTCATGTCCAGGTAACCGGAGGCGATGCCGAAGCGGAATATCTCGTTGAGCCAGGCCCGGCACTTGCGGGCTGAATTCAGCGCCGCGCGCTTTTCCACCCGGCGCACAGCTTCCAGTACATCGGACCGCTTCACCTCGGCCACCGGGATCTTGCCCAGCACCGGGATCAGATCCTTGTCCAGGTAGAACCTCGACTGATACGCGGCGCCTTTTTTGGCCACCACCAGCCGCGGCGTTTTGAAGGCGTGCCACTCGTTGGCCACAACTTCGAAGGTCTTGACGGCTTCCGACGCGGCGGTGCGCTTCTCTTCGCGACGCTGCAACCGTGGGTCGATGCCCTTGGCTACGAGCGTGCGCACCTGGTCCCGCATTTCGCGGGCGTCTTTGAGGGTGATTTCGGGATAGGTGCCCAGCGACATGCGCGGCTGCTTGCCGTGCCAGGAGAACCTGAAGTGCCAGGACTTGGTGCCGTTGGGGGCGACGAACAGGGAAAGGCCGCTGGCATCCGTGAGGGTGAAGCTTTTTTCGGCCGGCTTGGCCTGTCGCACAGCGGTATCAGTGAGGGGCATTAGTACATCACCAAGTCACTCGAATTAAGAAGTGCTGAATGATGTACTAAAAATGCGTGGCACGCAGCGAAAGACTGCGAAAGATGGCGAAAAGAAAAACCGCCAAGGCTTGGGGCTCTTGGCGGTCTTGGGAAACGCTACGAAACAGAGTGAAAATGAATGTGGTGCCCGAGACAGGAATCGAACCTGCGACCTTCGCGTTACGAGTGCGCTGCTCTACCGGCTGAGCTACACGGGCGGTGGGCTAAACCTAGCATCGCTTATGAGTTGCGGCAACCTGTGGCGAGGGAGCTTGTCGGAACGCCGCACCGTCCCGCTCGGCTGCGCAGCAGTCGTAAAACCATCGGCCCACAGCAAAACATTGGGTCGCTGCGCAACCCGACGGGAGCAAGCTCCCTCGCCACAGTTAATTGCGGCACATAAAAATGCCCCACCGTTTTCACGGCGGGGCATTTTTTTACAACGTTGAAGCGGTCAGGCGTGAGGCGTAATTAAACGCCCGAAGCCTTGGCTGCAGCCACGTCTTTGATGGACAGCTTGATACGGCCGCGGTTGTCCACGTCCAGTACCAGTACTTCCACTTCCTGGCCTTCTTTCAGGATGTCGGTCACTTTCTCAACGCGAGCGTCGCTCAGCATGGAGATGTGAACCAGACCGTCCTTGCCCGGCAGGATGTTGACGAATGCGCCGAAGTCGACGATGCGCTCAACCTTACCGACGTAGATCTTGCCGATCTCGGCTTCAGCGGTGATACCCAGAACGCGCTGACGTGCTGCTTCAGCCGCTTCCTTGGTCTCGCCGAAGATCTTGATCGAACCGTCGTCTTCGATGTCGATCGAAGCCTTGGTTTCTTCACAGATCGCACGAATGGTCGCGCCACCTTTACCGATGACATCACGGATTTTGTCGGTGTCGATTTTCATCGCGATCATGGTCGGAGCGTTGGCCGACAGTTCGGTACGCGACTGGCCAATGATCTGGTTCATCTGGCCGAGGATGTTCAGGCGCGCTTCCAGGGCTTGGCCCAGAGCGATCTCCATGATTTCTTCGGTGATGCCCTTGATCTTGATGTCCATCTGCAGCGCAGTGACGCCTTTGGCGGTACCGGCTACTTTGAAGTCCATGTCGCCCAGGTGGTCTTCGTCACCCAGGATGTCGGTCAGGACGGCGAATTTCTCGCCTTCTTTAACCAGACCCATGGCGATACCGGCAACCGGCGCCTTCATCGGCACACCAGCGTCCATCAGGGCCAGGGAAGCGCCGCAAACGGAAGCCATCGAGCTCGAACCGTTGGATTCGGTGATTTCCGACACAACACGGATGGTGTACGGGAACACGTCAGCGGCAGGCAGCATGGCCGAAACCGAACGACGGGCCAGACGGCCGTGACCGATTTCGCGGCGACCAGCGCCACCCATGCGACCACACTCGCCTACCGAGAACGGAGGGAAGTTGTAGTGCAGCATGAACGGGTCTTTTTTCTCGCCTTCCAGGGTGTCCAGCAGCTGTGCATCACGGGCAGTACCCAGAGTTGCAACGACCAGAGCCTGGGTTTCGCCACGGGTGAACAGAGCCGAACCGTGGGTTTTTGGCAGAACACCGACTTCGATGTTCAACGGACGGACAGTCTTGGTGTCGCGACCGTCGATACGTGGCTTGCCGTTAACGATGTTTTCGCGAACGGTGCGGTATTCGATTTCGCCGAAAGCCGCTTTGACTTCGCTGGAAGAAGGCTGGCCTTCTTCACCGGACAGCTTGGCAACGACCTGGTCCTTCAACTCGCCCAGGCGAGCGTAACGGTCGGCCTTGACGGTGATGGTGTAGGCCTGGGAGATCGCTTCGCCGAACTCGGCACGGATAGCGCCCAGCAGTTCGGTGGCTTCTGGCGCAGGAGCCCAGGTCCAGGTTGGCTTGGCAGCTTCAGCGGCCAGTTCTTTAACGGCGTTGATCACAACCTGGAACTCGTCGTGAGCAAACAGTACCGCGCCCAGCATCTGGTCTTCGGTCAGCTCTTTGGCTTCCGATTCAACCATCAGTACGGCGTCCGAAGTACCGGCAACGACCATGTCCAGGCTCGAAGCAGCCTGTTGCTCGTAAGTCGGGTTCAGCAGGTAGCCGGTGCTTTCGTGGAACGCAACGCGGGCAGCGCCGATCGGGCCATCAAAAGGAATGCCGGAGATCGCCAGCGCAGCCGAGGTACCGATCATCGCAGCGATGTCCGGATCGGTCTTCTTGCTGGTGGAAACGACGGTGCAGACAACCTGCACTTCGTTCATGAAGCCTTCCGGGAACAGCGGACGGATCGGGCGGTCGATCAGTCGGGAAGTCAGGGTTTCTTTCTCGGAAGGACGGCCTTCGCGCTTGAAGAAACCGCCTGGGATCTTACCGGCAGCGTAAGTCTTTTCCTGGTAGTGAACAGACAGAGGGAAGAAGCCCTTGCCTGGATCGGCTTGTTTTGCACCGACTACAGTCACCAATACGCTGACGTCGTCGTCAACGGTGACCAATACTGCGCCGGAGGCCTGACGGGCGATACGGCCAGTCTCGAGGGTAACGGTCGACTGACCGAACTGGAATTTTTTGATTACCGGGTTCACGGTGTCCTACCTTCTTTGTGGCTCTTGGGGGAACTGGTTTCTTGCGAAATTCTTGGGCAATGTCGGGAATCGGCCCGACTGGCTTGTCCAGGTGTTACTCAGGCAAAGCAGGTATCCAGATAAAACTTGAGGCTGGGAGCCTGCCATGCGCCGGCGGGAAACCCGCTGGTGCACGACAGACAACCAACCTCTAGCGCAATCGCTTATTAGCGACGCAGACCCAGGCGACCGATCAAAGTCTGATAGCGACCCAGATCCTTGCCTTTCAGGTAGTCCAGCAGCTTACGACGCTGGTTTACCATGCGGATCAGACCACGACGGGAGTGGTGATCTTTACCGTTGGCCTTGAAGTGACCTTGCAGCTTGTTGATGTTGTGGGTCAGCAGTGCAACTTGCACTTCTGGCGAACCAGTGTCACCAACAGCTTGCTGGTAGTCAGCTACGATTTGAGCTTTTTCTTGAACGTCGAGAGCCATGAGGCAATCCTTTTATCAGGAAACTGTTTCAGAAAAACAGTTTCAACAGGCCAGGGACAAATCCCTGTATCTAAAAATGAGTAGTGACCGTGCCTGTTGACAGCCACCCTCGTTCGGTCATTCTGACCGAATCAGTCGACGTGGCGCGATGCGCCCGTCTTCGCTCACTTCACCGATACCGATGAAGCGACCATTGTGATCCTGTACCCGCACCATGCCGAACTTCGGAGCATCCGGGGCACGTACCGGCTGGCCGTTGAGCCAGTAGAACGCACTCGCTTCCGAGAACTGCAACAGTGGCCAATCCAGCAGGCCGCTGTCCGATGGCATCAGGAAGCGATCGACCGCTTCGTTGCCGCCTTCGGCATGTACCGCTTCCAGCTCTTCGAGGGTAACCGTCTGCGCCAGGGTGAATGGCCCGGCCTGGGTACGTCGCAGTTCTGCAACGTAAGCGCCACAACCGAGTTGCTCACCGATATCCTCCACCAGGGTGCGGATATAGGTGCCTTTAGTGCAATCCACCGCCAGCCGCGCAGTATCACCTTCGAAGGCCAGCAATTCCAAGCGCGTAATAGTAACAGAACGCGGTTCGCGCTCCACTACTTCGCCTGCACGAGCCAGCTTGTACAGCGGCTGGCCATCACGCTTGAGTGCCGAGTACATCGGCGGTATCTGACTGATTTGCCCACGAAATTTCGGCAGTACAGCCTCGACATCGGGGCGACCAACGGTCACCGGGCGCTCCTGCAAAACTTCACCTTCGGCATCCGCCGTGGTGGTGGTCTTGCCCAGTTGCGCCAGGGTTTCATAACCCTTGTCGGAATCGAGCAGGTATTGCGAGAACTTGGTGGCCTCGCCGAAGCACAGCGGCAACACGCCGGTGGCCAAGGGATCGAGACTGCCGGTATGACCTGCCTTTTCGGCGTTCAGCAACCAGCGAACCTTCTGCAAGGCCGCGTTGGAGGTGAACCCCAGCGGCTTGTCGAGAAGGATAATGCCGCTGACGTTACGACGGATACGTTTGACCTGAGCCACCGATTACTCCTTGGTGTCTTCGGCTTCTGCCGCAACCGGATGCTGATTGTCTTCAGCCACTGCGCGCTCGATCAATGCCGACAGATGCGCACCACGCACGACGCTTTCGTCGTAGTGGAAGTGCAGCTGTGGAACGCTGCGCAGCTTCATCTCGCGAGCCAGCTGCATGCGCAGGAAACCGGCGGCGGAGTTGAGCACCTTGATGCTTTGTGCGATTTCTTCGGCGCTGTCCTGCCCCATCACGGTGATGAAGATCTTGGCGTGACCGACGTCACGGCTGACTTCAACAGCGGTAATGGTGACCAGGCCGACGCGCGGGTCTTTGACTTCACGACGGATCAGCTGTGCCAGCTCACGCTGCATCTGATCGCCGATACGTTGGGTACGGCTATATTCTTTTGCCATGTCTTGTTACCTGTTACTGCCCCAAGGTGAAACCCGTGAGGTCTGAAAGCGGCAAACGCCCGGCCTGACAAAAGCCAGACCGGGCGTTGCGTTTAGAGTCCTGACGCCGTGCCGCGCACTTGCATGCGGCGGCTCGCCGTGGCCCTTGAAGTGCGCGAGTTAGAGGCTGCGAGCAACCTGGACCTTCTCGTAGACTTCGATCTTGTCGCCAGCTTTGACGTCGTTGTAGCTCTTGACGCCGATACCGCATTCCATGCCGGCACGTACTTCGGAAGCGTCATCCTTGAAGCGGCGCAGGGATTCCAGCTCGCCTTCGAAGATAACGATGTCTTCACGCAGTACACGGATTGGACGGTTACGGTGAACAACACCTTCGATAACCATGCAACCGGCGATCGCGCCAAACTTCGGCGAACGGAACACGTCACGCACTTCAGCGGTACCCAGGATGTTCTCGCGAACATCGCTGCCCAGCATACCGGTGAGGGCTTTCTTGACGTCTTCGATGATGTCGTAGATCACGTTGTAGTAACGCATATCCAGACCTTCCTGCTCGACGATCTTGCGAGCGCCAGCATCGGCACGCACGTTGAAGCCGAACAGTACAGCATTGGAGGCCAGCGCCAGGTTAGCGTCGGACTCGGTGATACCACCGACGCCGCCACCAACAACACGCACTTGCACTTCGTCGTTACCCAGGCCGTTCAAGGCACCGTTCAACGCTTCCAGCGAACCACGGACGTCGGATTTGAGGACGATGTTGAGCGTCTTCTTCTCTTCCTGACCCATGTTCTCGAAGATGTTTTCAAGCTTGCCAGCGTGAGCACGGGCCAGTTTGACTTCGCGGAACTTGCCTTGACGGAACAGAGCCACTTCACGGGCTTTCTTCTCGTCAGCAACTACGCTCATCTCGTCGCCAGCGTCCGGGGTACCGTCCAGGCCGAGAATCTCGACAGGGATGGAAGGACCAGCTTCTTTGATTGGCTTGCCGTTCTCGTCGAGCATGGCGCGAACGCGGCCATAGTTCGAACCGACCAGCACCATGTCGCCTTGGCGCAGGGTACCGTCTTGAACCAGAACGGTAGCAACCGGGCCACGACCTTTGTCGAGACGCGATTCAACCACGACGCCACGGCCAGGAGCCGAAGGAGTCGCTTTCAGTTCCAGAACTTCAGCTTGCAGCAGAACAGCTTCGAGCAACTCGTCCACGCCAGTACCGACTTTCGCCGAAACCGATACGAACGGGGTGTCGCCGCCCCACTCTTCCGAAGTCACGCCGTGAACCGACAGTTCGCTACGGATGCGATCGAGATCAGCGCCCGGCTTGTCGATTTTGTTCACTGCAACAACCAACGGAACACCGGCAGCCTTTGCGTGCTGGACAGCTTCAATGGTCTGCGGCATCACGCCGTCGTCCGCTGCAACGACCAGGATCACGATGTCAGTCGCCTTGGCACCACGAGCACGCATTGCGGTAAACGCAGCGTGACCCGGGGTATCGAGGAAAGTGACCATGCCGCGATCAGTTTCAACGTGGTACGCACCGATGTGCTGGGTGATACCGCCGGCTTCGCCTGCAGCTACCTTGGCACGACGGATATAGTCGAGCAGCGAGGTCTTACCGTGGTCAACGTGGCCCATTACGGTCACGACTGGTGCACGGGAGAACGCTTCACCTTCAAACTTCAGGGACTCGGCCAGGGAATCTTCCAGGGCAGTGTCGCTGACCAGGGTCACTTTGTGGCCCAGCTCTTCGGCAACCAGTTGGGCAGTTTCCTGATCCAGTACCTGGTTGATGGTCGCTGGAGTACCCAGTTTGAACATGAACTTGATGATTTCAGCAGCCTTGACCGACATCTGCTGGGCGAGATCGCCAACAGTGATGGTCTCGCCGATCTTCACTTCGCGCACGACAGGGCCGGTAGGGCTCTGGAAACCGTGGGCGTTGCGTTTCTTCAGCTTGGCCTTGCCGCGACCACCACGACGGAAGCCATCGCTTTCTTCGTCGGTAGTACGTGGGGCAACACGTGGAGCAGGCGCTTTCTCTTTGACCGAAGCACGATGCGGAGCGTTTTTGCGCTCGCCATCGCTGCTACCGCGACGACTATTATCGTCGGCACGTGGCTTGTCCGGACGGCGCTGTTCGTCACGCTTGCGGGTATCGGCCGCAGGAGCCGGAGCGGCTGCCACAACCGGTGCGCTTTCGCGAACTGGCTCGGCCACCGCAGCAGGCGCTGCAACAGGTTCGGCTTGAGCGTTCGGCGCAGCAGCAGGCTGGCGACGCGCTTCTTCTTCGGCGCGACGCTTGGCTTCTTCTTCAGCCTTCTGACGGGCAGCATTTTCTACTGCGCGACGTTCATCCAGTTCACGCTTGCGCTCGGCTTCGATTTCTTCCGGGCTGCGTTGTACGAAGACTTTCTTCTTGCGTACTTCAACGCTGATGCTCTTGCTGCCAGCAACACGCAGGGTGCTGGTGGTTTTACGCTGCAGCGTAATCTTGCGTGGTTCTTCCACTTTCGCCTTGTGGCTGCTTTTCAAGTGAGTCAGCAACGATTGCTTCTCACTGTCAGTCACATGTTCTTCGGCGGCGGTGTGCGGCAGACCTGCCTCACGCATCTGCTGCAACAGGCGCTCTACCGGTGTTTTGACCTCATCGGCCAGTTGTTTCACCGTGACTTGCGTCATGCACTTCTCTCCTCAGGCCGCGCCTAATTACTCGAACCAGTGGGCTCGGGCGGCCATGATCAACTTGCCGGCACGATCATCGTCAATGCCGTCGATGTCGAGCAGGTCGTCAATAGACTGCTCGGCCAGGTCTTCGCGGGTAATTACGCCGCGCACCGCCAGTTCCATCGCCAAATCCTTGTCCATACCCTCAAGCGAGAGCAGGTCTTCGGCCGGATGGGCGTCTGCCAGCTTTTCCTCAGTAGCGATGGCTTTGGTCAACAAACGATCCTTGGCGCGAGCGCGAAGCTCGTTGACGGTTTCTTCGTCAAAGCCGTCGATGTTGAGCATTTCTTCCAACGGTACGTAGGCAATCTCTTCCAGGCTGGTAAAGCCTTCATCTACCAGCACCTGCGCCAGGTCTTCGTCGACTTCCAGCTCGTCGATGAAGTTGCGCAGGATGTCGCCGGTTTCTGCTTGCTGCTTAGCCTGGATGTCCGATTCGGTCATCACGTTCAGGGTCCAGCCAGTCAACTGGCTAGCCAGACGCACGTTCTGACCACCCCGACCAATGGCCTGAGCCAGATTGTCTGCGCCAACGGCGATGTCCATTGCATGGGCATCTTCGTCAACGATAATTGCCGCCACTTCAGCCGGCGACATTGCATTGATCACGAACTGAGCCGGGTTGTCGTCCCACAGGACGATGTCCACACGCTCACCGCCCAACTCACCCGACACTGCCTGGACGCGCGAACCGCGCATACCGATGCAAGCGCCTTGCGGGTCGATGCGTTTGTCCTTGGAGCGGACCGCGATCTTGGCGCGCGAACCCGGGTCACGGGATGCTGCCATTACTTCGATCAGGCCTTCAGCGATTTCCGGCACTTCGATGCGGAACAACTCGATCAGCATTTCCGGCGCGGTACGCGACAGGATCAACTGCGGGCCGCGGTTCTCGGTGCGGATTTCCTTGAGCAGCGCACGCAGACGCACGCCAACCCGGAAAGTTTCGCGAGAAATGATGTCTTCACGGGCCAGCAACGCTTCAGCGTTGTTGCCCAGATCAACGATCACGTTGTCGCGGGTGACTTTTTTCACGGTGCCGGAGATGATTTCACCCAGGCGCTCGCGATAAGCGTCAACAACCTGAGCGCGCTCGGCTTCGCGAACTTTCTGCACAATGACTTGCTTGGCAGTCTGTGCAGCGATGCGGCCGAACTCGATGGACTCGATCTTCTCTTCTACGACGTCACCGACCTTGGCGCCAGGATGCGTTTCGGCAACCTTGCTCGGCCAGGTTTCGATGGCCGGATCGTCCAGGTCTGCTTCTTCGACGACCGTCCAGCGACGGAATGTCTCGTATGCACCCGTGTGGCGGTTGATTTCCACACGCAGATCAACTTCGTCTTCGAAACGCTTTTTGGTAGCAGTGGCCAGGGCCAGCTCCAGCGCTTCAAAAATCACGTTTGCCGGTACGCCCTTTTCATTGGATACCGACTCAACAACCAGCAGTACTTCTTTGCTCATCGTACGCCTCGCCTTTCGCAAGCCATTGGATCCGCGGGATCCGCAGTATCTGGCACGCCTCAGTCAAAACTGGGAATAATGTTGGCCTTGTCGATCATATCGATCGGCAACAGGAACTCATGGTCATCTACCTGCACCACGACATCCTGCTCTTCTACGCCGCGCAGAAGGCCCTGAAAGTTGCGTCGTCCTTCAAAAGGCGAGCGCAGCTTGATCTTCACTTGTTCACCGGCAAATTTTGCAAACTGCTCAAGAGTGAACAGAGGGCGTTCCATGCCAGGCGAGGAAACTTCAAGGGTGTACTCAACGGAGATTGGATCTTCAACATCCAGCACACCGCTGATCTGACGGCTGACGATGGCGCAATCGTCCACCAGCACGCCGCCTTCTTTATCGATATAAACGCGCAACATCGAGTGACGACCCTGAGCCGAAAACTCGATACCCCAGCATTCATAGCCTAGGGCCACGACCACCGGGGCCAGCAAGGCCTGCAACTCTTCTAGCTTGCTCGACACCTGAACCCCCTAGTGCATGTATGTGCATGCTATGCAAAATAAAAAAATGGGCGAAACGCCCATCCTTGAAACGCCGTCGAACAGCGGCGTTGAAAGTGTCCAGCTAACAAAAAGCCCCTTAAAAGGGGCTCCTTAAACTGGTTGCGGGGGCCGGATTTGAACCGACGACCTTCGGGTTATGAGCCCGACGAGCTACCAGACTGCTCCACCCCGCGACAAAGCTGGGGCGGAAGTATACGACCGATCCCCTACAGGGTCAATGTAACCTTCCACCTGCAAGAAAGCCCGCAACAGCGGGCTCTCCTGACTAATTGGTACCGAGAAGGGGACTCGAACCCCTACACCCTATGGGCACAACCACCTCAAGGTTGCGTGTCTACCAATTCCACCACCTCGGCAATACTACGTTTGAAACCCTTCTTACTTCTGCTCTTGAGCTGGAGGCACGTCAGTCGCTGGAGTAGCCGACTTTTGCTCTTGAAGCACCGGGACATCATCAGAAGCCGGTTGTTGCTTTGGAACTTCCAGTACCGCTGGATTTGGGAGACCTACTTGAGTCAGCTGGTGAGCCTTCTCTTTAGCAAAGTAACCTAACCCCAAGCTGGTTATGAAAAAACCTGCGGCAAGTATAGCAGTAAACTTACTAAGAAAGGTAGAGGAACCTTGGCTTCCGAACACAGTATTTGAAGCACCTGCTCCGAAAGACGCGCCAGCATCCGCACCTTTACCCTGCTGCAGCAAAACCAGAGCTACTACGCCCAATGCACCCAGCAGATGAAAAACGACTACGACTGTTTCCAGCATTTTTTCAGTTTCCCGCGGCGCGACAGATCGCACCGAACTCATCTGCATTCAGGGAAGCCCCACCAATGAGGCCCCCATCGATATCCGGCATGCCGAACAGTTCGACCGCATTGGCCGCCTTCACGCTGCCGCCGTATAGAAGCCGCACACCTTGCGCGACTTCAGAATTCTCTGCCGCCAACTGGGCGCGAATGGCTGCATGCACATCCTGCGCCTGTTGTGGCGTTGCAGTCAGCCCGGTGCCAATGGCCCAGACCGGCTCGTAAGCGATCACTGCCTTGGCAAAGGCACCGACACCCAGCTCCTCAATGATACTGCCCAGCTGACGCGAGACAACCTCAAGAGTCTTTCCGGCTTCACGCTGCTCCAGGGTTTCCCCTATACACAACACCGGAATCAAGCCACATGCCTGTGCCGCTGCGAACTTGCGGATCAGCACTGCATCCTGCTCGCCCATGATCTGGCGGCGCTCGGAGTGCCCGACAAGCACCAGGGAACAACCCGCATCCACCAACTGACTCGGAGCAACTTCACCGGTCAACGCACCTTGCCCGGATTCCACCGCAGAATTCTGCGCGCCGACCGAAATCGACTTCCCTTCCAGGCCATCAATCACTTGATTGATATGCAGGAAAGGCGGGAATACCGCGACATCAACACTGCTCGGCAAGGCCAAGTCACGAAGGCCGTTGATCAGCTCAGCGACGCTGGCGCGGGTACCGTGCATCTTCCAGTTACCAGCTACCATAGGGCGACGCATGCTGTACCTCGTCGGTCAAAGTGGGCGCAGATGTTACCCAACACAATCATGGCTGGCAAGCCGAATTCAGGCAGAAACTTCAGTAACCAGTTTTGCCAGCTCTTCGGCATAGCCACGAACCTGCGTTTCGTCTTCGCCTTCGACCATCACACGCACCAGCGGTTCGGTTCCGGACTTGCGCAAAAGCACACGCCCCCGACCCGCCATGGCCTTGGTCACACGCTCGCTGGCTTCCTTGACCGACGGATGATCGAGTGGGCTTGCGCCGCCACCGAATCGCACATTGATCAGTACCTGAGGGCACTTGCGCAGCGCCTGTCGGGTTAGCGCCAGGCTTTCATCCCGGCGCTTCAGCGCGATCAGCACCTGCAGCGCGGCAATAATTGCGTCACCGGTGGTGGTGTGACTGAAGCACACCACGTGCCCCGAATTTTCCCCGCCCACAATCCAGTTGCGCTCAAGCAGTTCGGCGATCACATAGCGATCACCGACATTGGCGCGCACGAATGGAATGCCCAGGTCGGCCAGGGCCAGCTCCAGCCCCAGGTTACTCATCAGAGTGCCGACCACACCACCTTGCAACTTGTCACGCTCATGCAGGTCACGCGCAATGATGAACAGCAACTCATCACCATCAACTACCGCCCCCGTGTGATCGACCATCTGCACGCGATCGCCATCGCCATCGAAGGCAATGCCCAGGTCCGCCTTTTCAGCCAGGACGGCAGCCTGCAGTTGCCCCATATGGGTCGAACCGCAGTTTTCGTTGATGTTCAGACCATTGGGCTGCGCGGAGAGAACCACGACCTCGGCACCCAACTCGCGGAACACGCTCGGCGCCACTTTGTAGGTGGCCCCATGAGCACAGTCGACCACGATCTTCAGCCCCGTGAAACTGGTGCCGGTGCGTACGCTGCTCTTGCAGAATTCGATGTAACGGCCGGAGGCGTCGTTGATTCGCGACACCTTGCCGATCTTGCTCGACTCAACCACGGTCATTGGCGTATCGAGCAACTCTTCGATCATATGCTCGACTTCATCCGGCAGCTTGGTGCCATTGCCGGAGAAGAACTTGATGCCATTGTCATCATGCGGATTGTGCGACGCACTGATGACGATGCCAGCCTCGGCATGAAAAGTACGCGTCAAATAGGCGATAGCCGGAGTCGGCATCGGTCCCAGCAGCATTACATCGGCACCTGCCGACGTCAGCCCTGCTTCAAGCGCAGACTCGAACATGTAGCCGGAGATCCGGGTGTCCTTACCTACCAGTACCTTGCAGGCGCCCATCTTGCGGAATGCCATACCTGCAGCCCAGCCGAGCTTGAGCATGAAGTCAGGAGTAATCGGGTATTCACCGACACGCCCACGAATACCATCGGTGCCAAAATATTTTTTGCTCATAAGTGCTCCATCATTCTTATTCGGCTGATTCCACTGCGGCGATCATCCGCACCACATCCACTGTTTCGGCTACATCATGGACGCGCAATATACGCGCACCTTTCGCCGAAGCCAGCGCCGCGAGCGCCAAACCACCATACAGACGGTCTCCCACCGGACGATTCAACGCCTGACCAATCATGCTCTTTCGCGAAACCCCGACCAACAGGGGTCGCCCCAAGGCATGCAGGGCTTCCATATGTTTGAACAAACTCAGATTGTGCTGCAAGGTTTTGGCGAAGCCAAAGCCGGGGTCAAGAATGATCCGCTCAGCCGCAATTCCCGCCAATGAACACTGATGCATGCGCTCGGAGAGAAACTCACCGACCTCCCTGGTGACATCCTGATACTGCGGATTGTCCTGCATATCGCCCGGCTCGCCCAGCATATGCATCAGGCAGACCGGCAGCCCGGTGGCCGCTGCAGCATCCAGGGCTCCATCGCGACGCAACGAACGCACGTCATTGATCAGCCCGGCACCCAGGCGCGCAGTTTCACGCATGACGGATGGCGTTGAGGTGTCGACCGAGATGATGACGTCCAGTTCGCGACTGATGCGTTCGACAATGGGCGCTACGCGCTCCAGCTCTTCCAGTGGCGACACCGCCCTGGCACCAGGACGAGTGGATTCGCCACCGACATCGATCAGCGTAGCGCCGGCCGCCACCATAGCTTCGGCGTGGCGCATGGCCGCGTCGAGCTGGCTGTATTGGCCACCATCGGAGAAAGAATCAGGAGTGACATTGAGAATACCCATGACATGCGTCTGGGCCAAATCAAGAACCCGGTTGCCGCAAGGCAACCGGGTCGAGGACTGAACAGAAGTCATTTCAAACCTTATACGTCAGCAGCAGGACCACCGATCGGTGTTTCCGGACGCTCATCCTGCACCACCGGAGGGGTGCCGGAAGTACCCGTGCCACCCGACCAGTCGCGTGGCTCGCGAGGCGTACGACCCGCCATGATGTCGTCGATCTGCTCGGCATCGATCGTTTCGTACTTCATCAAGGCATCGGCCATCGCGTCAAGCTTGTCACGGTTATCCGTGAGAATCTGCTTCGCCGTGCCGTAGCACTGATCGATGATGCTGCGCACTTCGGAGTCGATCAACTTGGCTGTTTCGCCAGAGAAACTTGCACTCTGACCGCCACCGCCGCGACCAAGGAACACTTCGCCCTCTTCTTCGGCATACATCAACGGGCCGAGTTTCTCCGAGAGCCCCCACTTGGTCACCATGTTCCGCGCAATCTGGCTGGCGCGCATGATGTCGTTGGAAGCACCGGTGGTCACGCCATCGAAGCCCAAGGTCATTTCTTCAGCGATACGACCGCCGTACAGCGAACAGATCTGACTGATCAACGCACGCTTGGACAGGCTGTAACGATCTTCTTCCGGCAGGAACATGGTCACACCCAGCGCACGGCCGCGCGGGATGATCGACACTTTGTACACCGGATCATGCTCAGGCACGACACGCCCCACGATGGCGTGGCCTGCTTCGTGATAAGCCGTGTTCTGCTTTTCTTTCTCGGACATGACCATGGATTTGCGCTCGGCGCCCATCATGATCTTGTCTTTCGCCAGTTCGAACTCTTTCATCTCGACGATGCGCTTGCCGGCACGGGCGGCGAACAAGGACGCCTCGTTCACCAGGTTCGCCAGGTCAGCACCGGAGAAGCCTGGAGTACCACGGGCGATCACGGCCGGAGCAACGTCGTCGCCCATCGGCACTTTGCGCATGTGAACCTTGAGAATCTGTTCGCGACCACGGATGTCCGGCAGACCGACCACAACCTGGCGGTCGAAACGGCCCGGACGCAGCAACGCAGGGTCCAGTACGTCAGGACGGTTGGTCGCAGCAATCACGATGATGCCGTCATTCATTTCGAAGCCGTCCATCTCAACCAGCAACTGGTTGAGCGTCTGCTCGCGCTCGTCGTGACCACCACCCATGCCGGCGCCACGATGGCGACCGACCGCATCGATTTCGTCGATGAAGATGATGCATGGAGCGTGTTTTTTGGCCTGTTCGAACATATCGCGAACACGGCTGGCACCGACACCGACGAACATTTCGACGAAGTCGGAACCGGAAATGGTGAAAAACGGCACTTTGGCTTCGCCGGCGATGGCCTTGGCCAGCAAGGTCTTACCGGTACCCGGAGGACCGACCATCAGCACACCGCGAGGAATGCGGCCACCCAGGCGCTGGAACTTGCCTGGGTCGCGCAGGAACTCGACCAGCTCGCCGACTTCTTCCTTGGCTTCGTCGCAACCGGCAACGTCAGCCAGGGTCGTTTTCACCTGATCTTCCGAGAGCAGGCGCGCCTTGCTTTTACCGAAGCTCATCGGCCCGCCCTTGCCACCGGCACCGCCCTGCATCTGCCGCATGAAGAACATGAACACGGCGATGATCACGAGGATAGGGAAGCTGGCAACCAGAAGCTGAGTCCAGATGGATTGCTGTTCAGGCTGCTTGCCTTCGACCACGACGTGGTTATCCACCAGGTCGCCGATCAGGCCGTTGTCCTGGATCGCCGGGCGAATGGTCTTGAAGCTGTCGCCATCGTTGCGTTTGCCGGTAATCACGTAGCCATCAACCGCCACGCGCTCGACCTTGCCATCCTTGACCTGCTGGATGAAGTCGGAATAGTTGAGGGTCTGCGGCTCGTTAGGGCTGGAGAAGTTGTTCATCACCGTCACCAGGACAGCCGCGATGATCAACCACAGGATCAGATTCTTTGCCATATCGTTCAATTAACTACCCTCTGAAGCAAGCTCCGCTACTGACGCGCGCTTCGCATGATATTCACCGGCCTAACTTACTACATTACCTACAACTTGGCAGGCGCCGTCTGTAACCCTTTGTGAAACACTTCCTACACAATATTCGCTAATTCTGACAAGGCGTAATACAAAAAACCTATCACCCTGATCGAAAATTCACTCAACCTTCACTGCGTCCGCGGAAACCGCGACCCAGCAGGTACTGCTCGCGAGAACGGTCGCGCGACGAGGTCGGCTTGCGCATCTGCACCTTCTCGAACTGCTGGCGAACGCTCTTGTGGAACTCATCGAAGCCTTCGCCCTGGAAGATCTTGATCAAAAAATCACCACCGGGCTTGAGCACCCGGGTCGAAAGATCCAGTGCCAATTCGCACAGGAACATCGCTCGCGGCATGTCTACGGCCGGTAATCCACTCATATTGGGGGCCATATCGGAAATCACAAGGTCTACTTCCTTTTTTCCGACGGCCTCGAGGATCTGGGCCAGCACGGCATCCTCGGTAAAGTCCCCCTGAATGAAGGTCACGTCCGGAATGCTGTCCATTTCCAGAATGTCAGAAGCGATCAGTGTTCCCTGCCCGCCAATCAGACGACTGGTCACCTGGGACCACCCACCGGGGGCCGCACCAAGGTCGATTACGCTCATGCCCGGACGAATCAGACGATCCTTTTCCTGGATCTCCAGCAGCTTGTAGCTGGCGCGGGAACGGTACCCGTCTTTTTGTGCCATTTTGACGAATGGGTCGTTGAAATGTTCTTTCAGCCAGTTAAGGCTTGTCTTGGAACGGGCCACGGGCCACCTCGAAAATAAAACGGGTCGTGATTAACTGGGCGGTCCCGGACTCGCTCGGGTAAACTGGCCGCCGCTTTTTACAAGATCAGACGCAGGGGTCAGATTATGCCGCTCACTCAAGAGCAGAAGAAACAGTACAAATCCATTGGCCACCATCTGAAACCAGTTTTGATTGTGGCTGACAACGGTTTGACTGAAGGTGTGTTAGCCGAACTCGAACGCGCATTGGCGGATCACGAGCTGATTAAAATCAAGCTCAACATCCTCGATCGCGAATCGCGCCTGGCGTCCATTGCAGAGCTCTGCAAGGTCGGCAAAGCGGATCTGGTCCAGGTCATCGGCAAGATGGCACTGATCTACCGCAAGAACTTCAGCGTCAACAAGCAGCTGTCGAACGTCCATCGCTTCAAGTGATGGCAAGGGTCAAGGGTGTGCTTCGCGCACCCTGCCACTCCATCCCGGCACCGGCTGCAACACCAGCACCAGCCCGGAAAAGCCCAGAACAAGATAGCTGAACGCCTGCCAACGATCGGCATTCGGCCAGCCGAAACGCACCGCGAAGTACATCGCGCACGCACACAGCGCCATCAATAGCAGCTGCCCGCGAATATCTCGCCATAGACTGGCAAGGCCATCGGCCTTAACCAGCACCAAAGCCTGAAATATCACACACGCCGTAGCGAATCCCACTACCAGCGTATTGAGCATGCCTGCGATTTCATCGATCAGCAGCGGCGCCAGGCCAATTCGTCCCAGCACCGGCAACAGACCGATTTGCAACAGCCACAAGCCGCCGACCCATAACATCTGGGTCAGCTGCCAAAGCATGGCGCCCGCACGAAACGGGCGCCAGCCTTCAGACGTGGCGAACTTCGACAATCTCGTACTCGATAACGCCGCCAGGCGTTTTCACGGCGACCACATCACCCTCTTCCTTGGCAATCAAGGCGCGGGCCAGTGGCGAACCGACAGAGATTTTGCCCAGTTTGAAGTCAGCCTCATCCTCACCCACGATGTGATAGGTGACGCGCTCGTCAGTTTCGACGTTGGCGATTTCAACAGTGGTGCCGAAAATCACTTTGCCAGTATGAGGAATGGTCGTGACATCAATGATGACCTGATTCTGAATCCGGCCCTCGATGTCACGAATGCGCGCCTCGACCATACCCTGCTGCTCACGGGCAGCGTGGTATTCGGCGTTTTCCTTCAAGTCACCCAACTCGCGGGCCGTACCGATGTCCTGGCTGAGCTTCGGACGAACGACCTTGGTCAGGTGAGTGTGCTCTTCTTCCAGGGCGCGAGCGCCCTGAACGGTCATTGGGTACTTCGTTATGCTCATGCCTTTAATCCTGCGTGTAGATCCTGCAAGCGACGCACAGTCTTCTCGGGACCGAACTTCAGCGCTTCACAGATGGCTTCGCCAGCAGCAATGGTGGTGGTGCAGTAAATCTTGTGCTGCAGGGCATTACGACGAATGGAGTACGAATCAGCGATCGACTGACGACCTTCGGTGGTGTTGATGATCAGCGTGACTTCGTCATTCTTGATCATGTCGACCACGTGCGGACGACCCTCGGTCACCTTGTTCACACGGCGCACTTTCAGGCCTGCAGCCTCGATCAGCTTGGCAGTACCGGCAGTGGCAACCACTTCGAAGCCCAAATTGATCAGATCACGGGCCACGCCCGCAACCAGTGGCTTGTCGTCGTCACGAACGCTGATGAACGCAGTACCACCGGTCGGCAATACTTCGCTGGCACCCATCTGGGCCTTGGCGAACGCTTCACCGAAGGTGTCGCCTACGCCCATCACTTCACCGGTGGACTTCATCTCTGGGCCGAGGATCGGGTCAACGCCAGGGAATTTGGCGAACGGGAACACCGCCTCTTTCACGCTGTAGAAGTTCGGGATGATTTCCTTGGTGAAGCCGATTTCCTTCAAGGTCTTACCGGCCATGACGCGAGCAGCGATCATTGCCAGGGAAACACCGATGCACTTGGACACGAACGGCACAGTACGGGAAGCGCGCGGGTTGACTTCGATAACGTAGATGTCGTCGCCTTGCAGCGCCAACTGAACGTTCATCAGGCCGACCACGCCGAGCTCCAGGGCCATTTTCTTGACCTGGTCACGCATCTCGTCCTGGATGTGCGCAGGCAGCGAGTACGGCGGCAGCGAGCACGCGGAGTCACCGGAGTGAACACCGGCCTGCTCGATGTGCTGCATGATCGCGCCGATTACCACGTCCTTGCCGTCGCAGACCGCATCCACGTCCATTTCGATGGCGCAGTTGAGGAAGTGGTCCAGCAGCACCGGGCTGTCGTTGGACACTTGAACCGCTTCACGCAGGTAGCGCTTGAGTTCTTCTTCTTCGTAGACGATTTCCATCGCACGACCGCCCAGTACGTAGGACGGACGGACCACCAGCGGGTAACCGATCTTGCTGGCGGCACGAATCGCTTCGTCTTCGCTGCGCACGGTGGCGTTTGGCGGCTGACGCAGGTTCAGTCGCTGGACCATCTGCTGGAAGCGCTCACGGTCTTCGGCACGGTCGATGGCGTCAGGGCTGGTGCCGATGATCGGCACGCCGGCGGCTTCCAGGGCACGAGCCAGTTTCAGCGGGGTCTGGCCGCCGTACTGGACGATCACGCCTTTTGGCTTCTCGACGCGGACGATTTCCAGCACGTCTTCCAGGGTCACTGGTTCGAAGTACAGGCGATCGGAAGTGTCGTAGTCCGTGGAAACGGTTTCCGGGTTGCAGTTGACCATGATGGTCTCGTAGCCATCATCGCGCAGGGCCAGTGCCGCGTGTACGCAGCAGTAGTCGAACTCGATGCCCTGGCCGATACGGTTAGGACCGCCACCCAGGATCATGATCTTGTCGCGACCCGATGGCGCCGCTTCGCACTCTTCCTCGTACGTCGAGTAGAGGTAGGCAGTATCGGTGGCGAACTCGGCGGCGCAGGTGTCGACGCGCTTGTAGACCGGGAAAATTTCCAGCTTGTGGCGGTGAGCACGCAGGCTCTTCTCGGTCACACCCAGCAATTTGGCCAGGCGCATATCGGAGAAGCCTTTGCGCTTGAGGCGGAACATCAGATCGCGGTCGATGCTGGTCAGACCCAGGGTCTTGACCTTCTCTTCTTCCTTGATCAGGTCTTCCATCTGCACCAGGAACCAAGGGTCGATCATGGTCATGCCGAAGATGTCTTCGACGGTCATGCCGGCGCGCATTGCGTCCGCCACGTACCAGATACGCTCGGCGCCCGGCACGGTCAGCTCGCGCTTGAGAACGCTCATGCTTTCCGGGTTGGCCAGATCAACCTTCTCGTCCAGACCGCAAACGCCCACTTCCAGACCGCGCAGGGCTTTCTGCAGGGATTCCTGGAAGGTACGGCCGATGGCCATGACTTCACCCACCGACTTCATCTGAGTGGTCAGGCGTGCGTCAGCCTTGGGGAACTTCTCGAACGCGAAGCGTGGCAGCTTGGTGACGACGTAGTCGATGGACGGTTCGAAGGACGCCGGGGTCTTGCCGCCGGTGATGTCGTTCGACAGTTCGTCGAGGGTGTAACCCACAGCCAGCTTGGCCGCGACCTTGGCGATCGGGAAACCGGTGGCTTTCGAAGCCAGTGCCGAGGAACGCGATACTCGCGGGTTCATCTCGATCACGACCATGCGGCCGGTGTTCGGGCAGATACCGAACTGAACGTTGGAACCGCCGGTTTCCACGCCGATCTCACGCAATACCGCCAGGGAGGCGTTACGCAGGATCTGGTATTCCTTGTCGGTCAGGGTCTGTGCAGGAGCCACGGTGATCGAGTCACCGGTGTGCACGCCCATCGGGTCGAAGTTTTCGATGGAGCAGACGATGATGCAGTTGTCCTTCTTATCGCGGACAACCTCCATTTCGTATTCTTTCCAGCCGATCAGCGATTCGTCGATCAGCAGCTCTTTGGTCGGCGACAGGTCCAGACCACGGGCGCAGATTTCTTCGAACTCTTCACGGTTGTAAGCGATACCGCCACCGGTGCCGCCCATGGTGAAGGACGGGCGGATGATGCACGGGAAGCCGAGCTTCTCGAGGACCGCATTGGCCTCTTCCATGCTATGGGCGATACCGGAGCGCGGGCACGCCAGGCCGATGGACTTCATCGCCTTGTCGAAACGCGAACGGTCTTCAGCCTTGTCGATGGTGTCGGCGTTGGCACCGATCATCTCTACGCCGAACTTCTCCAGAACGCCTTCGCGCTCCAGGTCCAGGGCGCAGTTCAGAGCGGTTTGGCCACCCATGGTCGGCAGCAGCGCGTCCGGACGCTCTTTCTCGATGATCTTGGCAACGGTCTGCCACTTGATCGGCTCGATGTAGGTGGCGTCGGCCATGGCCGGGTCGGTCATGATGGTGGCCGGGTTGGAGTTCACCAGGATGACGCGGTAACCCTCTTCGCGCAGGGCTTTGCAGGCCTGGGCACCGGAGTAGTCGAATTCGCAGGCCTGGCCGATCACGATCGGGCCAGCACCGAGAATCAGGATGCTTTTAATGTCTGTACGTTTTGGCATGGGTTTGTCACTCAAATCCGCAGGTCAGTCGGCAAGCCGTCTTGTTCAATCTCTGAAGCCTTGAGGGGGCCACCGGTGTGGGGCCACCCTTAAGCTTTGCTACATCAGGGCGAGCGATCAGCGTCGCTTGGCCATCTCGGTGATGAAGCGATCGAACAATGGCGCTACGTCGTTCGGGCCAGGGCTGGCTTCCGGGTGACCCTGGAAGCTGAAGGCGCTCTTGTCGGTACGCTCGATACCTTGCAGGGTGCCATCGAACAGCGATTTGTGGATCGCGCGAACGTTGGCCGGCAGGGTCGCTTCGTCTACGGCAAAACCGTGGTTCTGGCTGGTGATCATCACCACGCCGCTGTCCAGGTCCTGGACGGGGTGGTTGGCACCGTGGTGGCCGTGACCCATTTTCAGGGTCTTGGCGCCGGAGGCCAGGGCCAGCAGTTGGTGACCGAGGCAGATACCGAAGACCGGGATCTCGGTTTCCAGCACGTCCTTGATCGCCTGGATCGCGTAGTCGCAAGGCTCCGGATCACCAGGGCCGTTGGACAGGAACACGCCGTCCGGCTTCAGTGCCAGCACATCGGCAGCAGGGGTTTGCGCAGGCACGACGGTCACGCGGCAACCGCGCTCGACCAGCATGCGCAGGATGTTCACCTTGACGCCGTAGTCGTAGGCAACCACGTGGTACGGCAGCTCGGAGGCTTCGATGGTTGCATGGCTGTCGGTTTTCAGATCCCAGACAGTCGAGCGCCACTCGTAGCTTTCCTTGGTGCTGACGACTTTCGCCAGGTCCATGCCCTTGAGACCAGGGAAACCCTGGGCGGCGGCGATGGCGGCGGCCTCGGAAATGTTGTCACCGGCCATGATGCAGCCGTTCTGCGCGCCTTTTTCACGCAGGATGCGCGTCAGGCGGCGGGTGTCGATACCGGCGATGGCCACAACATTGTTGGCCTTCAGGTAGTCGGACAGGGACATCGTGTTGCGCCAGTTGCTCGCCACCAGTGGCAGGTCACGGATGACCAGGCCGGCAGACCAGACGCGGTTGGACTCGGCGTCTTCCGGCGTGGTGCCGGTGTTGCCGATGTGCGGGTAAGTCAGGGTAACGATCTGTTGGGCGTAGGAAGGATCGGTAAGGATTTCCTGATAGCCGGTCATTGCGGTGTTGAACACCACCTCACCAACGGTTTGACCGTCGGCTCCAATGGCTTCGCCGCGAAAAATGCTGCCATCAGCAAGGGCGAGTATGGCTGGCTTAGTCAAGAAGACCTCCCGTAAATAAAGCCTGAAAGGGCGATCGCAGGTTGTAAAAAAGCGGAGTGACGTATGGACACGTCACCCCGCTTCTTCACTGAATTATTCTGCGCGCTTTTAGTGGACACACTAAAGCTGTAGCTTACAGAAAAAGGCATTTTTGGTCTACCGCCAATGAGCCTTAAAGGCTGGAGAATGCGACAGGACGTCGCTTGGCGGAACAAAACCGGGCTCAAACGCTGTGCGCGAGCCCGATTTCGGGTGCATCTTAACGCAGATCGAGCACGTCTTGCATGTCGTAAAGGCCAGGCTCGCGCCCGTCCAGCCACAAAGCAGCACGTACCGCGCCCTTGGCGAAGGTCATGCGACTGGACGCCTTGTGAGTGATCTCGACACGCTCGCCGTCGGCGGCGAACAGCACAGTGTGATCACCAACGATGTCGCCTGCACGCACAGTGGCGAAACCAATGGTCTCGCGATCACGAGCGCCGGTCTGACCCTCACGACCATACACCGCCACCTTTTTCAGATCGCGACCCAACGCATCGGCAATCACCTCACCCATGCGCACGGCAGTGCCGGACGGCGCATCGACTTTATGCCGATGGTGAGCTTCGGTGATTTCGATATCGACATCGTCACCCAATACGCGAGCGGCTGTGTCGAGCAACTTCAGGCACAGGTTGACCCCGACACTGAAGTTGGCCGCGAAGACAATCGGAATGTCCTTGCCCGCCTCCGCCAGCAACTGCTTTTCTTCAACGCTGAAACCGGTGGTACCGATGATCATGGCCTTGCCGTGCTTACGGCAGAAAGCCAGGTTCTTCAGGGTCACCGTCGGGTGCGTGAAGTCGATCAGCACGTCGAACTCGTCGACCACCCGATCCAGATCACCGGACAGAGGTACGCCGATTCGACCCAGCGCAGCCAGCTCGCCGGCATCCGCACCGACCAGCGTGCTGTCGGGACGATCCACCGCCGCCGTCAGACCGGCGCCCGGGGTTTGCTGCACCGCTTCAATCAGGGTCTTGCCCATGCGCCCGGCGGCGCCCATCACTGCAATACGTCGCATGCCTGTCTCCTTACAAATCGCCGAAGAAGCGCTTCACGCCTTCGAACCAACCAGTGGTTTTCGGTGAATGGCTGTTGTCGTCCGCCAACGAACTACGGAATTCCTCGAGCATTTCACGCTGGCGACGACTCAGATTGACCGGAGTCTCGACCGCTACGCGGCACATCAGGTCACCAGCTCCGCCGCCGCGCACAGGCGCAACGCCCTTGCCGCGAACACGGAACTGCTTGCCGGTCTGAGTCCCCTCAGGGATCTTCAGCTTGACCCGGCCATCAAGGGTCGGAATCTCCAGCTCGCCACCCAGCGCCGCATCGACGAAGCTGATCGGCACTTCGCAGAACAGGTGCTTGCCATCGCGCTGGAAAATCGAGTGCTCGCGCACATTGATCACCACGTACAGGTCACCCGTCGGACCACCGTGAGCGCCCGCCTCGCCCTCGCCGGACAGACGAATGCGGTCACCGGTATCGACACCGGCCGGCACTTTCACCGACAGGGTCTTGTACTCTTCGACACGACCTTCGCCGTGGCAGGAATCGCACGGATCGGAAATGATCTTGCCCTGGCCATGGCAGCGCGGGCAGGTCTGCTGCACCGAGAAGAAACCTTGCTGCATGCGCACCTGGCCGATACCGCCGCAAGTCGGGCAGGTCACCGGCGACGAACCTTTCTTGGCGCCGGAACCATCACACGGCTTGCAGTTGACCAGCGTCGGAACGCGGATGTTCACGGTCGTACCGCGCACCGCCTCTTCGAGGTCCAGCTCCAGGGTGTAACGCAAGTCACTGCCGCGCTGAGCGCCGCCACGGGAACCGCCGCGACCGCCACCGAAGAAGTCACTGAAGACATCGCCAAAGATGTCGGAGAAGTTCTGACCACCGAAACCGGCACCGCCGCCACCCATGCTCGGGTCAACACCGGCATGACCGTACTGATCGTATGCCGCGCGTTTGCCGGAATCGGACAGCACTTCGTAGGCCTCGTTGGCCTCTTTGAACATGTCTTCCGACGCTTTGTCATCGGGATTACGGTCCGGGTGATGCTTCATTGCCAGGCGACGGTAGGCCTTTTTCAGGTCCGCTTCGCTTGAGCCACGCTCAACACCCAATACTTCGTAATAGTCACGCTTTGCCATAAGTCTTTGCACTCTTGAGGACGTCCGACAAAACCCTCCTGAGTTTGCCGAACTCGTTGAGCCCCAATACAGGCCCGGACCCAACTCACGTCAATTCAACGATCCTGGTCTTTGATTCTTGCGGTACTTGCGGCGCGAAAAGCAGGAGCATTTCCGGCCATACCACCAGCACGCGAACGCTGTCGCATGCTGTAAAAATTCGCGTATTCCAGATACGCCAACGCGGGAGCAAGCTCCCGCGCGGCGACATCCTACCAGTCACCGCCTTAAGGCAGTCAACCGGCCGACCAACAACTTACTTGTGGTCTTTGACTTCTTCGAACTCGGCGTCGACAACGTCGTCAGCCTTTTCCGCCTTGTCGTCGTGCGGTGCAGCGCCTTCAGCAGGCTGAGCCTGTTCGGCGTACATCTTCTGCGCCACTGGAGCGGAGACTTTCGACAGCTCTTCAACCTTGGCGTCGATAGCAGCCTTGTCGTCGCCTTTAACGGCGGCTTCCAGGGCAACTACGGCAGCTTCGATTGCAGTTTTCTCTTCAGCGGTCACTTTATCGCCGGCATCGGTAACCATTTTGCGCGTCGAGTGAACCAGTGCATCGCCCTGGTTACGGGCAGCAGCCAGCTCTTCGAACTTGCGGTCTTCCTCGGCATTCGCCTCGGCATCACGCACCATGCGCTCGATTTCTTCGTCGGACAGACCGGAGTTGGCCTTGATCACGATCGACTGAGTCTTGCCGGTAGCCTTGTCCTTCGCACCTACGTGCAGGATGCCGTTGGCATCGATGTCGAAGGTCACTTCAATCTGCGGCACACCACGTGGAGCTGGTGGAATGTCGGCCAGGTCGAACTTGCCCAGGGACTTGTTCTGTGCGGCTTGCTTACGCTCGCCTTGCAGCACGTGAATGGTCACGGCGCCCTGGTTGTCGTCGGCGGTCGAGAACACTTGCGATTTCTTGGTAGGAATCGTGGTGTTTTTCTCGATCAGCGCGGTCATCACGCCACCCATGGTTTCGATACCCAGGGTCAGCGGGCTGACGTCGAGCAGCAGAACGTCTTTCACGTCACCGGCCAGTACCGCGCCCTGGATGGCAGCACCCATGGCAACAGCTTCGTCCGGGTTGACGTCTTTACGAGCTTCTTTACCGAAGAACTCGGTTACCAGCTTCTGAACCAGTGGCATACGGGTCTGACCGCCCACCAGGATCACGTCGTTGATCGCGCCAACTTCGATACCGGCATCTTTCATTGCGATGCGGCAAGGTTCGATGGTGCGCTGAACCAGGTCTTCCACCAGCGCTTCGAGCTTGGCGCGGGAGATCTTCACGTTCAGGTGCTTAGGACCGGTGGCGTCTGCAGTGATGTACGGCAGGTTCACGTCGGTCGACTGGCTCGAGGACAGTTCGATCTTGGCTTTTTCAGCGGCTTCTTTCAGGCGCTGCATGGCCAGCGGGTCGCCCTTGAGGTTCATGCCGCTTTCTTTCTTGAATTCGTCGACGAGGTAGTCGATCAGACGAATGTCAAAGTCTTCACCGCCCAGGAACGTGTCACCGTTGGTAGCCAGTACTTCGAACTGGTGCTCGCCATCGACTTCAGCGATCTCGATCACGGAAACGTCGAAAGTACCACCACCCAGGTCGTAAACGATCACGGTGTGATCGCCCTTGGCCTTGTCCATGCCGTAAGCCAGAGCGGCTGCGGTTGGTTCGTTGATGATACGTTTTACGTCCAGGCCAGCGATGCGGCCGGCGTCTTTGGTCGCCTGACGCTGACTGTCGTTGAAGTAGGCCGGAACGGTGATCACCGCTTCAGTCACGGTCTCGCCGAGGTAGTCTTCGGCGGTCTTCTTCATTTTCTTCAGGATTTCAGCCGAGATTTGTGGCGGCGCCATTTTCTGGCCGTTCACTTCAACCCAGGCGTCGCTGTTGTCAGCCTTGACGATCTTGTAAGGGACCATCTGGATGTCTTTCTGCACGACTTCTTCGTCGAAACGACGACCGATCAGACGCTTCACCGCATACAGGGTGTTGTGCGGATTGGTCACGGCCTGACGCTTGGCCGACTGGCCAACCAGGATTTCGCCATCGTTGGCGTAAGCGATGATCGACGGCGTGGTACGCGCGCCTTCAGCGTTTTCAATAACTTTTGCCTTGCCGTTTTCCAGCACGGAGACGCAGGAGTTGGTAGTCCCCAGGTCGATACCGATAATTTTGCCCATGTTCACTCTCCCGAAACTTTGGATTTGGTTGCCGCAGCAGTGGTGGCTAACTGCGGTAGCACTTAAACGCTTGACTTATAAATGGGGGCCTTGCGGCGGATTTCAAGCCTGCTCATCAATCGAAGGCGAAACCGGCGCAGGCGCCTTGCTGACCACGACCATCGCCGGGCGCAGCAGGCGACCATTGAGCTGATAGCCCTTCTGGAACACCCTCAGAACACTGTTCGGCTCGACATCGGCGCTTTCCTGCATGGCCATTGCCTGATGGTGAACGGCGTTGAACGGTTCGCCATGGGGATCGATCGCTTCAAGCTGATAACGCTTGAGGGTGTCCTGGAACATTTTCAGGGTCAGTTCGATGCCTTCGCGCATCGGACGGATGCTTTCGTCATCCGGGCTGGACAATTCCAGGCCACGCTCCAGGCTGTCGACGATCGGCAGCAGGTCGCTGGCGAATTTTTCCAGCGCGAACTTGTGAGCCTTCTCCACATCCTGCTCGGCGCGACGGCGGACGTTCTGCAGATCGGCGGCTACACGCAAAGCCTGATCCTGAGCGCCTGCCAGTTGCTCTTCGAGCACTTGTACACGAGCCGCCAGGTCATCACCCGAAGCCTCGGGCGCCTGGTTGGCGTCTGGGTTTTGCGTATCCACTGTCTGTTCGTCAGCCATAGATTTCTCCTTTCAATTTCGTCCGCGAGCTCAACTCGCGCTTCTGCCCAGCTATATGGGGCCGCAAAATCCGGCTTCAAGGGGGTCCGACGATTAACCCTACAAAAAACAACTGCTTTGTCATTCCCGGTCGCGATAAGGCTTTCGTCGGACCGAGTGAATCGAGCTAACGAGGGGCATTGTCAGCCAGAAACAAAACACTGTATAAATAACCAGACCTAACACCTGGGAGCGGCCCATATGCTGGTGCACCTGTCCGTACACAACTACGCCATCGTTGAACATCTCGATCTCGAACTCGATCGCGGGATGAGCGTGATCACCGGGGAAACCGGCGCGGGCAAGTCGATCATGCTCGACGCGCTGGGCCTGACCCTGGGTGATCGCGCCGACAGCGGCGTGGTCCGCCCCGGCGCCGACAAGGCCGATATCCTGGCCACCTTCGATCTGGTCGACATTCCGGAAGCCAGCGCCTGGCTGGCCGAGCGCGACCTCGCAAACGACGGCCCGTGCATCCTGCGCCGGGTCATCACATCCGAAGGACGTTCTCGCGGCTACATCAACGGCACGCCCTGCCCGCTTGGCGATCTCAAGGCGCTGGGCGAGCTGCTGATCGACATTCACAGCCAGCACGAGCACCAATCCCTGCTCAAGACCGACACCCACCGTCGCCTGCTCGATGAATATGCCGGCGCAACCGATCTTGCCCGCCAGGTTCAACTCGCCGCCCAGCGCTGGCGCCAGACCCGCCAGGAACTGGAGCGACTCTCCAACTCCGGCGATGAGCAACGCGCCCGCCATCAGTTGCTCAGCTATCAACTTGAGGAGCTGGAAAACCTTGGCCTTGGCGACAACGAACTGGAGCAGCTTGAGCAGGAACACAAGAACCTGACCAACGCCGAGACCTTGCTCGGCATCTGCCGGCAAGTCGTCGAGCAATGCAGTGAAAGTGATTCCGGAAATGTACTGAACGCCCTCACCGCCAGCCTCAATCGCCTGTCGAGCGTGAACAGCTCGATCGGTGCGCTGGGCGAAGCCAGCAGCTTGTTGACCAGTGCACAGATCCAGGTTGAAGAGGCTGTTGGCGAACTGAATCGCTTCCTCGACAACTTCGACGCCGATCCGTCCCGCCTTCAATACCTCGAAGAGCGCCTCGACGCGATCTACACCCTGGCGCGCAAACACCGCATCCAGCCGACCGAAGTCGCCGAGATGCAGCAGAAACTGCTGGATGAAATCGAAACCCTCAACGCCAACGACGAATCCATCGAGCGGCTGAGTGATGAGCTGTCTTCATACGCTCGCCATTATCAGGAAAAGGCTCGGGAACTGAGCGACCTGCGTCATCAAGCCTCGAGCAGCCTGGCCAGCGCAGTGGAACAGGAAATCCAGCGCCTGGGCATGCCTGGCGGGCGCTTCACCATCGAACTGCGTCCAAACAGCAGCGACGAACTGCTGCCTAACGGACTTGAACAAGTTGAACTGCTGGTCAGCGCCAACCCGGGACAACCATTAAAAGCCTTGGCAAAAGTCGCATCCGGTGGCGAGCTGTCACGGATCAGCCTGGCGATCCAGGTGATCACCGCACAGACCTCCCGTGTCCCGACCCTGGTGTTCGACGAAGTCGATGTCGGCATTGGCGGCCCGACCGCGGAAATCGTCGGCCAGTTGCTGCGCAGGCTCGGCGAGCGCGGACAGGTACTGACAGTGACCCACTTGCCGCAGGTGGCGGCGCAAGGTCATCAACATCTATTTGTGCATAAAGTGCGCGGCGAAGATGCCACCCGCACGGCCGTTTCCAAACTGAGCAAAAACGACCGCGTCGAAGAAGTCGCACGAATGCTGGGCGGCATCGATCTCACCAAGGAATCCCTGGCGCATGCCAAAAAAATGGTGGTGGCCGCAAAAGCTTGAATTGAATAAATAAAGGCAGAAAGCACGAAGGCGACCCTGGGGTCGCCTTCGTTCGTTTCGCGAACCTGAGTTCGCGCGACATGCTTACTTTTTCTTGCGCACGTACAGCACCAGATTGTGATCAACCATCTCGAAGCCATACTTGTCGACGATTGCTTTCTGAAGCCGCTCGATTTCTTCGTCGAAGAATTCGATCACTTCGCTGGTTTCGACGTTGACCATATGGTCGTGATGCTTTCCGTCGTCCAGCTCGAAGACCGCATGGCCTCCGTCGAAGTTGTGCCGCACCACAAGGCCAGCTGCCTCGAACTGGGTCAGAACACGGTAAACCGTGGCCAGACCGACGTCCTCACCAGCCTCCATAAGGGCCTTGTAGACATCCTCGGCACTCATGTGGCGCTGCTCGGCGGAGTCGAGCATTTGCAGAATTTTGACCCGTGGCAGGGTCACTTTGAGGCCGGCTTTGCGTAGTTCGCTATTTTCAACCATGGTCAGCTTTCTCGCGATGCTGCTTCGCAGCTTCTCTTAATGCGGGTATGATCGGCGTTTACGTTGTCCCAGCCAAGATAGTGGAAGTCGCCCACCGATGCAAAACACCAAGCTCTTGCTAACCAGTTTCACCTTTGTGGGACTGCTCGCACTCGCCGGTTGTTCATTCCCCGGGGTTTACAAAATCGACATCCAGCAGGGCAATGTCGTCACGCAGGACATGATAGACCAGTTACGCCCGGGAATGACCCGTAAGCAAGTACGGTTTATCATGGGCAACCCTCTGCTGACCGACACGTTCCATGCCGATCGCTGGGATTATCTGTACAGCCTGCAACCGGGTGGCGGTGAACGCCAACAGGAACGCATCAGCGTTATCTTCAACCCAAATGATCAGCTTGTCAGCCTCTCCGGTGATTTCATGCCAGGCGTGAGCCGTGACGAAGCCATTCTCGGCAAGGACAGCGGCACGACAGTGCCTGCCCCGGCAGAGAACGTCGAGAAGCCAAAACCGGAAAAGCCGGTCAAGCCAGGTTCGTTGCTGGATCAGATCCAGAAGGACGTCGACGGTGTAGAAACCGTTCCGGTCCCGACACCGCAACCGCTGGACACCTCGCCGCAGTAATTTGCGACGCAATAAAAAGCCCGGCATGCCCGGGCTTTTTATTGTCTGGCGTTCCAGCCAATCACTGATTCCGCGCTTTGGCCTCGGCAGCTTTCGCCGCGCGCAGTCGGCGCACCTCTTTCGGATCGGCCAGCAACGGGCGGTAAATCTCGATGCGATCCCCGGCCTGGACTGCCCGACTCTCCGGGTCAGCTACCACCTTGCCGAAGATCCCCACAGGGCAATGGGTCAGATCCAGCTCCGGAAACACTTCAGCCACGGCCGACCTGAGTAAGGCCGCCCGCACGGTCGTTCCGATAGGCACGGCCACTGTCAGCAGCACCTGACGGTCTACGGCCGCGTAGACCACCTCGACTGCAATCATGACCTCAACCATGTATCTGCTTGGCGCGCTGACAGAACGCATCCACCAAAGTGTTGGCCGCCTGATTGAACAGCGGCCCCAGGGTGGCACGAACCAATGGTCCGGCATAATCGAACGACAAATCGAGGCTGATCTTGCAGGCTTTGTCGGTCAGCGCCTTGAATACCCAGATGCCATGCAATTGGGTGAAAGGGCCCTCTTCGAGGTTCATTTCGATCGACTGCCCCGGAACCAGCGTGTTGCGCGTCACGAAATGCTGGCTGAGGCCGCCCTTCGCCACACCGACGCTCGCCCGCATATGCTCAGGTGAGCTCTCCAGGACTTCGGCCGACGAGCACCACGGCAGAAATTCCGGATAGCGCGCCACGTCGTTGACCAGGTCATACAGCGCTTGCGCCGGGTACGGCAGCAAGGCCGAACGTGAAATGTGTGTCGTCATGTCAGCGTCACTTCCACAGCTGGGCGGCAAACACTACGAGAATGCCGATGGGCGCCACATAGCGCATCAAGAACAAGGACAGGCCAAACAGCGCAGGGTTACGGATCGACAGCTCGTCGCGCACCGCTTCACGCCCCATGATCCAGCCCGCAAACACCACGAAACACAAACCGCCAAGCGGCAGCATGAGTCGCGAGGTGAAGAAATCGATCACACCGAAGAAGTCGAGGCCACCCGCGGCTCCCCATTGGTAGAGGTGGAACATCCCGCCTTCGTTCACGAAGAACTTGGCCTCTTTCCAGATATTGAAGGAGAACACCGTACCCAGGCCGACAAACCAGCAGCTGAAAGCCAGCCAGAAGGTCACCCAGGTACGACTCACTTTAGTGCGCTCGACCAGGTAAGCCACCATCGGTTCCAGCAGGGAAATTGCCGAACTCCAGGCAGCGACCGCCACCAGCACGAAGAACACCACCCCCATCAATTGCCCGAACGCCACGTTACCGAAGGCAAACGGCAGGCTGACGAACATCAGCCCCGGCCCTTCGCTCGGATTCAGGCCCGCCGCGAAAACAATCGGAAACAATGCCAGGCCGGCCACCAGGGAAACGAAGGTGTCGAGCAGCGCCACACCAACAACCGTCCCTGAGATCGACGAGTTCTTCGGCATGTAGGCGCCGTAGATCATGATCGAGCCGACGCCCACGCTCAGGGAAAAGAACGCATGCCCCATCGCGGGCAACAAGCCGTCCAGGACCTTTTCCGGGTGGAAGTCGAACATGAAATGCACGCCGTCCATGAAATGCCCGGTGGTCATGCTGTAGCCCAGCAGCACCAGGATCATCACGAACAACAACGGCATCATGATGCGCAAACTGCGCTCAAGCCCGGCAACCACGCCCCTGGCGATCACCACCGCTGACAACAGCATGAAAATCGTGTGCCAAAGTGTAAGGCGCCAGGGATCGGCGATCACATTGCCGAAGTAAGCCCCCACCTGATCAGGCGTCGCGCCCTGAAAATCGCCACGCCCCATGTCGATGATGTAGTCCAGCGACCAGCCGCCGACCACACTGTAGAAAGACAGGATCAGCAACGCCGTGATCATCCCGGCAAACGCGCCCCAGGACCATTTGGCCGAGTGCCCCGCCTCCACCGCCAGGTTCTTCAATGCATTGGCCGGGCTCTGCCGGGCACGCCGGCCGATCAGGGTTTCCGCCAGCATGACCGGCACCCCGATCAGCGCGATGCAGGCCAGGAACATCAACACGAAGGCGCCGCCGCCATAGACGCCGACCATGTACGGGAATTTCCAGATACTACCCAGCCCCACGGCCGAACCGGTCGCGGCGAGTATGAAGACCCAGCGGCTAGCCCAACTGCCGTGGACAGAAACCTTGTCTGTCGACATCGTTATCACGCCCAAGCGTTCAAAAAAGAGGCCGCATTGTCCGGGATTCAATCAACCTGCTCAAGCACGTAGCAACACCGTAGCCGACTCGCGTGCAACTCCCTATAATGCCGCCCCTATGGCTAAACAGAAGAAACACCCAACAGGGACCATCGCGCAAAACAAAAAGGCGCGACACGATTACTTCATCGAACATCGTTTCGAGGCTGGTCTGGTCCTGGCCGGCTGGGAAGTAAAAAGTCTGCGGGCAAGCAAGCTGCAGCTGGTTGACAGCTACGTACTGCTCAAGGATGGCGAAGCCTGGCTGCTCGGCAGCCACATTACGCCCCTGACGACCGCCAGCACCCACGTCATCGCGGACCCGGTGCGCACCCGTAAATTGCTGCTCAACCGGCGCGAGCTGGAAAAGCTGGCCGCGGCCGTGCAGCAAAAGGGTTACGCCTGCGTGTGCCTGTCCTGGTACTGGAGCAAGCACATGGTCAAGTGCGAGATCGCCCTGGGCAAGGGCAAGAAGGAATACGACAAGCGCGACACTGAGCGCGAACGCGACGCCGGTCGCGAGTTGCAGCGCGCGGTGCGCAACAAGGGCAAGGAAGACTGATTTTTTCTGCCCTGATGCGACTTTGTGGCGAGGGAGCTTGCTCCCGCTGGGGTGCGAAGCGCCCCTCGCTTGACGGCCCCCCTCACAAAAACTGCTAACGACTGCTGCGCAGCCGAACGGGAGCAAGCTCCCTCGCCACAGCAAGCTCCCTCGCCACAATCAAGCTACCGCCTCACATCCCCTTGCGCCGCTCCGCCCGGGCCATGCGCTGCACTTCCTGACGCACTTCTTCCAGCACCTCCTGCACATACAGAATGTGTCGACTGGAAACTTCTCGCGCCTGCTCCGCCCGCCCTTCGATAATCGCCTGATACAACTCCCGGTGCTGCGTGATCAGCATGTCGCGGGTTTCAGTGCGTTGCTTGTACATGCCACCGATGTTGGTCACCACGTTGCGCTTGAGCAGGTCGAACAGCCCGCGAATGGTGTGCAGCAACACGGCATTGTGGCTGGCCTCGGCGATCGCCAGGTGAAAGCTTGCGTCCGCCGCCCCCTCTTCGGCACGACTCACTTCTTCGTGACGCGAATAGCAGTCCTGCAATTCGTTGAATGCCGCGGTCAGCCGCTCGCGATCCACCTCCGTGGCACGCAACGCCGCGTAGTAGGCGCAAGACGCTTCCAGCGTATGGCGAAACTCCAGCAGATCGCGTTGCGCCTCGGGATTGCTTTCCAGCAGATGCAACAAGGGATCACTGAAGGTGCTACCCAGTGATTCCACCACATAGTTGCCGCCGCCCTGGCGGCTGACCAGCAGGCCCTTGGCGGTCAGCTTCTGAATGGCTTCGCGCAACGAAGGGCGTGAGACACCAAATTGTTCGGCCAACGCGCGCTCGGCCGGCAAGCGCTCACCCGCTTTCAGCGTGCCCTCGAGGATCATGCCCTCAAGCTGCTCGACAATATCGTCAGACAAACGGCGCTGACGAATCTGATCAAACCCCATAACTCGATTACTCCACGATCCGACGGCTCGCCGGGGCTCTATTCTGGCCTATCGGCGCCGCGCCAGCACCTGCCACAGCGCATTTGGTCATACCAGACAGACGACCTGCGCACTTTGCATTCGACAAAAGTTTTAGGGCGGCAAATTGACACGCCGCCTACAAGGCTTTTACCCTAGCCAACAGCGATTGTAAATTGGTCTTACCAATTATCCAAGAACGCTGATCAGTGCCTGACCAACAACAATTAGGGGCCACCCCATATGCAAACCTGGCAACAGCTCTATACCCCGCTCGGCAGCCTCGGCCTGTCCGCACTCGCCGCCGTCATCCCCATCGTATTTTTCTTCCTGGCTTTGGCCGTGTTCCGCCTCAAAGGGCATGTGGCCGGCAGCATCACCCTGGCTTTGTCGATCCTGGTGGCGATCTTCGCTTTCCAGATGCCGGTCGATATGGCGTTCGCCGCCGCCGGGTATGGTTTCGCTTATGGCCTGTGGCCGATTGCCTGGATCATCGTGGCAGCGGTGTTCCTCTACAAACTGACGGTCAAGAGCGGGCAGTTTGAAGTCATCCGAAGTTCGGTTCTGTCGATCACCGATGACCAGCGCCTGCAGGTCCTGCTGATCGGTTTCTGCTTCGGTGCCTTCCTCGAAGGTGCAGCCGGTTTTGGTGCACCCGTGGCGATTACCGCCGCGCTGCTGGTAGGTCTTGGCTTCAACCCGCTGTACGCCGCCGGCCTGTGCCTGATCGCCAACACCGCGCCGGTGGCCTTCGGCGCCCTGGGCATTCCGATCATCGTTGCCGGGCAAGTCACCGGCATCGACGCGTTCAAGATCGGCGCCATGACCGGCCGCCAACTGCCACTGCTGTCGCTGTTCGTGCCGTTCTGGCTGGTGTTCATGATGGACGGCCTGCGCGGCGTGCGGGAAACCTGGCCGGCAGCCCTGGTGGCCGGCTTGAGCTTTGCCGTCACCCAGTACTTCACCTCGAACTTCATCGGCCCGGAACTGCCGGATATCACCTCGGCCCTGGTCAGCCTGATTTCCTTGACCCTGTTCCTGAAAGTCTGGCAACCAAAACGCGCCGCCGGCCAACACATCGTCGGCGCTGTCTCGGCCTCCGTGGTGAGCGCCAGCGTCGGTGGTTTCGGCCAGAAGCGCACCACCGTGGCTTCGCCTTACAGCCTTGGGGAAATTTTCAAGGCCTGGTCGCCGTTCCTGATCCTGACCGTACTGGTCACCATCTGGACCCTGAAGCCGTTCAAGGCGATGTTCGCCGCCGGCGGTTCGATGTACAGCTTCGTGTTCAACTTCGCCATCCCGCACCTGGACCAGATGGTAGTCAAGGTTGCACCGATCGTGGCCGCGCCAACCGCCATTCCGGCAGTGTTCAAACTGGACCCGATTTCCGCCACTGGCACAGCGATTTTCTTCTCGGCGCTCATCTCGATGCTGGTCTTGAAAGTCAATCTCAAAATTGGTCTGACCACTTTTAAGGAGACCTTCTACGAACTGCGTTGGCCAATCCTGTCCATCGGCATGGTGCTGGCGTTTGCCTTCGTGACCAACTACTCGGGCATGTCCTCGACCATGGCCCTGGTACTGGCGGCGACGGGTGCAGCTTTCCCGTTCTTCTCGCCGTTCCTCGGCTGGCTGGGCGTGTTCCTCACCGGTTCCGATACCTCGTCCAACGCCCTGTTCAGTTCGCTGCAAGCGACCACTGCGCACCAGATCGGTGTCAACGACACCTTGCTGGTGGCGGCGAACACCAGTGGCGGCGTGACCGGCAAGATGATCTCGCCACAATCGATCGCCGTGGCTTGTGCCGCGACCGGCCTGGTGGGTAAAGAATCGGATCTGTTCCGCTTCACCCTCAAGCACAGCCTATTCTTTGCAACGATTGTCGGCTTGATCACCCTGGCCCAGGCCTACTGGTTCACCGGCATGCTGGTGCACTAAGGACTACAAGCAACACGATAAAAACCGACGCCGGGCCACGCCCCCGGCGTCCGCTATTCACACCCCGGTCTGTAAGGCTGCTGAAAGCTTCCGGCTCTATATTCAGCAGCTTCAACAGACGAATAACCGGGACCACCCGGAGACCGCCTGATGAGCGAGCTTTTTTACAACGCCGTGCCGAATGCGACCCGTGTCGCCCCGCCACTGCCCGAGCCTCGGCAGTACCCCAGCGAGAAACCGTCACGGGTCTACCTGTTCGGGACCTGCGTGGTCGATTTGTTCTACCCGGAAGCCGGGATGGATGCGATCCACCTGCTGGAACGCGAAGGCATTCGTGTCGAATACCCGCAAGGGCAAAGCTGCTGCGGCCAACCGGCCTACACCTCGGGTTACACCGAACAGGCACGGACGGTGGCGCGCTCGCAACTGGCGCTGTTTGCCGGTGACTATCCGGTGGTGGTGCCGTCAGGCTCTTGCGCGGGCATGCTCCGCGAGCATTACGCCGACTTGTTCAAGGACGAGCCGGACACGTTGAAACAGGTTCAGGCCCTGGCGGCCAGAACCTACGAACTGGCCGAGTTCCTGTTGTTTGTCTGCAAGGTGCAGCTCAAGGACAGCGGCGAGCCGGTCAAAGTGGCACTGCACACCTCGTGCTCGGCACGCCGCGAGATGAACACCCACCTGCACGGCCGCGAATTATTGGCGCAGTTGAGCAATGTGGAACGGGTCAATCACGATCACGAAAGTGAATGCTGTGGCTTCGGTGGGACATTCAGCGTCCGTATGCCAGACATTTCCGGCGCGATGGTGGCTGACAAGACCCGAGCGCTGAAGGAGTCCGGCGCGCACAAGGTGTTGAGTGCCGACTGCGGTTGTTTGATGAACATCAACGGCTCGCTGGAAAAACAGCAGGAAGCGTTGCGCGGTCAGCATCTGGCTAGCTTCCTCTGGCAGCGTACCGGAGGTGCCCGATGAGCACTTCCGCGATTATTCCTACGGTTGCCGTAGAAGAAGATTTCCGCACCCGCGCCCACAACGCGCTGGGTGACGCGCAATTGCGAAGCAACTTTCGCAAGGCGATGGATTCACTGATGACAAAACGGGCAGCGGCGTTCAGCGATGCCCATGAAAGAGAACACTTGCGCGCACTGGGCAATGCAATCCGTGCCCGCGCGCTCTCCAAGTTGCCCGACCTGCTCGAGCAACTGGAACAGAACCTGACCCGCAACGGTGTGACAGTGCACTGGGCGGAAACGGTGGACGAGGCCAATGGCATCGTCCTCTCGATCATCCGCGCTCACGAGGGGCGGCAAGTGATCAAGGGCAAATCGATGGTCAGCGAAGAGATGGAGATGAACCATTTCCTCGCTGAACAGGGCATTGAATGCCTGGAATCGGACATGGGCGAGTACATCGTCCAGCTCGACCACGAGAAGCCTTCACACATAATCATGCCGGCGATCCACAAGAACGCCGGTCAGGTCGCGTCCTTGTTCCACGACAAACTTGGCGTGGAATACACCAAGGACGTTGACCAACTTATTCAGATCGGCCGCAGAGTCCTGCGGCAGAAATTCTTCGAAGCGGACATCGGCGTCTCCGGTGTCAACTTCGCCGTGGCCGAAACCGGCACCCTGCTGCTGGTGGAAAACGAAGGCAACGGTCGCATGACCACCACAGTGCCGCCGGTGCACATTGCCGTCACCGGCATTGAGAAAGTCGTCGAGAACCTGCGCGACGTGGTGCCGTTGCTGTCATTGCTGACCCGCTCGGCCCTCGGAATTCCAATCACCACCTACGTCAACATGATCTCCGGCCCGCGCAAGGAACATGAACTCGACGGCCCGCAGGAAGTGCACCTCGTACTGCTCGACAACGGCCGCAGTCAGGCGTTTGCCGACAGCGAATTGCGCCAGACCCTGAACTGCATTCGCTGCGGCGCCTGTATGAATCATTGCCCGGTCTACACCCGAATCGGTGGTCACGCCTATGGGGAGGTTTATCCCGGGCCTATCGGAAAAATCATCACCCCGCACATGGTCGGCCTGGCGAAAGTCCCGGATCACCCGAGCGCCTCGTCGCTGTGCGGCGCCTGCAGTGAAGTCTGCCCGGTGAAAATCCCGATCCCTGCTCTGTTGCGGCGCCTGCGGGAAGAAAACGTCAAGGCCCCGGACAGCCCCCATCAAGTGATGCGTGGCCAGGGCAGCAAGTATTCGCGCAAGGAGCGGTTCATCTGGAACGCCTGGGCGAAGCTCAACAGTTCGCCGACGCTGTATCGCCTGTTCGGTTTCTTCGCCACCCGTTTGCGCGCCCTGACGCCGAGCAATGTCGGCCCTTGGACGCAAAACCACAGCGCACCGAAACCCGCTGCCCGCTCGCTGCATGACATGGCCCGCGAACATCTGGCCAAACAGGGAGACCGCTGATGAGCGCCAAGCAAAATATCCTCGCCAAACTGCGTAAAAGCCTGACCGGCACCACGCCGGTGGCTGACAACTTCGATGTCGATCTGGTGACCCAGCCTTACACCTACCCGCCTGAACAGCGCATTGAGCAACTGCGCGAGTTGATGGAAGCGGTGCACACGGAAATTCATCTGACGTCCGGCCAAGAATGGCCGACGCTACTCGCGCAGTTGCTGCAGGACCGCCAGTTGCCAAGCCTGCTGATCGCACCGACAACGCCCCACGGTCAACGGATCACGCAGCACTGGGCGAATAATCCCGGCCTGCCAATGCTCAAGGCCTACGACCGTCCGGTTGAAGAATGGAAGGCCGAGTTGTTCAACGACACCCCGGCGAGCCTGACCACCACCCTCGGCGCCATCGCAGCGACCGGTAGCCTGATTCTCTGGCCGACCCGGGAAGAACCACGCCTGATGAGCCTGGTGCCACCGGTGCATTTCGCTCTGCTCAAGGCCAGCGAAATCCGCGACAACTTCTATCAGGTGCAGCAGGAGTTCGAATGGGCCCAGGGCATGCCGACCAACGCGTTGCTAGTGTCCGGCCCGTCGAAGACCGCCGACATCGAGCAAGTGCTGGCGTACGGCGCCCACGGTCCGAAGGACCTGGTGGTACTGATCCTGGAGGACCAATGAGTCTACCGGCTGCTTTCCTGCGTGATGCACAGCAACTGATTCCTCAAGAGCGACGTTTCGACGACCCGTTGTCGACCCTGGCCTTCGGCACCGACGCCAGTTTCTATCGCTTGATTCCGCAACTGGTGATCCGCGTCGAATCCGAAGACGAAGTGGTGGCACTGCTGCAACTGGCGCAACGCGATCAGGTGCCGGTGACTTTCCGCGCCGCCGGCACCAGCCTGTCCGGCCAGGCCATCAGCGACTCGGTACTGATCGTGCTGGGGGATAACTGGAACGCTCGCGAAATTCGCGGCCAAGGCACGCAAATCCGCCTGCAACCGGGGGTGATCGGCGCTCAGGCCAATGCCTGGCTGGCACCGTTCGGACGCAAGATCGGTCCGGACCCGGCCTCGATCAACGCCTGCAAGATCGGCGGCATCGTCGCCAACAATGCCAGCGGCATGTGCTGCGGTACGGCGCAAAACACCTATCACACCCTGGCCGGCATTCGTCTGGTGCTGGCCGACGGCAGTCGTCTCGATACTGAAGATGCCGCCAGCGTCGCGGCGTTTCGCCAAAGCCACGCCGTCCTGCTGGAGCGCCTGGCGACACTGGGCCGCGAGACCCGGGAAAACGCCGAACTGGCCGCGAAAATTCGCCATAAATACCGTCTGAAAAATACCACCGGCCTGTCGCTCAATGCCCTGGTGGATTTCGACGAGCCTGTGGATATCTTGAGCCACTTGCTGGTGGGCTCCGAAGGCACGCTCGGGTTCATCAGTGCCGTAACCTACGACACGGTGATCGACCACCCGAACAAGGCCTCGGCCCTGATTGTGTTCCCGGATGTCGAAACCTGCTGCAACGCGGTCACCGTGTTGAAAAGCCAACCGGTGTCGGCCGTGGAACTGCTGGACCGCCGCAGCCTGCGCTCGGTGCAGGACAAACCCGGCATGCCCGCTTTCGTACAGCATCTGTCGAACAATGCCTGCGCCTTGCTGATCGAATCCCGCGCCGCGTCGTCCACCTTGCTGCACGAACAACTGGCGCAGATCATGGCGTCGCTGAAGGCGTTCCCGGAGGAAAAGCAGGTCGACTTCACCGAAGACCCGCAGGAAAACGCCCGTCTCTGGGCCATCCGCAAAGACACCTTCCCGGCCGTCGGCGCGGTGCGCAAGACCGGCACCACGGTGATCATCGAAGACGTCACCTTCCCGGTCGAACAGCTGGCCATCGGCGTCAACCGCCTGATCGAACTGTTCGACAAACATCACTACGACGAAGCGATCCTTTTCGGACACGCCCTGGAAGGCAATCTGCATTTCGTCTTCACCCAAGGCTTCAACAACCCGGAAGAAGTCGCACGCTATCAGGCGTTCATGGACGACGTGGCGCAACTGGTGGCGGTGGAATTTGGTGGTTCGCTGAAAGCCGAACACGGCACCGGGCGCAACATGGCACCGTTCGTTGAACTGGAATGGGGCAGCGATGCCTACCAGTTGATGTGGCAACTCAAACGACTGCTCGACCCCAACGGCATTCTCAACCCGGACGTCGTGCTCAGCGAAGATCCACAGATCCACCTCAAGCACCTCAAGCCTTTGCCCGCCGCTGACGAGATTGTGGACAAGTGCATCGAATGCGGCTTCTGCGAACCGGTCTGTCCGTCAAAAGGCCTGACCCTGAGCCCGCGCCAACGCATCGTGATCTGGCGCGACATTCAGGCGAAGAAACGCGCGGGCATCGATACGTCCGAACTCGAAGCCGCCTACGACTATCAAGGCATCGATACCTGCGCCGCGACCGGCCTCTGCGCACAGCGTTGCCCTGTAGGCATCAATACCGGCGAGTTGGTGAAAAAGCTGCGTAGCCGGAAGGCGACGCATACGAAAACCGCCAACTGGCTTGAAGGAAATTTCGCCACGGCACTGCAAGGTGCACGCTTCACCCTGCACGCGGCCAATGGTGCGCGGATGTTGCTGGGGGTGCCGAGATTGGCGAAGTTGTCGGCGTCGTTGACGCGCCTGTCCAAGGGTCAGGTCCCGCAATGGACCAACGCGATGCCGCAACCGGAAAAAGCCATTCGCTTCAGTCCGACAGTGACGGATGCGCGCCCGCGCGTGGTCTATCTTGCGGCCTGTGTATCCCGCGTCATGGGTCCGGCGGCGGGCGACACGGAGCAAATGTCGCTGCACGACAAGACCCGAGGCCTGCTGGAAAAGGCCGGCTATCAGGTGGTTTTCCCGGACAACCTCGACAACCTGTGCTGCGGTCAGCCATTCGCCTCCAAAGGCTACGCCGAACAAGCCGAACACAAACGACAGGAACTGATCGGCGCCCTGCTCCACGCCAGCCGTGGCGGGCTCGACCCGATCTACTGCGACACCAGCCCCTGCACCTTGCGCCTGGTTCAAGACCTCGGCGAAGTCCGTCTGGACTTGTATGACCCGGTACGCTTCATCCGCACACACCTGATGGATCGCCTGGATTTCACGCCTCAGGAGGCCCCCATCGCCGTGCACGTAACCTGCAGCACCCAGCACCTCGGAGAAAGCCAGGCGTTGATCGACCTGGCGCGCAAGTGCAGCAAAAACGTGATCATTCCCGAAGGTATTCACTGCTGTGGCTTCGCCGGTGACAAGGGTTTCACCACCCCGGAACTGAACGCCCATTCGTTGCGCACGCTCAAGGACGCGGTGCAGCAGTGCAGCGAGGGGATCTCCACCAGCCGCACCTGTGAGATCGGTCTGACGCAACATGGCGGCATTGACTACCACGGACTAGTCTATCTGGTGGACCGCGTTACCCAGGCTAGGGTGCCCTGATAGCAGGATCTAAAGGAAGGTGCATAAAGGTGCCCTTCGTTAACGCTTCTTGTCGGAATCGACAGCTCTACAGCAGAAAAAAGAACCCTGAAGTGCCGCCGCAGTCCACTGATGAAGTCCCGCTAATGCGGGACCTTCCAAAAACTCGGTAGACCGATTTGATGGCCAGCAATGTCTGGCCCTTCAGTTCAAGGAGAAACACATGAATCGTTCTGTGCTTTTAGGTTTGTTCGTTGCTGCTTCCATGATGGCTTCCACTTCGTTTGCAGCCGAAAAAGACCAATGCGCGGTCAACCTGCAAACCATCGAAAACGGCAAGGCACAGATTCCCGGGGAAATGCTTGACCAGGTGGAGGCCTCCGTCAAGAAAGCCAAAGCCGACCAGGCAAAAGGCACCAAGGCAGGTATTAATGATTGCATCGCCGAAACCAACCAAACCATTATGGACGTCACGAACGCGCACAAAGGCGGGAAGTAACTCAGTTCAAGGCCAACCTTCGGGTTGGCCTTGCGGGCCACGTTGGCGTACATCGACAACGGAGTACTGGCGGCCGGGAGTTCAAAGCCCGGCTACGCCCGCTACGAAGCAAACCAAAACCCGCCAGTTGCGGGTTTTGTTGCATCTGGTCTCTGGAAATGTGTCCCCCCCATCTCTGGAAAAGCTCGACACATTTTCTGAAAAAACCGAATTCTTGCGTTGAATCGTAGTCTTTGAGGTAGGCCCCATCAGATCGTGGCTGATTTTTCGGGCTCGGCATGACCGTCCGCTCATACGGCATCACCGAGACCATCAGCTCAAGGAGATACCCATGAAACGCACCACACTCGCTGGCCTGTTCATTGCTGCCGCCATGCTGGCCTCTCCTGTATTTGCTGCGGACAACAACCTTTGTACGAGCAAGCTACAAGAGCTCAAAGGCAAAGTGAATGCGCTACCGGCAAACGCCACAAACACCTCAATGGAGATCAAAAGGCTGATGTCCAGCGCCGAAGCCTCACAAGCCTCCGGAGACGACAGAAAATGCGTCACCGAGGCCACCCAGGCATTGGCACTCGCTGACAGACAGAGCACCCAACCAAACCCATAATCTGTGGTGGTCAACCTTCGGGTTGGCCTTCCTGGGCGTGATGACGTACACTGTATAGGCCTGCTGCTCACTTGATTCACAGAGCATCAGGCTCGGGGCCGTTTAGGATTCGACGCCGGTTGCGAAACTTTAGGTGCATGCCGAGTTGGTAACAGAACTCGTAAATCCACTGTTGCAACTACTTATAGTTGCCAATGACGATAACTACGGCCAGGAATTCGCTCTCGCTGCGTAAGCAGCCTTAGCCCTGAGCTTCTGGTACCTTCGGGTCCAGCAATCACCAGGGGATGTCTGTAAACCCAAAGTGATTGTCATATAGAACAGAATCGCCGTGCAGTACGTTGTGGACGAAGCGGCTAAAACTTACACAACTCGCCCAAAGCACCCTGCCCGTCGGGTCGCTGAGGGTTAACTTAATAGACACGGCTACGCATGTAGTACCGACAGCGGAGTACTGGCGGACGGGGGTTCAAATCCCCCCGGCTCCACCAAATGATCAAAAAAAGACGTCCAAGGGCGTCTTTTTTTGTGCCTGCGACCCAGTAAATACGCGGCCTCCAGCGCTTTTACGGTCTTTTGAGAGTTTTTGAGTTCCAGCCGTTTGGGTATTCCATACGGTATTCCAGCTCACCCGATGCTAATCTTTGGAATACCGAATCAGTGCCTGAGGAGAATCTCATGCCTGCTCAAAACCTCCGTCTCTCCGATCGACAGCTCAAGGGAGTCAAACCCGCGTCCAAGGATTACGTCCTCACTGACGGTGACGGTTTGCAGCTCCGAGTACGCAGCAACGGCTCGTTGCTGTGGAATTTCAACTACCGCGACCCGGTGACCAAGAAGCGCATCAACATCGGCTTCGGGACCTATCCCGAACTGTCGCTGGCGAACGCACGTAAGCTGGCAGTCGATGCGCGCGAGCTGCTTGCCCAAGGCATCGATCCGAAGGTGCGGCGCAATACGCTGAATGAAGCCAAGCGCGCAGAAACGGAACACACCTTCGAGAACGTGGCCACCGCCTGGTTCGAGCTCAAGAAAGACTCGGTCACTCCTGCTTACGCCGAGGACATCTGGCGGTCGCTCACGCTGCACGTGCTCCCCGATTTGAAGACGACCCCACTCGCGAAAATCACCGCGCCGATGGTGATCGGACTGCTTCGCCCAATCGAAGCGAAAGGCAGCCTGGAGACGGTCAAGCGTCTCAGCCAGCGGTTAAACGAGATCATGACCTACGGCGTCAACTCCGGCCTGGTCTTCGCCAACCCACTCACCGGCATCAGGGCAGTATTCAAGAAGCCCAAGAAAGAGAACATGGCCGCGCTTCCACCCGAAGAACTTCCCGAGCTCATGCTGGAGATCGCGAACGCCAGTATCAAACGTACGACCCGCTGCCTGATCGAATGGCAGTTACACACGATGACTCGCCCCGCAGAGGCGGCGACCACTCGCTGGGCAGACATCGACTTTGAAAGGCGTGTATGGACTATCCCTCCTGAGCGGATGAAGAAGCGCCGCCCGCATAGCATCCCGTTGAGCGATCACGCTGTCGCACTGTTGGAGTCACTGAAGACTCACAGCGGCCATCGCGAATACGTCTTCCCAGCAGACAGAAATCCGCGCACCCACGCCAATAGCCAAACCGCCAACATGGCGTTGAAACGCATGGGCTTCCAGGATCGGTTGGTCAGCCACGGCATGCGCTCGATGGCCAGCACCATCTTGAATGAGCATGGCTGGGACCCGGAACTCATTGAGGTCGCCCTGGCGCACGTCGACAAGGATGAGGTACGCAGTGCCTACAACCGAGCCGACTACATCGAGCGACGGCGGCCGATGATGGCCTGGTGGAGTGAGTACATCCAGAAAGCCGCCACCGGCAGCCTGCTCGCTTCAGCGTACGGCCAAGTCAGAGACAAGAACGTGGTGCCGATTCGCTAGCGCTGTGCAGGCGCAAGAATTGCGGCAACAACTGAACGTTCAAGATTCGGGGCAAGCAGCCTCGCTTATCCGCTTCTCAGCGCGGGTCCATCCAAACAGGGCTGCAAAGCCGCCCTGTTTGGATGGACCTTACTTTGAAGAGCTAAAAGCGACCACGTTGTCCAGGATTTACCACGGAACTCCACCGGTGGATAACCGTTCTTCAAGCCCTAAATGGCGCTGAATTTCAAACCTTGACCGGGTTTATCCACAGGCGTAAAACTGGCCGTGCAAACGCTGTCGATGACAGCAACCCAGGTGGCCCGAACCTTGAAGGTCACGCCGTTCTCGCGGTGGTTCTCCCCCCAAATGGCGATTCGCGTCCGGCAGCTCGCCCGGTCACCTCCCCGGTGATGGATGCCTACTTCAGATCATGGCCCTCGTGCGCCAGACGACACTTCCTACTTCGCTGCCCTGCAGCAACCTATCCGCTTGGCCAAATCTTGCGCCAACCTGCGCCCGTCTCTTTCTACTGGAAAGAGACGGGCGCTTCTAACACTGCTGCAGCCCTCATCGCACTTGGCTTTGCGGCAACTCCCTTCGTGACAATCGGCGTGACAAACGCCGATGTCACCAGCAACAGCGCTGCAGATGATGGTGCCGCAGACCAGGGAATGGACTGCACCTGACTGACAGTCAGGCATGCCCCGGTCATCGCAATGCTGCGTTCACCCGGCTCAGGATCTTCAGGCGCTGGTCTCGTCAGCCAGTGCTGCCTCCACCCGCCCACCGGTAACGGTGCTCAGGAGGCCAGATCATGAGATGCCCTTGCTCCCGGTCGTAAGGAGCCGCCAGTCCCGCGTAGAGGACATCCCCACAGGTCGCAGGGGCCTTGATCCCTGATAACACTCAGCATTCTTGGCGGGATGACGTGGGGCGAGGGTCGGAGAACAGGCGATGAGGTGATAGATATGGCATTGGTAGGTAAACGCGATGGCCGCAATTTCGGTTACGGCAGGCAATTGAGCTACGCAGGGCCGCAGGCTCTGAAAGACATGTTCGGCGGTGGCCACTACGGCACGGTCAAGGCGCACTGTGATCGGTGGCAAGCATTCGTGAAGTGGTGTCGTTCTGAGGAGGGGCCCGGTATCAATGATGCGCGGCACATCGATCGGAAGGTGTTGGCCGACTATGCAGTGTATCTGCGCGAGGTAGTTAGCCGCGGTGATCTCGCCGTCAGCACCGCACAAAACCGACTATCCAGCGTTAACAGGACTATGGCGGCGCTTCGTGGTGATCAGTGCGTGAAGTTGCCAAGCCCGAGCAAGGCGCTGGCTATGCAGCGCACCGGGGTTCGACAGTCGGTGCCGCAGGGCCAAGACCGCGAACAGGTTAAGCAAATCGTCGATGCGCTTTGCAGCCTTGACCAGAGACGGGTCGCAGCGATCGTCTTGTTGGCGCGAGCCACCGGCATGCGCTTGCGTGAGGCCATCTTGGCCGACCTGCCGCGGCTTATCCGTGAGTGCGAGCAACACGGGAAGATCAACATCCAGGACGGCACCAAAGGAGGCCGCTCTGGTGCGTCGGCGCCACGCTGGATTACGGTAGATGATCGTATCCGTGACGCCCTGAAGTTTTCCGAGCTGTTCTCGCCCAAGGGTAGCCGCAACCTGCTTGCAGCGAGCGAAAGTTACTCCGACTTCTTGCAGGGAGTCGTCCGGCCCGTACGAGACATCCTCCGTACGCAGTACCTCAAAGGCTTCCATGAATTGAGGGCGGCCTATGCCTGCGAACGCTACGAACAAATTACCCATCATCCCGCGCCGGTGAACGGCGGTATGTGCTATCGAATAAATCGACAGCTCGATCAAGAAGCCCGAAAGCAAGTTAGCTATGAGTTGGGGCATGGCCGTGTTGAGGTGGTAGCGGCGTACATCGGGGGAAGAACATGACCAGGCCCTTTGATATGGAGCTGTTCTTGTCGGGTGTTTTGACGGGATCATGCGCTACGCGCCAACGCCATCTGCGTCAGGCGAAGGTGATCCAATCCGCAATCGCTGAGCGATGGCAATGCGACAATCCGTGGGCTTGGCAGAGGAAACACCTTGCCTGGTTTCTCAATCATCACCTGAAGCAGCGCAGTGGCGCGACACGCTATTACTACTTACTGACCGCACGGTTGCTCATTTCTAGACTGGGAAAATTATGGTTGCTCACCCACTGAGCCGAGGGTCGGAACACGGCTAGAAGCGGCCCCCCGTCAACGGAAGAACTCTGTCAGCACCGGTGCGTTGAGGAGTCTACAAAACGTAGGTGATCTACCCGCCACAACATGATGGCATGTTGACTCTTATCTCAAACTAATGCCAGAATCGACGCATGCCTCTTGGGGGTGAGCGGGTGCCCTAAAGCTCTGGATTTAGCTATCAGAGAGATGTGCAGCAGAAGTAGAGAAAGCCTCGAAACTGCTGGATTTAGCGATTTATTTTTGCGTGGTTGCATCCGTGGGAAAAAGCTCAGCATTCGTGTTGGGCTTTTTTTTGATCTAGAGGGACCTATGATATTAGAAAAGCAACTCCTCAAATTTATCCAAGCTGAGGCGGAAAAGCTAAGTGATCGTCATCACGCTTACCACAACTCGGTTGACTTAGAATATGAGCGTAGATCTAGAAGATTGTTGGACCCAGGAGAAAAACTTGTCACCTTGCCACCACAATGGAGCGTGGATAAAAAATTCAACCCGTTTTACGTAAATAAAAATCGCAAGAAAATCGCGCACTCAATATCGCGAAAAATACTTTTGGGTACCTACATCCCAAATCCGCCTACACATATGAACGTTCGCAAGCCATCTGGCGGGTATCGCACAGTATCAATTTATCAAATTCCAGATGCTGCGGTATCAGCTTTATTTTATCACCAATTACTGAAGAAGAATAAACATAGGTTAAGCTCGTTTGCTTACGCTTATAGAGATGACCGTAATGCCCACTTTGCAATTCAAGACATATCACTTGAACTAGGTCAAGCTCCTAGGATATTTGTTGCAGAGTTCGACTTTTCAAAGTTTTTCGATAACATTCGTCACGACTATCTATTTCAGCAGTTTGACCAAAACGGATTTTCAATCAGCGAAAGCGAACGAAAAGTAATAAGGGCTTTTTTAGGGACATCCGGCAAAGGCATACCACAGGGCACGTCAATATCCTTATTCTTAGCGAATCTAGTCTGCTGGCAGCTTGACAAGAAGCTTGAGCTCGCGGGATTAAGATTCGCTCGATATGCAGACGACACGATTATTTGGGCAAATGATTACCAAAAAATCAACGTAGCCTATGAGATTGTTTATAAGTTTTCGGCTGAGACTGGCGTCGCGATAAACTTGGAAAAATCTGAGGGCATAAGTTTGTTGTGCCCTAAAGATCATAAAAGCGAATTTGCACAATGTAAAGATTCTGTAGACTTCTTAGGATACAAACTATCCAAAGAGAAAATATCAATAAAAGACAAATCCGTAGCACATATCAAAAAAGAAATAAGCTATATATTGTACAAGCACCTAATCCAACCGCTTAAGCCTTCCACCCTTAGATCCGTGAGCATCCCCGCAAATAACAAAGACACTGATCTGTTACGAGCAATCTCCGAAATAAGAAGATTTCTTTACGGAGATTTGACTGATGAAATGATATCTAACTATATCAATGGCGCCAGCAATCGAATTTTCTTTAAAGGTACAATGAGCTTCTATCCGCTCCTCAATGACGAATCACAACTACGCCAGCTCGATACATGGCTGGTATTAGCAGTTTTCAAATCTATTAAGCTCCGCAAAAGCCTTCTTTCTAAACACGGTTATAATAGAAGCCATTCAAGCCCGTTCAACATACGCAAAAAAGATATCGCGTCCACATTGCGCAAACAGAAAGTAGACGGAAAGAAAAAACTACAACTTCCAAGCTTCTTTTTCATATATCAAGCATTGAAAAAAGGGTTATCTGATATGGGCGTTGAAGGCGTCATGAATCCAAAGTCAAACATGTATAATTATTAAATTTACTCTATAGTTTAGAATATCTATAGAAGAGATAGTTTTACGCTGTTGCAACCATTGGTACAGCATGAGCGCCCGAGTTAAATCTCAACGAGGCCGCAGCGACGTCTCAGCACTACGCAACTCTATCGTACCATCAGTTGAAATTTCGGTAGATTGTGGGTGGATAAGGATTTCTAAAAGGTTGAAAAATGGACTTGCCCCCTATCATCCCCCAAACAGTGGGTAAGCCAAGCCGGACGTTGCCGGTTGCCCGGCTCAATCCGCTAGCCCAAGACTATCACGACAAATATTCGACGCGGCGGCTCGCCCGAAAGCTGGTCCGGCGCACCTATCGCTACCTGCACTACCTCACTATCGATACGTCTGGCAGCACCAAGCAAATCCACCAATTTAGTGGAGAGATCTGGGGCATGGCAGCGTTACCTTTATTACATAGCTAGCAAACCTGGGCTAAAAAAATGCTTCCAGTTGAAATAAAGCTAATATCCCCAACGCACGAACTACATGTCTTTAACATAGAGTCCTTAGACACCAAGATAACCAAATGCCTTGATGATTTCTTGGTATCAATATGTGAAGGAAGCTCCGATAGTGAATTAGATTTAGTTAAACTAAGACTTAGGAAATTTCTTGAAGATAAAGATGAAAAAACTCGTATGGGAGCAGCCGCAGAGCTTTTTGCGCACTTATATTTAAGAACAGCCGGATACAAACAGGAATTTCTATTCTTCAATCTAGAAGAAGGCTCAATAAAAAAAGGGTTTGATGGCTTTTTCTCTAAGGACGCGGAAACCTATCTACTCGAAAGCAAATCCGGTTCCATTTCTAGTAAAAAAATCAGTCACAAAGACAAGCTAAAACATGCCTATTCCGATTTAGAAAAGTACGTTTCCGGGAAAAGCGAGAAAGGTAAAAATAATCCATGGAAGAATGCCTACAATCATGCTTCCCACATAGATGTAGGGACGGAAAAATCAATTAGAAAGAAAATAAAACTTCTTCAGGACATGTTCGACAAAGGCACCTTTAGTAAGATAACAGAATTCAACATTATTACTTACTCAACTATTTTTTTAAATGGGTCATGGGATTCAACAGCGAGCTCTGAAATTTTAACTGATAATAGCTTCGTACTGGGATTTAACGGAAAAACGATCAAAGCTATGTGCTTGACAAAATCGAGCTTAGATAGCTTTATCAAATACCTGGAGAAGTAAAATGGCAATTAGCCTGACTTGGCTCAAGAACAACAAATTATTCTCAGAAGTCATGAAAAAGACATCTCTAAATATTCAGCTTGATGATAGAGAGCTCGAGTTTATCCTAAGCTGTGCAATTATATTTTTTAACGAATACAGTGGCGACAAAAGAAAATCAACCTACTTTGAAATTGCATACTACATAACCTTGAAGTGCGCAATAAACAACAATTATTATCAGCCACTATTAGACGCAAGCTCGAACTTCGGGATCTATCCGATAGCGCAATACATATCAAAAAACAAATTAACGGAAAACTTAACCAGCACAAATTTCACCTTAGAGTACCAGCTAGAGAAATTCCTGAACAATGATATAACCGAAACCTACGAGCAGAAAAAATATCGGGAGCACATAATTGACAGCAATAGCAAGGAAAACTGTTACATTGCACCAACCTCATTTGGGAAAAGCACATTAATTGTTGACATAATAAAATCAAGGAATCCCAAGACAACCGCAATCATCGTCCCAACAAAGTCACTTCTAATTCAAACTTACAAACTAATCAAAGCAAATTTCCCGCTTCGCCACATTATATTCCATGATGAAATGTATGATGGCGCAGGGGATTTTATTTCCATATTTACTCAAGAACGCGCCCTTAGACTTTTAAAAAATACCAGTATATCTTTTGACCTGCTGGTGATTGATGAGGCCCACAACCTCTTCGAAATGGACGCAAGAAGCATTCTGCTGACAAGGCTAATACGTAGGAATAGGCTCCGAAACCCGGAATCGATAAACTACTACCTGTCGCCACTGATCTCTGAAACTGAAAACCTCAAAACGTATGAAAGCCAGAAAATTTTCGAGAGGCGCATTGCAAGCAATATCAAAGAACCGGACATATATGAATTAAAAACAAATGGAGAGCAACACGCTTACAACAGATTCATGAACGAATTTTATCACTTAGAAAACGAGTCGAATTTCGTTAATTACATAATCAAGAATAAAAAAGAAAAAAACTTCCTATACCTCAGAGCACCCAAAAAAGTTGAAGAGCTTTCCATGCTTGTAAGCCAGAAGCTGGCTTATATGGAATCAATAGCGCTCAACGACCTATCTCAAACAATTTCGAACAACGTTCACACCGATTTCTATTGTGTGGACCACATAAAAAAGGGATTGATCTATTTGCATGGAAAGCTCCCGGACTTAATAAAAGAATACTTGGAGCACAAATTTTCGCAAACCAAAGAACTTAAGTACATGGTCGCGAACTCAGTGATTCTTGAGGGAGTCAACCTACCGATCGACAACCTTTACATTCTTAATACTTACGACCTAGATGGAAAATCACTAACCAACCTGATTGGCAGGGTAAATAGGCTTAACGAAGTTTTCGACGACAGCAGAAAATCTCTTGAAAGGCTTCTTCCACCTATACACTTTGTAAACTCAGACGAGTTTAACCGGAAAGGTGGAAAAATGGAAAACAAAATAAGACTTCTGAAAAACGGTACATTTAAAGACAAGATAGAAAACCCGCTACTGCTGAATTTCGACCTAGAACGCATAACTAAGGATTTGGAGATAGCACGCGAGAGCACCGATCAAGAAAGCTTAGATGATCTAGAGCAAAAAATTAGCAAACTGGAATATCTTCGGAGCAAAGAGGATTTCCTGATATACAGTGATGGAGTCGAGTCTAGCAAGGTAAAGCATACTCTGATGGAGTCAGGAATTTCATCCGTATATTATAATCCTGAGTCAGTCTTTGGATTACTTGAAGGGCGTCTCGACACAATTTTTTCAAGCGAGGAGTGGGTCACATCTGACGTAATCGATAAGGTGCATTTGTTTTTTATCAAGACTCTTGAGAATCAGATTTCAGACGCTGCGTTTCTTCGCCTTCAGCACCCAAAAGCCAGGGACTTCTACAAATTATTCACGAGAAATCTACACCGTTTGAACCTTAAGGACCACTTGTCAGAAACGGTGGGGTATTTTCAGAGCATTAAATTTACTGATAGTGGAAAAGAGTTTTTCATTGGAAGTTCCTATGGAGAGATAGCCAAAAATAGGGTCGATGGCGTGCACGGAAACAATGTATATATAGATCTATCAAAAAAAACAGACAAAGAACTGGTAAACTTGGCACTTGTGAAAATCAAGATAGAAAGTGACTTTGTTTCTTATAGTTTAAATGAATACGTGAAAGCCCTGTATGACTTACGCCTACTTACTGAAAATGACTACAACCTGCATATTTACGGGACCACAAAAAAAATGAATGCCGAATTTGTCAAAATGGGCATTAGCGGATCTTTGGTTAACAAACTGGAACGTGACAAGCAGACGGGGAATATTTCAATAAGTGAATTGGGCGAGGTTAAATACAATAGCGAATTTTCTAACTATGTAAAGTCGCAAGATGATCTTGTTCAGTTTGAAATAAGGAAGTACATAGACATTCAATAGGGTATTTTTTGTGACGGCAATAACCCAATGATGTCGCCCCATTTTTTCACTAGATCCTAGATCTATGACTAAGGGGCGACTAGAACACACTCTAAGATACGTAAATTATGAAAGCGCCCATACGGTTGACTATATGCGACGATAATCGCGTCTTCGCCCAGTCGATATGTCACTACGCTTAACTGAGCACTAACGTCTTTGTAAATCCCACGTTCTCCACTTGAGAACGGCGAGTCGCTAGCACTGATACTCTTGATTCTACATCGCTCTCCGCCAGACGCTTATCTTGGGCGACATCAGACATCCGCAAACTAAAACTTGCACCCTTACCAGGTGGACATCGCCCCCGCTCGAGAAACCAAAGGGCACAACTCTGTGCCACCGTACGCGCCTCCGATTCGATTCCGCCCAGCAATCTGGCAGCAGTTGGACAGCGTCAGTCCCCATTGGAAAGCGCTGCTGCTCTATCTGCAAACAAACGAACTGGGTGAAGAAAAGGACGCTGGTCGGTGGGCATGATCGTCGTCGCGGCCAACTGAGCTACGCCCGCCGACAGGCACTGGAAGATCTGTTTGTTGACGGCACACTTCGCCACGCTCAAAGCAAATAGCGAACGCTGGCAAGGAATTCGGCCGGCAGACAGCGCGTGAGAGAAACACACAAAAAACCTGCGCAAACAGCGAAAACCCTTACAATCCAAGGCCGGATTTCCTACACATTTCTTGCCCCCCACTGATATCCAAGAGATAGCCCCGTGAGTGACTCAGACAGCTCATCCGCGACACTGGTTGACGTAGTGAAGCTTGCCGCATCCCTTCAGCGTTTCGCAGATGATCGCGACTGGCAACAGTTCCACTCCCCCAAAAATCTCATCCTGGCTCTCACTGGCGAGGTAGGAGAGCTGTGCGAGATTTTCCAATGGATGAGCGATGCCGATTCGCTCTCCGCCGCAAAAAGCCCCGAAATGGGCCAAGCCGTCAAGGACGAATTGGCGGACGTACTAATGTACCTGGTTCGCCTGAGCAGCGTACTCGGCGTTGATCTCAACGAAGCGGTGACACGGAAACTCGCCTCGAACGGCCAGAAATACCCCGTGGATAAAGCCAAAAGCAGCAGCAAAAAGTACGACCGACTCTGATCAACCCGAATCTAAGGACAACCCGTGATCGTTTACGCTGCGACCAAACAGCAATTTCTAAAAGACAACGATAACGATGACATCGAGGACGTGATCCTCAGGCATTACAAGGAGGCCACCGGCAAGACCGTTGGCAGGTCGGAAATCAGGTCGTGGCAAGGATCGCTAACGTACATGGCCAAGGTCCTTAGGGATGAAGGCCTGCCGAGCGACGCGGGCCTGGCCATTGAGTTACACATTCCGCAGTCGTCGAAGCGAATCGATTTTCTGCTCACCGGTCGCGACGAAAATCAGGCAAAAAAAGCCGTCTTGATCGAATTGAAGCAATGGAGCAAGGCCAACGCCACCACCAAGGATGCCATCGTCAAAACGGCATTGGGTGGCGGCCTCGTTGAGACCATTCACCCGTCCTATCAGGTATGGTCATACGCCGCGCTGCTGGAGGGCTTCAACGAGGCGGTGTATGACAAAAGCATCGAGATCCGTCCGTGTGCCTACCTTCATAACTACGTCAGCGACGGCATCATCGACTCAGCTCACTACGAGCCCCACATCAGCAAAGCCCCACTGTTCCTGAAAGGGCCGGACGAGCTCACCAAACTCAGAAGCTTCCTGAAAAAGCATATTGCTCACGGCGACAACAAAGAGGTTCTCTACGAACTGTCCGATGGGAAAATCCGCCCGTCCAAAGCGCTAGCCGAAGCCCTTGAAGGGCTGATGACAGGCAAGCCAGAGTTCGTATTGATTGACGATCAGAAAGCAATTTTTGAGTCGGCGCTTGCGGCAGCAAGCGAAGCCTCGGACCAGGCACCAAAGGTGCTGATCATTGAAGGGGGGCCGGGCACCGGGAAAACTGTTCTGGCTATCAATTTGCTGGTGAGGCTCACAGAATTGAGGCTGTTAAGCAAATATGTCTCGAAGAATGCCGCCCCACGCAAGGTCTACGAAAGCAAACTGGTTGGCACCATCAAACGCAGCCATTTCTCGAATTTCTTTTCAGGCTCTGGGGCGTTCATCGACACTGAGCCCAACACATTCGATGCGCTTATCGTGGACGAAGCTCACCGGCTGAATGAGAAAAGCGGGCTTTATGGGAACCTTGGCGAAAACCAGATCAAGGAGCTGATTGAATCAGCGAAATGCTCAATTTTCTTCATCGATGAAGACCAACGTGTGACCCTGAGCGACATAGGCAGCAAGCAGGCGATACGCGCCTTTGCCAAAGCCAAGGGGGCTGTGGTCGAGGAATATGTGCTGTCTTCACAGTTTCGCTGCAGTGGTTCTGACGGTTACATGGCATGGCTGGATGACGTCCTTGGCATTCGCTCGACAGCAAATCCGACGCTCGACACCTCGGAGTACGAGTTCAAGGTGTTCGACTCGCCTCAGGCGCTGCATGACGCCATCGACGAGAAAAACCATGGAAACAAGGCTCGCGTAGTCGCGGGCTACTGTTGGCCTTGGTTGAGCAAGAAAGCCCCCAACGCTGCCGATATCGTCATCGGTGACTACACGCGACAATGGAACCTGGATCAGGATGGCAGCCTTTGGATCATCGCTGAGAACTCCATCGAGCAGGTTGGCTGCATTCATACCTGCCAAGGTCTGGAAGTCGACTATATCGGAGTCATTATCGGGCCAGACCTGGTCGTACGTGATGGCAACGTTGTGACATCCCCGAATGAGCGCGACAAACACGATAAATCGATTCGCGGCTGGAAAAAAATGATGAAGGAGCAACCTGCTCTGGCGAAAAAAGAAACTGACCTGATCATCAAAAATACGTACCGAACCTTGATGACTCGCGGGATGAAGGGTTGCTACCTGTACTGCACCGATAAAGAGACTGCGCAATTCTTCAAGAGCCGACTTAGTCAACACAGCAGTCACTGACGGAATCGTTTGCTAGGAGCCTCTGTACCTACGAGTGGAGCATCGTACGCGCAGGGGCCATGATCATCAGCAGTTGGTCACCAGCCATAGCTAATGTTTACACGGCCATTTGCTTGATAGATTCGATGCCTACTCATTAATGGCGTGGAGCTTAAAAAGCACCGTCCATCGGAATCCAGACCACGCAGCGTTCCAACTGGTATTCCAAGCAAGTTGACCAATAAATTATTAACCAGAAAAAACCGATAGATACCGACTTGTTTCAAATTACCCCGGCCCAACTGAGACACCAACGAAGCCCGCCCTGTGCGGGCTTTGTTGTTTCTGGCTGCATCGCAAGCCCTGCAACAGTCTGATGCAGAACCCACACCAACGATCAGTACTTGATGTCCCGGGCTGTGCGCCGGGTATCCTGCTTGGTGCTGCGCTTGTCCTGGCGACATTCCACGTTGCTCTTGTCACTGCCCTTCCTGCATACATCCTTGGTTTGCCGGGCAGTGGAGCGCCCTTCCTGCCTGGTATCGCGAGCTTCACGTCGCTGTTCACCCTGCTCGGTCGCGTAGACGGGTAGCGTCACCCACTGCACGCCAGAGGCGATGAGCAGCGTCGCCAGGGCTTTCAAGTAGTGCTTGCGAATCATGACTTTTCTCCAATTCAACATCGCCCGGTCACTTCGTTCGCTCCCCCAGGAATTCAGCGAAAACGTGAGTTACATCGTACGCCCACAACTCACAAAAGCACTTTGTGGCAGGTAAAATCTGACGATAGGGTCACATGGACAGTCGCGCAATGCCGCTATGTGCATGGTTGCAATATGGGCATTGGTAACGGCTGAACTTCGCAGCTGGCCTGCCAACGAGACCATCCAGAACATTTTGCATCCACAGTCGCCCCTATCACTGCCATCCCCTCGGAGAAGCCCATGCGCCAAGCCCTCCTGATCATCGACGTACAACCCGGCTTCGCCCCACCGCAGTGGCTGATCGACGGTATCCAGGCGCTCATCGGCACCCTGCCCAGTGTCGCCACAGTCGAGCGCCACGACGAGTCCATAACCCCCTTCGAAAAACAGCTCGGCTGGCACCCCGCGCCGGACGATGACAGCCTGATCCCGGCCGACCGCATCTTTATCAAGCACGGCTACGCGCCCACAGCGGAAACCATCGACTATCTGAGAAGCCTCAACGTCGAACGCGTGCTGGTGTGCGGCCTGCAGACCGAGACCTGCTGCCTGGCGGCGGGATTTGCGCTGTTTGATGCGGGTTTGCAACCGACGTTGATTACGGATTTGACGGTGGGGTCATCGCTGGACCGGACGGGCGGGTTGGGGGTCAGGCTTTGGGAGCATCATTTCAAGCACACGGTGAGATCAAGTGACCTGTGATCGATGCAACGACTTCACCGCGTCCTAGGACATTTCCCGCAAAACGCATCGCCTTTCATGAACTGGCGGACGCAACTTCTCGACGATAGCCTTCAGGGGTCGCTGCAAATCAGCGATCGGCTTTGACAGGCTGAAAGTGTAATCTTCACACCTCCCAAATCAGACAGCATGCATTCGCGCATGTAGTCACGATTATGGCGGCTGTGCGCGGGGCACCTTCGGGTGCACCGGGTTCTCACACTTCCGGTCTGTCAACCCGCGTATAGCTGCCACCCAATCCTGTTTGACAGCAGGGGATGGCAGCTTCTCTAAACAGTGTGAGGAATGCCATCTTGAAAAAGAACAGCCCCAATCCCCCGGGAACCCCAGCTAATTTAGCTGAAGACAAAATCGACTTATCCCAACTCTCAAAAACCACCGAACCCGCCATCAGCGCCCGCCTCCGCAACCCCAATCACCTCGACCCCATCAGCCACGTCTTCACCCTCCGCCCCAACATCGACACACCGTCCCTGCTCACCCACGCCAGCGAAACCCTCGCCTCGCTCAACGTCATGAGCACCGACCTTGCCTGCGAGCTTGAGAGTTCGCCTCGCAACATCGCCCTGGCGATCCAGCAGTTGGCCGTGCTGGCGCAATTGCTGGTGAACCGGGCACTGGACAACATCGCGCCTCTCGACGAAGTGGAGGCTTGAGATGGATCGATACATGCCGATGACCGGCATCGACTGCACCATCGCATCGCTGCTGATCGATACCGAAGCACCGCTGGATGTGCTGCATGAAACAGCCGCCTATCGCATTCGAACCGCGACGCAATTGCTGGAGAGCTTCGCGGCTGACGAGGGTGTTTACAGCGAACTGGCGCGGGTGCTGGTCACGTCCCTGCGCGATGGATGCGATTTGCTGGATGTGGTTGGGCGGCGGTTGCGGATGCAGGTTTGATCTCGGAAAAACAAAATGGGCGACTTCCCTGAAGTCGCCCATTTTCATTGATGTTCAAACTACCCAAACGTCAGGGCGAAAGGCGCTGCCGCGTGCTGTATTGCCTTCACCACATGAGGCGCCTGCTCCCGAAACTCAGGGTAGCGCTTCAGCACCAACTCAACTGCCGCAAGCAATCGATGAATACGCAACTCAGGATGTTCCACCTCACACGTCAGCGCAAATTCCAACAACCCCTGACGGGAAGCAAACAACGACTTGTTACCCACAAGGTCCAGCGCCAAAACATCTTCAGGGATATAGGCCGTCGTATTAACGATGTCGTATGCCGGCGCGAGGCGGGCGTCACGCTGGGTCGGCTCCGAATAGAGCAAGCCGAAGTTCTTCAAATGAGCATCGCCGTTCCCAACGATACAGCTCAGCGCTACGTAATCGAAAAGTTGATCAAGCGAGGTTCGTTGATTGTTTGCCGGGCAAAACAGCCGAATCGCTTTGGCAATGGCTGCATAACTTTTGCTGTACTTTTGATCGGCCGAGAGCCCCATCAGTGCGGCCATGTCCTCGAATCCAATCGGGTTAAGCTGCTCGTCCCGATCAAAGCGACGCATGACAAACAGCTTTGCATTGTCGGACAGGTAAAACTGCGGGACCAGAATGCCCGCCTCCTTGGCAATGGACATGCAAAGGAACTCATTGATGGCCAGTCCTGGAAACTCATCCCGGCCACTCTTGATTATCAAGTCAGAGGTTTTCGAGGTGGCTCGTCGCAATTCGAAATCTTGCTGCTCAGGCACCAAAACCTTCGGCTGAACACCCGATATACCTGCCCGTAAAATGTAGCGGTCAAGAAGGTCGGCGAAGATATCTTCGGCTCCATCCCACGTGAGAATTTCTTCGAGTTTTTCTCCAGGGAACTGCTGTTCACCAAGCAGGGCATCAACGGTTTCGGAATGCACCTGAATCCTGCCTATTGGCGAACTGCTGCCAGAAAGAGCAAGCAACAACATTGGATCGACGTTTACGGTTTTCGCCAGGCGATTGCGCAACTGCTCCAACATATAGCCTTCAGGAAGGTTCATCTGGAATACGGGATGCAGATCCCGCCGACGAAACTCGTCAGCCCGCACGGGCATCGACAGACTGATGGCCGTGTTGGGCAAAGCGTCTTCTTGATAGCGGAAAATATAATCATCGCCGCTGGTGAGGATTCGGCCGCTATGGCCCTCTGGCGTACTGACTTTGAGGGAGGTCATTTTCATTCGAACAACTCCCCAAGCTCTTCAAGGGTCGGCATGGCTGCCGGTATAACGGTGAGCTCGCAGTCCAAAGCGCTCAAGACTCTTGCGTAAGCGTTCATGGCAACAGTATCGGCACCCTTCTCGACAGCAATGACTTTCTGCCGCGTCAAACCGGCGAGCTCAGCAAGTCGAGCTTGTGTCAGACCGCGCCGAATACGCATTTCACGTATTTGGCCACCGAGTCGAGAGATCAGCAGGGCGTATTCCATGTTCAGTTACCATGACATTTATATTTAAATGTATCGTATACAGAACATTATTGCGAGTTTGCCTTACTCACCCGCCTCACCCCAACCCCCACCAATATCCCCAACACAATCGACACCAACGGCACCGCTCCCACCCAAGTCAGCGTCGGAAACACCAATAAAATCTGCGAGTCATTGCCGCCCAGCATCATCGACGCACCGGTCCCCATCAACACGCCTGCGAGCAAATGCCTGCCCGCTGTCATCGCTGCAAACCGCTGAAAGTTGAACGTGCGGCGATGCAAGGTGTAACAGAGCATGCCCAGCATCAGCATGGCGAACACCGCCACACGCGGGGTAGTCAATGATGTGTCGCTCGAGACCCAGAACGATTGCGAGAGATCGTAGAAAAACACGCTGGGCGTCCACAACGGTTCAAAGGCGTAGAGAGCACTGGTCAACGCCCCCAGGAGCAGGCTCGACAGCACCAGGTGTCTGTCGCCGTGAATCCGGATCAGGAACAGCAAAATCAGCAGCACGATGCCAATGACCAGCCAGTAATGACGGCTGGTGATCATCGGCATTTGCAGCGCCCGGTGTTCGGGCAGCATGTTCAGGTGATGCCACAGTACGATGCCCAGCACCCAGCCGAGGATGGTGAAGACCTTGTTGAGATTACCGCTGGCGAGCTTGGTGAGGGTGCCGACACTGCATCCGTCGTTGAGTACCGAGGCGAGGCCGAACAACAAACCGCCACCGACCAGTGACAGATAGCCAACTTCAGGGATGAACAGCGGCTGACTGACGCCAGACAAGGCGTAGAGCGGTGCGAGCAACAGACCGAACAGACCACAACTGACCAGCGACACGAACAGGGTCGGCCGACGCTTGAGCAGCAGCCCCATGGCATTGACCAGGCACATACCCATGCGCTGAGAGACCCAGCCGATGAGGAACGCCAGCAGCAGTGAAACCGGCAATGAAAACACGGGCCTCCTTGTTTCCGGGTGATGGCATCAAGTCGATGCCTGACAGACAGATTAGTCGTTGCGCAAACACTTCGGACGAACCCGCAAAGCCCTTCTACACTCAATCCGCAATTGCCCCACAACCCCTGTCGAATAGGCCTCCATGACCACCCTCACCGACCGTTTGAAGCAAGGCAAGAATGCGCGCAAGAAGTGCTCCCGCAGTTCGCAAGCAGCCTTGGGCAATGTCGACCGCGACCCCATACCGCTGATCAAGGCGTCGAGTGAAGGACGCATCAAATCGCTGGTGGAGTTGCGCTACGGACGGATGCTGGTTTCACCGTTCACGTTCTATCGCGGCAACGCGTTGCTGCAGGCCCACGACCTGGCGGGCACCTCGAACATGGGGCTGGTTTCGCCGATTTGTGGCGATAGCCACTTGATGAACTTCGGCGGTTTCGCAACGCCTGAGCGCAACCTGCTGTTCAGCGTCAACGACTTCGACGAAGCCCATCCCGGGCCGTGGGAGTGGGACTTGAAACGCCTGGTGGCGAGCTTCCTGGTGGCCGCCCGCGACTTGCGCCATGGGGAATCCGTTGAGGAAACGATCTGCCACGAAGTGGTGCACGCCTATCAGCAGACCATGCTGGAGTGCGCCGAACAGAGTGCGCTGGAAACCTGGTACGAATCCATCAGCTATGACGACCTGCTGGCGCAGGCCAACAAGAGCACCCTGGAGCATGTGGAACGCGCCATCGCCAAAGCCGAACGGCGCACCCACGCCGAACTGCTGCCGAAAATCAGCGAACGCGACGCCCATGGCCGTCTGATCATTCGCGATGACCTGCCGGAAATTTTCCACCTGCACAAAAACACCACACTGCTGGACGCCGATGATGACTGGTTGCGCCTCTCGGACTGGCGTCCGCTCTACGACACCTTCATGCGCGACTACCGCGGCACCCTGCAAGCGGACCGCCGTGATCTGGTGTCGCGTTTTCACGTTCAGGACATGGCGTTCAAAGTGGTGGGCGTCGGCAGTGTCGGCACCCGTTGCCTCGTGGCGCTGCTGACCGACGATCAGGAGTTCCCGCTGTTCCTGCAATTCAAGGAAGCGCGACGCTCGGTGCTCGCCGGCTACGTGAAGACCAGGTCGCGAATACGGCATGAGGGGCAACGGGTGGTCGACGGCCAGCGGTTGATGCAATCGGCCAGCGACTTGTTCCTCGGCTGGACCACCGGCCCCAGTGGGCGGCATTTCTATGTGCGGCAATTGCGCGACATGAAGATTTCTGCCGAACTCGAGACCTTCGATGGCGACGCATTCGCCGCCTATGGCCGGCTCTGCGGCCGGGCCCTGGCTCGCGCCCATGCCAAGTCTTCCGGGCAAGCGGCAGTGATCAGCGGCTACATCGGCAAGAGCGACGCACTGGCCGACGCGCTCTATAAATATGCTAAAGGCTATACCGAGCAGAACGAACGTGATTTCGAGCGGTTCCAGCAAGCCTGCCGCAAGGGCCGTTTGCGTGCCCGGTCGGAAGCCGACTTTGCTGCGGATCATTTGCCGTAGCGGTGTCGCAAGCTCTGGTACGGGGCGTTGATCCAGATGAACTTTTCTTCACCCCACGGTTCCGTTACTGCCTGTACATTGCACTCGCTCATTCAAGAAACTACGGTTTGCCCGCCCTCCCGCGGGCTTTTTTTTGCCTGCGGGTTTGCGCCAATCACTGTGCCACCTGCGCGACGCTCCCTTGCGATTGCTCGGGCAGCAAACAGCCTTTGGCCATCCACAGGCAATCTCTGGCCCAGCGAAAGCCGGACTCCAGATCGCCGCGGTCGTTGTAATACCCCAGCCTGAGTTGAGTGGCGCTCAGGTCGAGTTTGGCAAAACCAGCCCGCGAGTCAGTAAAGGTGCTATCCGGTGTTGGCGTTTGCAAGGCAGACAGCCTCTTGCCACCGGCCCCGGAAATCACCCAAGCGGGTTCGCCTGCACGCAACAGCAATTGCTGGTTGTGATCATGACCCGACAAAAGCAGATCGACGTGGTTGCGTTGCAACACTGGCAAGAGCCATGTGAGCAGATTCGACTCCTCGTCATGCTTGCCTTGATTGCGCACCGGGTGATGGGACGCGGCTATTCGCCATACCGGTGCCGGTCCGGGTGCCTGGTACGCCTGATCGATCAAATCGATTTGCTGCTGCAAACTCTCACGTGGCGCCGAGGTGTCGAGGAACACCATCCGCACCAATGGCCGCCCGTCGACGTCACCGAAATCCTTGACGTAGAAATTCGCCGGCAACTGCCAACGGCCCGATCCCTTGTGCTGTTGACCGTACTCGATCTCGTATTTTTTCGACACCGGGTAATCATGGTTGCCCAGCACCGCGTAGAACGGTACATGGCTGAGCCAATGGCCCCAATAGACACGCTCGAATCGGGTTTCCCAGTAGAGATCGTGGGTGCTGGTCAATGGCTTGCCATAGAAGTTGTCGCCGAGGAAAACAACCATGTCCAGGCGCCCCTCCCTGGACGCAACCCACTCCATGGCTTGCCCCACCCGCCACTGTTGCAAGTCACCGCTACCCTGATCGCCCACCGCGATCATCGACACCGATGCAGGGTCCAGACGGCTCAACGGAACGTACGGCGATGGTGGCGTAAACAGCCAGTAACCAACGGTCGCCAACAAAAGAGCGAAGGCAATGCCGGAGCCAAGCACAATCCTTCGGAGCACCAAACGTTTTGCAGAAATCGAGGTGGAATTTGTGCGTTTCACTCAGGGACTCACTGGGCTTGGAAAGCCAGACAGGGTGACGAAATAAAGATCGATCTACCCCCCCCAATAGATCACAGCATTTGTTCACGATTTGTTAAGAAATCGTTCCGTACACTTTTTTCCAGCCTGTTTTTTTCGGCCTTCCTTTTCCGGTAGCCAGAAGTCATGTCGTGCACTGTGTTGCCTGCGACTTTTCAGCGAACCGTTTCTGGAAAAACCGCCTCTGAGTCTGCTGTACCGTTGATCGCAGTCGCACACGAACCCTGAGCTTTCTGACGGTTTCCTCGGGCAAAAAAAACCCGCAACCCTTTCGGGTTGCGGGTTTTTCAGTTCAACGCCAACTCAATTCACAGGCTGAGTCTGAGCCATCGGCACCGGTTGTTGCGCTTTGGAGAGCACGGGCTGTTCCAGCCTCGCTCGCCCGTAGAACGCCAGCGCCGTCAGCAAACACGCCAGCCACACGAAGATCCCGGCCCAGAAGGTGTGGGACATGTAGTGCCACCCTTGCAATACCCGTGTGGTGCCATAGATGAAACCGAGGGTCAGCGAGCCGTACATGATCGCTTTCGAATAGCGCCACCGATAACGGCGAGCCACGAAGTACAACGCCAGCATGGTGAAACCGCCCGACGCATGTCCGCCCGGCCAGCAGCGCCCCTCACCGGCGACTTTCAGCAGGTCGAAATTCTCATACCACTCGACGTGCTCCATTTTGCCGCCGTACTGGGTCGTCTCGATCGGGCAATACACGCTGGTGTGGCCCTTGAGGTAGTGAATGACCCCGGTGCTGATGGAGAACGCGAACACCACGTAGAGAAAGTCGCGTCGATGGCGGGTGGCAAAGCGCAGTACCGGTGCGACTTTGATTTTTTCCAGGAAAGCGATGATTTTCGAGTGTTTTTCGGCCTTCAGGCGCGGCCAGAGAAACGACAGCAAGGCACCGATAATCGCAATTTCGCCGGTCCAGTTCGGAATGATCCGCGCCCATTTGTGGGTGATTTTTTCGAACAGATGGACCTGGTCCAACGGGTACGTCTGCGTCACCGGATCGAAAAAGTAATTGTTGAAGGCGATGTCGATGCTGGTCATGTCGAACATCAGGAACACCGCGACCGCGCAGGCCAGCGGAATACCAAAATTCACCCAGTAAAAGCGGTAGCGAGAGGCGGTCAGCATTGTGAATCCTGATTCAGAAAGAAGAGGGAAAAAAACTCAATGAGTGCTCACCGAGCTCCAGTCGGAAGCGTCGATGAAGCCAAGCATGCGCGGAGTCTGCGGGGTTTCGGCGGAAATAAACAGTGAAGCGCCATAACCCAGGGTCGAAAGCGGTAACTCGAGGTCTTTTTCCAGTTGCTCCATGCACTCGCTGTGGGTCACCAGAATCAGGTTGCGTCCGGCCACTTTATGCGCAAGCGCATCGCGCAGCATGGTGCCCTTGCAACTGATCAGCCAGTCTTCCCCCGCGCCAACCTTGTTGAACATGAAGTTGGCAGTCTGTGCTGTGCGCAGGATCGGGCTGTTGTAGATATCGGCCTTGCCCAAGCCAAGGTGCTTGAACTGTGCCCCAAGGCTCTCGGCAACACTGCGAGAGCGCTCGGTAATGCCATCGTTGCCGATCAGGCAAGGCGCCGAGGAGTGATCGCAGCGCTCGACGTGACGCACCAGCACGATGATGTCGCCCTTGGCCCATCCCGTCATCAAAGCCTGTACACCGGCCACATTGCCGTGAGCCAGGTCCGGTGCGGTGGCGGGACGCAACAAAAACAAGGTCAGCGGAATGACCAGCAGCGCCGAGGCCAACACCACCGCAGCGTTGCGATAGCGGGCGAAGCGGTTCAGATCGATCGAGCGTTTTTTTCCGAAAAGACTCAGTCTTAATTCCACATCACGCCGCCTCGCCAGCAAACACTACCCCATTAGATCCCGGCAGGTTAAAGAAAGGCGCGTCGGTGACTGGTGAAACGTATGTGAAAAAAAGCTCAAAAGCGCTGTAAAAATCTTGTTACAGAAACCCTGCGGAAAAATCCTTTCAGCTCCCGGGATTGCTGCCGATACATCCTGCTTACACAGCTTGGCGGCTTCCAAAAAAAACAATCTTCCAGCCAACCGACGATAAAGAAGTACCAAGTTCCTGGAGGAATGTGATGAATAGCTGGTTCGGTAACATCAGCGTGAACCTGAAGCTGGGCCTGGGGTTTGGCCTGGTCCTGGCACTGACCTGCGTCCTGGCCCTGACCGGCTGGACCAGCCTGGGCGGGTTGATCGACCGCAGCAACTGGATGAGCGACATCACCCAACTCAACGCCGGCCTGACCAAGCTGCGCGTGGTCCGCCTGCAATACATGCTGACCAACGGCGACGAAACCGCCGCACAGAGCGTGCAGACCACCCTCGACGCCTTCTCGGCCCAGCAGCAAGCCCTGCTGGCGAAGTTCAAGAGCCCGGAAAACCTCAAGCTGCTGCGAGAGCAAGGCGCCGTCATCGACACCTACAGGACGTCCCTGGGCAAGATGCGCAGTGCCTATCGCGCCGGCAACAGCGCCCGTGACGCCATGAGTGCCAACGCCGAAACCGCCAACACGCTGATCAATGACATCAATACCCGCGTGCAGCAAATGCCGTTGAGCGACCAGCGCTTCGAACAGTTCCAGGCCATCACCGCGGCCAAGGAAGCGTTCCTGCTGGCCCGCTACGAAGTGCGCGGCTACACCGCCAGTACCAATGCCGAGACCGAGCAAAAAGCTGTCGGCCAACTGGACGCCGCCATCGCCAGCCTGAAACCGCTGAACGCGCACTTCGCCGATTCCCAGCAAGACGCCCTGCGTCAATTGGAAACCGCGTTGAGCAACTACCGCAACGCCTTGCAGGCCTACAAGGCCGCCAGCAATGACGCGGTGCAAGCGCGCAAGGAAATGACCGACCAGGGCGCCGCCATCGTGTCCCAGAGCGATCAGCTGTATCAGATCCAGCTCGACCGTCGCGACGCCGAAAGCGCCCAGGCCCGTACCCTGCAACTGATCAGCACGTTGCTGGCGTTGCTGGTGGGCATCATTGCCGCCGTGGTCATCACTCGCCAGATCACCCGCCCATTGCGCGAAACCCTGGCGGTGGTCGATCGCATCGCCAGCGGTGACCTGTCCCACAACGTGCTGGTCACCCGTCGCGACGAACTCGGCGTGTTGCAGCAAGGCATCGCACGTATGGGCGTAACCCTGCGCGACTTGATCAGCGGCATCCGCGACGGCGTGACCCAGATCGCCAGCGCCGCCGAAGAACTGTCGGCCGTGACCGAGCAGACCAGTGCCGGGGTCAACAGCCAGAAAGTCGAGACCGATCAGGTCGCCACCGCCATGCACGAGATGACCGCCACCGTGCAGGAAGTCGCGCGCAACGCCGAAGAAGCCTCGCAAGCCGCTGCGGCGGCGGACGGCGAAGCCCGTGAGGGTGACAAAGTGGTCAACGAAGCCATCGCCCAGATCGAGCGCCTGGCCAGCGAAGTGGTGCGCTCCACCGAGGCCATGAGCGTGCTGCAACAGGAAAGCGACAAGATCGGCAGCGTCATGGACGTGATCAAGGCCGTCGCCGAACAGACCAACCTGCTGGCGCTCAATGCCGCCATCGAAGCGGCCCGTGCCGGTGAAGCCGGTCGTGGTTTTGCCGTGGTGGCCGACGAGGTCCGCGGCCTGGCCCAGCGTACGCAGAAATCCACCGAGGAAATCGAAGGCCTGGTGGCCGGCCTGCAGAACGGCACGCAACAAGTGTCCGCCGTGATGAACAACAGCCGCGTCCTCACCGACAGCAGCGTGGCCCTGACCCGCAAGGCCGGCGAGTCACTGGAGAACATCACCCGCACAGTGTCCAATATCCAGTCGATGAACCAGCAGATCGCCGCCGCTGCCGAACAGCAAAGCGCCGTGGCCGAGGAGATCAGCCGCAGCATCATCAACGTGCGCGATGTGTCCGAACAGACCGCCGCGGCGAGCGATGAGACCGCCAAGTCCAGCGTTGAACTGGCGCGGCTGGGTGGTCAATTACAGCAGATGGTGAGCCACTTCCGCGTGTGATGACTTCAGGCTCGCTCCTACAGGGGAACTCAGCTCATCAAGGGATCTATCACTTCAACACCGCTGAACTCGAAATCTCGAACATTGCGGGTGGCTATTGCCGCCCCATGACTTCGGCAAATGGCGGCAATTTGCGCATCTGCCATTGAAACCGCACGCCCATTTGCCTCAGCACCTGCCGTCAGCGTTGCGTACTCAACAGCGGCATGGGCATCGAACGGCAAAATGCGTCCGGTAAAGTCCTCTTCGAACATGGCCATGGCATGGGCTTCAAGTTTTTGTTTGCACTTGCCCGAAGGCAGGCGTGCGATGCCGTGGAGTATTTCCGCCACCGTTACCGTACTGACTGCCAGATCCATCGCCGGCTGCGCATCAACCCAGGCAAGCACCCTGGCTTCAGGCTCGACTCGCATAAACTCTGAAAGAACGTTGGTATCGAGCACTATCATTCAGAAAAATCCACCGCCGTTGCTTTCTCTGAACGCTCTGGCAGATCAAGCTCGACTCCACCGAGAGCGCTGAATCTGTTGCGGATCCTGCTTCCAAGTCCACCGGCGCGATCAACTGTCGCCAAGGCCCTGCCCAGAATCAGGCGAGCCTCTTCTTCCATGGAATGTCCGTTATGAGCCGCTGTGATGCGCAGTTGCTCCTTGAGCTTCTCATCAAGGTTTCTAATTGTGATGCTGGCCATGATGCCTCCTGCAATCAATGAAATCATTGATTGCAGACTAGCACATCCTGGCAAACCAAAACCCGGCAATCTTCCGAATGGCCAATATCACCGCGTCCCGCGCTGGCGCAATGCCGACGGCATGAAGTAAGCGTCTTCCGGTACCGGTTGGGCGAAGTCCACTGTGCCCGGCTCTTCGTTATCCAGGTTCTGCACGTAGTAACGACGCGCCTGCAAGTCATGGAATACGTCCAGCGCACTCCAGGTGGTGGGCAGGTCGTAGAAGTTTTTCAGGTAGGCCATCGACACCCGCCACAACTCCCCTCGCCCGTCGTATTGATCCACCAATGCGGCGCCCCAACTGTCTTCGTCCAGAAACAGCACGCGCTTGGAATAGATATGCCGCGCGCCTGGCTTGAGCGTGCCTTCGACCACCCAGACCCGATGCAGCTCATAACGGGTGAATTGCGGGTTGAGGTGGCCCGGTGTGAGCAACTGCTCGTACTTCACCTCAGGGCTGCCGACTTTGTAATTGTTATAGGGAATGTAGACCTCTTGCTTGCCCTTGAGCTTCCAGTCGTAGCGGTCTGGCGAGCCGTTGAACAGGTCCGTATCGTCCGCCGTGCGCAGGCCGTCGGATGAGGCGATCGGGGTGTCATACGCGAGGTTCGGCGCCCGGCGCACACGGCGCTGGCCGGCGTCGTAGACCCAGGCCTGACGCGGGTCCTTGAGCTGGTCCAGGGTCTCGTGAACCAATGCCGCACCGCCCGCCAGCCGGGCCGGGCTCTTCACGAACGCCAGGTAGTAGAACAGGATATTTTTCAGGTCGGCAAACTGCCCGCCCGAGCGGTAATAATTGAAGAGTCCCTCCTGCTGCGAGGTCACCAGCGCGAAGCTGCCGTTGCGTTGTACCGGCGCTTCGGAGGCACGACGGACCACATAGATGCCGCGATAACGGGTGATGTGGTTCCACAGCACCTCGATGCCATCCTTGGGCACCGGGAACGGCACACCGCCATAGGCATCGGCAAAACCGGTCCCGCCATCGAGCAGCTTGGCCGAGGTCGCATTTTTCAAGGTGTTGTCGTACAGCCACTGCGGCGCCGAGCTCGAGCGGCGAGAGGGATAGACCGGCATCTGGAAGGTGTCGGGGTAGCTGTTGAACAGTGCGATCTGACCCGGGCTGAGGTGGGCCTTGTACTGTTCAAGGTTGGCCTTGGTGATGGTGAAGAGCGGCTTGTCCGCCGCATAGGGATCAAGGTGATGCTGGCCTGGCTTGTAGCCCGCCGGCGCCTGGGTGATGCCGCCGCTCCAGGCCGGAATGGTCCCGGCCGCGTTGCCGGCACGCTCGGCCCCCAGCGGCGTCAGCGTGGTCTTCAATTGCTCGGCCTGCTGGGGCGTGACCGCGGCCAGCGCGCTGCCGGCGGCCAGGCTCAGGAACAGCGCCAGCGTGGTCTTGGTCAGTCGTGAAGTGTGAAACATGATCGTTCTCCGAAATACAAAAACCTGTAGGAGCGAGCCTGCTCGCGATAGCGGTGTGTCAGCCAACATCAACTTCGACTGAAAGTCCGTCATTGCGAGCAAGCTCACTCCTACAGGGGGATGAGTTGGAACTCACAAGAAGTACTTGAGGTTGAAGCCAACGTTGTCGCGATCACGCAGGCCGTTGTCCTGCCCGCCGCCGTAGAACTCGGTGTATTGCAGCTCGGCCTCCAGCTTGTTCTGGTAGTTGGCCTTGATCCCCAGGGTGTAGGCCTTTCGGCCCTCGATGATGTTGCCCGCCTGATAGCTGTTGCCCTCGAAGTCATCCTTGTAGACGACATAAGGCGAGACGTTGACCCCGGCATACACGTCGTTCCAGGTGCCGTTGAGCATCGCGGTGTAGCTGTAGGAGTTGCGGTTGACCTGGTCGCTGCGCTCGCCGCCGGACACATAGGAAAAGTTACCGGTGCCAGCGAAGTAACGGGTACTGCCGTCATACGCGGTGTATTGCAGGCTGCTGCCCCGCAGGTGCTCGGACGCCAGTTCGAATACGCCGAACATCGAGTCGAATGACAGGCTCGGGCCAAAGTTGTAGATCGTGCCCAGGGACGTGTTGAACGCTTCCACCCGCTCGGCGTTATTGATCTGGCTGTCGAGCGTGACCTGCTGCCCGCCGATGTTGATGGTCTGGCCGCCTGCCGCTGCGGCGGCGCCGTTGGCCAGGTCGCCGATCAGGTCGTTGGTGGCGGCGACCCCGATGGGCAGGTTCGGCCGATAGGCCACTTCACCGAACACCGACGCCTGGCCCAGGGTGGTATTGAAACTGAAGCCGTACATGCGGATGTCTTCGGCGTAGCGTCGATGTGCCTGGATATTGCCCAGCACATCCACGGTCGCCAGGCCATTGGCGAGTTGCCCCGCCTGACTGCCGGCGACACCGGCCAACAGGTTGGTCAGGGCATTCATGTCGATGCCCTTGTACCCGCCCAGATCGGCGGAAATGGTTGGTTCCTTGGCGTGGTAGTTGACCATGTACAACCCGAACTCGGTGCTGTTGAGCTCTTCTACGATGTAGCGAAAAGCGAAACCGAACTGGCCGTCGTTGCGCGCGTTGTCATCCTTGCCGACCGAGGCCACTTTGACGGTGTTGCCAAAGGCCGGGGTGACCCCGTTGGCGTACAGGCCGGTGGTGCTCAGGGCCTGGTTGAGCAACGGGTTGTTGCCCAGTGCACTGTACAGACCGATCACATTGCCGAAGCCAGGCACCGGGGTGTCCAGGGCGGTACCGGTAAAGTTGTTGTAGGCGGTGTTGCCGCCGTCGGCGAACAGGTCCGTCTGCGAGTAGAACGTGCCGACCGGGTCGATGCGGGTTTCCTTCCAGTTCGTCTGGTAAAAGCTTTCCATGGTCAGGCTGTCGGTCAGGCCGATGTTGAAGCTCAGCGCTTCCACCGGTACCAGCACTTCCTTGACTTCGGCACCGGGCAAACGGTACTTGGCCGCATCCACCGGGTTGGTGGTGTTGATCCCGCCTCGGTAGAAAATCCCCTCGCCCCAGTTGAACACCTGGCGCCCTATGCGTGCCGTGAGCGGCATCTGCGCGACGTCCCAGTTGCCATAGAGGTAGGCGTCGAGCATCTCCACCCGGCTGCCGGCGATATCGCGGGTCTGGTCCGTGAAGTGGTCGTCCTGCGGGAAACTCTGGCTGGGTTGCGACGGGTTGTTGTTGCGGTAGTAATCGTTGCGCTTGTCCATCAGTTGCGTGTCATAGAACGCGGTACCGCGCACGAACATCCCGTAGTTCTGATAGTTGGCCTCGAGCTCCGAGGTGATCTTGTACACCTCGGAAACCAACCCGGTATCGAAGTTGCGATTGCCGTCGTTGGTGTTGACGTCATCGTTGTTCTTGTCCCGGCCCTGGACCCGCCACAAGCGCCCATAGGACAGGGTACTGTCGAATGAACCGGTGACCTGGTTGTCCAGCACGCTGAACTCCTTGGCCTGCACGCCGTCGACCGCGCACAGTTGCAGCAGCCCTGCCAGGCCCACGCCGGGAAGCGCCGCGCCAGACAGGCGAAATCGAGTGTTCATGATCTGTTCCCCTTTCCCTGGTTTTATTGTTTTTGTGTTCTGACACTGTTGCTGCGATGGCTATGGCGCCAATCCCGCACGGGCGTAAATCCGGCTGTGGGCGCCGAAATGCCCCAGCAGTTTGAACAGCTGCCGGTTAAGTGCCGGATGATCGAAGTCTTCGCGCTGCAGCTGATTACCGTTGCTGAAATCGCTGGTGATCGGTGCCGTGTCCAGCCACTGGCCGATGGCTTCATCAAATGCCGCCGATTCGTCGACGGACTCGGCACTCACTACTTCGCGCAGGTAGTCCACCGAGTACGGCGGATAGCGGGCGTCCTGTGCAGAGTCGGCATAAGCGTCGAGCATCGGGTGTGCCTGGCCGGCGCGCAGCAGGCGACGAAGCCAGGTCGACTGATATTTCTCCACTTCCATGTGCCGGGTGGCGACCCGTTCGATGGCCGCATGTTTGTCCGCATCGAAGCCGGCCAGGGCCTTGCCTTCCAGCACCAGCAGGCTCGCCAGTTCCACACCGGGCAGCGGCTTGGCGTGATACGGCTGGGTCAGGTCCTGAACGTGGTGCAGGCCCCAACCGAGAAATCGATAACCCCAGTAAGGATGGCCAGTGGCAAACGCCAGTCGCGCCAACCCCATGTACTGGTAGGCGCGCCAGTCCGGCCAGCTGCGCTGAAGAAATCCGGCGGCGGCATACACCACCGGGCTTTCATGGAAAAACCCCATATGGAACGGCGCCTGGGAGCTGTACTGAAACCGGGCGTCACCGAAAGGCTGCGGGCCGAAGTCGTACAACGCGCCCACTTCGCCCGGGTTGTCGCTGAACAGGTTGATGTCGTGGCCGTAATCCGGCTCGTCGGCGGCGCTGGCCAACACGGCCAGAGGCGCGACTTGTTCATGGTCAGCCACAAGAATGAAGCGCTGGCGATTCCACGGTGAGAGCGTCTGCTCCACCATGACTTGTTCGGCCTTGAGGTGTTCACGCTCGGGCAGATCCTTGCCCGGCACCGGCTGGATGACCATCGCCAGATGAATCCAGGGATTGATGCGCAGTGCGGTGAGGAAGTCGTGGCGCAGATTGTCCCCGGGCACGGCTGGCAATCGCAGGTTGTCGGGGCGCGGCGGGTATTGGGCGAAGTGCTCGCGGGCGAAAAGCTCCTGCTCATCCAGCAGCGCACTCACGGCCTGGTATTGCTGCGAAAGAAACTGTTCCAGCGGCTCGACTTCGACCTGCGGTGCATCACGCAACGCCGGCAAATCCTGCAACGCCAGGTAGCTGCCCACCGTATGGTTCGACCAGCCCCAGGCTGTCGGGGCCGTTGCACAAAGCAGCAACAGGAGGAATGTCAGCTTCATTGCCTGGTTCTTATTGGATGTGCTGTGGGGGTTGAGCCTAACAACCGACCCTGCCCCTGACACTGTCCAATCTCACCAGAAAAGTTCTCCGATAGCGCCACATGAGGTGGCGTGAAAACACCACCGGACATTGTAGGAGTGAGCCTGCTCGCGATGGCGGTGTGTCAGCCAACAGTTACTTTGACTGACACACCGCCATCGCGAGCAGGCTCGCTCCTACAGGGATCTACGGTGTTATTTCAGGCGGGGTAACCAGTGATTTTGCGGATGCTCTGGTACAACGGCTTGAGCTGTCGATACATGCGCAGGTAGACCTCTTTGTACAGTCGCTCATAGATCTGCTGCGCTTCGGGTTGCGGCATGAATACCGCACCGACCCGCGTCATGGAGGCCATCGCCGTGGGGAAATCCGCGTGCAGCCCCAACCCCACCGCGCAGCAAATGGCCGCGCCCAGGCCGGACGCTTCGTAGACATGCGGGCGCTCGGCCGGCAGGCCGAAAATGTTCGCCGTGAGTTGCATCGCGGCATCACTCTGGGAGCCGCCACCGGCGACGCGCAAGCGCGTGATGGAGACCCTCGAACGTTTCTCGATCTTCTCCATGCCCTGACGCAGGGCATACGCCAGACCTTCGAGGATCGCCCGGTAAATATGCGCGCGGGTATGCACGTCGCCGAAGCCGATCATCGCGCCCTTGGCTTCCACACCCGGCTCGCGGATGCCGGGCGACCAGTAGGGTTGCAGCATCAACCCCATGGAACCCGGCGGCACCGCGTCGACCAGCGCATCGAAGAGTTGCTCGGGCTCCACGCCCTGGGCTTTGGCCTGCTGCATTTCCCGCAGGCCGAACTCGTTCTTGAACCAGCTGACCATCCAGTAGCCGCGATAAATCATCACCTCGCAGTTGAATTGATCCGGCACCGCGGACGGGTAAGGTGGAATCAACGGGACGATTTCCAGGTAGCGCGACCGGGTGCTGGTGATCGTCGCCGTGGTGCCGTAGGAAAGGCACACGGTGCCTGGGTCGACGACGCCGGAGCCCACGACTTCGCAGGCCTTGTCGGCACCTGCGGCGATCAGCGGCAGCCCCTCGGGAATGCCGGTGTGGCGGCTGGCCTCGGCGCTGATGTAGCCCAGGGTTTCACCGGGCTTGTGAAGGTTCGGCAGTTGCTCTGGACGCACCGCCAGCGCCTGCCATTTCCAATCGGTGGGGGCGGCCCATTTCAGGCGTTTGAAGTCGAACGGCAGGTAACCGACGCAACAGCCCACCGAATCGACAAAGCGCCCGCAAAGACGATGGGTGAGAAACCCCGAGAGCAGCAGAAATTTGTCGGTCGCCGCCCAGACGTCAGGCTGATTGCGGGCGATCCAGTTGGCCTCGGCCTGGGCGCGAAAGTAGTCCACCGTGGCTTGCGCGCCGACCAGTTTGAACAGCCAGCCCCACGGTCCCTTGATGCCGCCTTTGACTTCGGCCTGGCGTTGATCGAGCCACAGGATCGCCGGGCGCAGTGCCTTGCCCTGGGCATCGACGTTGATCACGGTGCCGCGCTGGGTGGTCAGGGATACACCGGCAATCTGTGAACGATCGATGCCGGTTTGTTGCCACAACTGCTGGCAGGCCTCACCCAGTTTTGCCCAGTAATACTCCGGGTCCTGCTCGGCCCAGCCAGGTTGAGTCGAGTAATAGGCCTGCAACTCGACCTTGCCTTTGCCCAGCAGATTGCCCTGCAGGTCGAAGAGCAGCGCGCGCACGCTCTGGGTGCCGTTGTCGATGGCCAACAGGTAACGCTTGTTCGGGTGGTTATCCATGGAGCTCTCTTCAATGGGCATCAATGCGCGGCATCCGGCAAACCATGATGGCGTTGCCACAACGCCCGATAACGCTGTAATTCCTGCTGCCAATGCTCATCGTCCCAGCCCAGTCGCGGTTGGCAGAGTTGGCGAATGGCAGCGAAATAATCCTCACCACCGCGCGGCAGCAACAGGCCCAGACGGGTTCGGCGCAGCAGTAGGTCATCCAGGTGCAGGACCATTTCCCCATCGCAGGCAACGGCCAGCTCCGCCCACAAGGTGTCTGTGCCGCCGACGGTGTCGTGGCCCAGTTCGGTGATCAGTTGCGCCAGCCTCGGCAGGTCACGGCCATGCCGCCCGGCCAGGCGTCGCCACCGGCTGACGCTGAGCCCAGGGATCGCCTGCGGCGGCACGACGGCAAACACCGGCGCGGCGTCATCAACGAATGGACGGTCGAGCATGCTCGCGCAGGCCTTGAGCACTTCGATGGCCTGCGGGCGAAAGGTGGTCAGCTTACCGCCGGCCAGGGTCACGCAACCAGGCTCCTGCCACAGCACATGCTCACGGGTTTCATTCGACGGTTTGTCTTGTCGCTCACCCGCCGCACCGCCCACCACCGGGCGTACTCCCGACCAGGTCGACAGCACATCGGCAGCGACCACCTCGGCCTGGGGAAACTGTTGGCTGCAGGCCGCCAGCAGATAGTCGAGTTCATCAACGCTGATGCTCGCGCTCTGGTCCAGATCGCCGTGATGATCGAGGTCCGTGGTGCCGACTACCGTGGCGCCCTCCCAAGGGAAAACGAACACCGGTCGACGGTCACGCTCGTGCAGGAAGGTGAAGGCTTGCGCCACTGGCAGGCGCCAGCCCGGCAACAACAGATGACTGCCACGCAACGGGCGCAACTGGCGAGGAGCGTCGGGCAGGCGCAAGCGCTCGGCCCACGCGCCGGTGGCCACGGCCAGCACTCCGCAACGCAATGTCAGTGATCCGCCGCCCTCGCAGTCTTCGACCTGAACCCCACAAACGCGCCCCTCTTCACGCAGCAATTGCTGCACGCGCACGCCGTTGAGCACCACGGCGCCGTCGGCACGGGCCTCGCCCAATACGCGCATCACCAGACGGGCATCATCCGTCAGCGCATCGACAAAACAGGTGCCGCCCAGCAGGTCATCTTCCTTCACCCCAGGTGCCAGATAACGCAGTTGTTGCGCGTCATGGAAGCGATGGCTGCGCCGTCCGGCCAAGGCGTCATAGATGGACAGCAAACCACCCAGCACCCGTGGCCCGGGAAAACCGCCACGGTAATGCGGCATCATGAAACTCATCGGCTCCACCAGCCCCGGCGCTTCGTCAAGCAGGCGCTGGCGTTCGCGCACCGAGTCGCGGGTCAGGCGCCACTGGCCCTTGGCGATGTAACGCAAGCCGCCATGGACCATTTTCGAGGAGCGACTGGAAGTGCCCCAGGCGAAATCGCGCTGCTCCAGCAGCAGGCAGCGCCAGCCACGGCGCGCGGCTTCGCGCAGGATACCGGCACCGCTGATGCCGCCGCCGATGACGATCAGGTCCCAGGTTTCATCCGCCAGCGTCGGCAGCACCTGCTGTCGCCACGCCGCGTTCCAGTCCAGGCTCATGGCCGTCACTCCTGCAACAGCGTGCCAGGGTTCAGTCGCCCGGCCGGATCAAAATGCCGACTCAGTGCCTGCAGGGTGTCCATCGCCAGCGCGCCCTTCTCACGCCGCAGGTACGGCGCGTGATCCTTGCCCACGCCATGCTGGTGACTGATGGTGCCATGGTTGTCGACGATGGTCTGGCTGGCCGCCTGCTTGAGTGCCTGCCAGCGCGCCAGGGTGGCGGGGTAGTCCGCCGCCGGGCGAAACACATAGGTGGTGTAGATGCTCGATCCTTCACCGTAGACATGGGAAAGGTGGGTGAAGACATGCACCCGCTCGCCTTCGGCAGCCAGGGCGTCGCGCAGGCTGTTTTCGATCAGCGTGAGCAGGTTGTCGACGTTGCTCCAGTCAGTGGCCGTTTCCAGGGTGTCCACCACGTAACCGGCGTTCCACAGGTTTTCGCGCAGGTAGGGAAAACGAAAACGGTTCTGCGCCCACTTTTTGCCGAGCAAGGTGCCGGTAAACACCCCGCCGAACGCCTTGAGGTGCTGCCGGGCCTGACGCAGAGACAGCGCATTTTGCCGACGATTGCCGGTCACGCCGAACGTCAGCAGGCATTTGCCCGCACCGGCGCCGCGCAGGGCCAGATACTTTTCCAGCCAGGCGATCTGCTGCGGGTGACCGGCCAACGCCAGCTGCGTTTCGGTTTCCACCGCGTTGGACAGGCGCAGCATCGACAGCGGCACGCGCGCCTGGGCCAACTGGCGGATGGCTTGCAGCGCCTTGGGCCAATCGGGCAGAAACACCCCATAGAAACGTTCATCGGCAGGCAGTGCGCTGACCCGCACCTTCACCTCGGAAATGATCCCGAAACGCCCCTCACAGCCCAACACCACTTCCCGCAGATCGGGCCCGGCCGCCGAGGCCGGAAAGGATGGAATTTCCAAAGGCCCGGCAAAGGTTTCCAGGGTCCCGCCGGCGAACAGTTGCTCGATCCGCCCATAGCGCAGCGACTGTTGGCCACTGGAGCGGCTGGCGACCCAACCGCCCAGGGTCGACAGCTCCCACGACTGCGGGAAATGCCCCAGGGTGTAACCACGGGCGCGCAACTGACTTTCCACTTGCGGTCCACTGGTGCCGGGGCCGAAGGTCGCCAGCAGGCTCTCTTCGTCGAGGTCCAGCAGGCGATTCATGCGGGCCAGGGAAACCGTCACCACCGGCCGCGCGGAACTCGGCGGGTTGATGTGACCAGCCACCGAGGTGCCGCCGCCATAAGGAATCAGGCACAGGTCCTGTTCATGGGCGAGCAGCAGTAACTTGCGAATCTGCTCAGCGGTCTCGGGATAGGCCACGGCGTCGGGATAATTCCCCAACGCGCCTTCACGCAACGCCAGCCAGTCCGGCAGGCTCTGGCCCCGCGCATGCAGCAAACGATCATGGGCATCCACGCTGTACAAATAGTGTTGCTGCAACCGCGACGGGGGCACACGGGCCAAAGCCGTCTCAAGCGTCGCGTCGGGCAGCGCTCGGCCGTCCCCCACCCGCCGGGCGAGAAAACTCGCGCCCTGGGCCGGCAGTTCGACCACCGTGGTTGCATCTCCCCAGCCGTTCCAGCGTCGCATGCGTGTGTCCTTTTGCGGTTCTGATCAGTGATATTTCAGGCCCCCATACTAGTCAGCCGTCCGAAAGTGTCACGGTCGCATCCGGCCAGTTCGAGTAGCCAATTGAGTCAAACGTCGCGCAGGCGTCAGCCATTTACTTTAGTCGTGGTTTCAAATTACCTTTCAAGGCATTCATCCGCGCACGCGGGCCTTGATCAAAGGAATACGATCATGCAATCCCTGGGCTTCACTTCAGTTCCGCCACTGCTCAAATACCTGCGTCATGCCGAACAACTGGGCATGGCCATCGAGCCTGCGTTGGCGGCTGCCGGGTTGCAGGCACAGCAGTTGAGTGACAACAGCCTACGGTTGCCGGGTGAAGCCCATGAACGGCTGCTCGACTATTTCTGCGAACACTCGGGCGATGCGTTGTTCGGTCTCAACGCCGCGCGTTTTGTGTTGCCCAACTCCTGGAGCGTGCTCGGTTACATCACCATGAACTGCGCGACACTGGGCGACGCCATGAGCCGCATCATGCCGTTCGAGAAGCTGGTGGGAGACATGGGCGTCAGCCGCGCCGAGGTGCAAGGCAGCGAGGTGCACCTGATCTGGACATGCCGCCATCAGCGCCCGCGAATTCGCCGACACCTGGTGGAAAACGTGCTCGGTTCCTGGCTGCAATACGCGCGCTGGATCGCCGACACGCAAATGTCGCCGGCCGCCGTCTGGCTGGAACATGCCCGTCCGGCCGACACGACGCTGGCAGAGTACGAGCAGTTCTTCGACTGCCCGGTACTGTTCAATCAGCCTTATTCGGCGCTGATTGTCCCGTTGCCGTATTTGCAGTTGCCATTGCGCCAGGCCGATGCGCAATTGCTGCGCACGCTGGAAGAACATGCCCAGGGATTGATGGCCACACTGGAGGACGCGTCGCTGGAACAGCGGGTCAAAAGCATCCTGCGAAAGTTGCTCAAGGAAGGTCTGCCACGCAAGGAGCAGGTGGCAGAGCATCTCGCGGTGTCAGTGCGCACGCTGCAACGCCAGCTGCATCTGGCCGGTACGTCGTACCAGCAGATCCTCGATGACCTGCGCCAGGAACTGGCCGAGCATTACCTGCTCAACAGCACCCTGCCGATTCAGGACATCGCCCAGTACCTGGGTTTCACCGAACCCCGCTCGTTTCACCGCACGTTCAAAAGCCGGCGCGGGATGCCGCCGGGTGAGTTTCGCCAAACCCACCGGGTGCCGAACGAAGGGTAAAGACTTAAGCCTGAGGGGCTGAAGGCTCAGAGGCTGATCGCGTTAGTGAACACCAAGCGATTGCCGAACGGGTCGGCGATGGTCATGTCCTGGCTGCCCCAGGGCATGGCCTGAATCTGCGGATGGGAAAACCTGTATTCCTTGGCCAACAGTTGCTGCTGAAACTTCTCTAGCTCATCCGTCTCGATCCGCAGGGCAGAACCCGGTGTGCTGTCGCCATGGTGTTCGGACAGGTGCAGCACGCATTCGCCACGGGAGATTTGCAGGTACAGCGGGAAATTCGCTTCGAATCGATGTTGCCAGTCGATCTTGAAACCGAGGAAGTCGACGTAGAACTCCACTGCCTTGGCTTCGTCGAAAATACGCAGGATCGGAGTGGTTTTGCCGAAGCTCATCGAGTTGCTCCCAGACGGTGAAAGCCCGTGGTGTAGCCGGGCCTGATGTCAGCAATTCGGCGCGGAAATGCCAATCTTTAGTCTCAAAATGCCACCACTGTGACGCAGTCCTCGAAACTCACTGAAAACCCGTGCGCAAATCCCCTTCCCGGGCCAGGAACCGCCCTTCCCTGCGCCCGTTGGCCTGGCCATCGCGGTAGCTCAACACACCGTTGACCCATACCCCCTCGATGCCTTGTGCCGCCCGCTGCGGATCGTTGAAATCGGCGACATCCCGGATGGTCGCCGGATCGAACAACACCAGGTCGGCCCAATGGCCTTCGCGGATCTCACCGCGCTCCTTCAAACCGAAACGTGCCGCCGACAGCCCGGTCATTTTGTGCACGGCGGTGTGCAGCGGGAACAGTCCTACATCACGGCTGAAATGTCCGAGCACCCGAGGGAATGCGCCCCACAAGCGTGGGTGCGGGAACGGGTCTTCCGGCAAGCCGTCGGAGCCGACCATTGACAGCGGGTGCGCGAGGATTCTGCGAACATCCGCCTCATCCATTCCGTAGTACACCGCACCGGCCGGTTGCAGTTGGCGAGCGGCCTCCAGCAACGGCACATTCCATTCAGCGGCGATGTCCATCAGGTCGCGGCCGCCCATTTCCGGGTGCGGGGTCGACCAGGTGATGGTGATGCGGTGGGCATCGGTCACCTGCTTCAAATCCAGCGTCGAAGAACTCGCTGCATACGGATAACAATCGCAACCGACCGGGTGGGTTTTCGCCGCTTCTTCGAGGGATGCCAGCAGTTGCGGACTACGCCCCCAGTTACCGGCGCCGGCACATTTGAGGTGGGAAATGATCACCGGGCTTTGCGCATGGCGACCGATCTGGAACGCCTCGTCCATGGCCTCCAGCACCGGTTCGAATTCGCTGCGCAAATGGGTGGTGTAGACCGCTCCGAACGCGGTCAACTCTTCGGTCAGTTGCATCACTTCATCGGTGGATGCCGAGAAGGCACTGGCATAGGCAAGGCCGGTGGACAGGCCCAAGGCGCCGGCCTCCAGGCTCTCGCGCAATTGCTCGCGCATCGCACTGATTTCTTCCGCCGTGGCGGTGCGAAACAGGTCGTCCAGATGATTGCTGCGCAACGCCGTATGGCCGACCAATGCCGCGACGTTCAGCGTGGTGTTCGCCGCTTCGACCGCCGCACGGTAGTCGCGGAAGGTCGGATAAACGAACGCAGCGGCCGTGCCCAACAGGTTCATCGGGTCCGGCGGATCGCCGCGCAAACTCACTGGTGACGCGCTGATCCCGCAGTTGCCGACGATGACCGTGGTCACGCCCTGGCTGAGCTTGGGCAGCATCTGCGGCTGACGGATCACCACGGTGTCGTCATGGGTGTGCACGTCGATGAAACCCGGCGCCAGCACATGGCCCTGCGCGTCGACTTCTTCGCTGGCACGGGCATCGCGCAAGTCGCCGATACGCTCGATGCGCCCGTTGAGAATGGCCACGTCGGCGGGGTAACCGGGGCTGTTGCTGCCGTCGATGATCAGGGCGTTGCGAATCAGCGTGTCGTACTGCATGTCAGTCTCCCAGCGGCAAGTGATCGTCGCCGCCGCGGTATTCGTCGAGGGCGAGTTTGATCCGCCGCAGACGTTCTTGATTGTCTTCAGGATTGGCCAGGGCCAGCTCGGTGGCGAGCACGTCGATGGCCAGCAGCATGCCGTAGCGCGCTGCCGTGGGTTTGTAGATGAACGAGGTTTCGGCGCTTTGCAGGGGCAGGACGATGTCGGCCAGTTGCGCCAGCGGAGAATCGGCCCGGGTGATGGCCAGAATGCGTGCGCCGTAGTTGCGCGCCAGTTCCACCGTTTCAATCAGCTCCGGGGTGATCCCGGTCAGCGAGCAGACAATTACCACGTGTTCGGCGCTGAGGCTGGCGGCTGTGACGCGCATCATCACCGCATCGTGGCATACCGCAATCGGATAGCCGAGGCGCACTAGGCGCACTTGCAGTTCATCGCTGCACAGGGTCGAGCAGCCGCCCATGCCGAAAGCGTGAATCATCCGCGCCTTGCCCAGCAGTTTCACCGCATCGGCGAAACGCGACTCATCGAACGCTGCCAGGTGCTGGCGCAAGGTCGACTCGATATCGCCCACGATCTGCCCGTAGAACGCCGACTGCTCGGGCGTGCCCGCCGGGTCGAGAAACCGGCTGCCGACGCCGCTGGCCTGGGCCAGTTGCAGGCGCAGGTCACGCAGGTCCTTACAGCCGACCGTGCGGGCGAAGCGCGACAGCGTGGCGCTGCTGACCTCCGCCCGCAGCGCCAGCTCATCGAGGCTGGCGGAGGCGGCAAATCCTACGTCGTCGAGCATCAGGCGGGCGATGCGTCCTTCACCGGCGCTGAAGGAGTCCTGACGGGCGCGGATCTGGTAGAGGATGTCCATGCAAGTGGCTCCGGCTAAATCAGGTAAGAAAGGCCAACGGTAAGGCCGAAGGCAATGACCGAGATCAACGTCTCGAGCACGGTCCAGGTCTTGAAGGTTTGGGTAACGGTCATGTTGAAGTATTCCTTGATCAACCAGAAACCGCCGTCGTTAACGTGGGAAAAGATAACCGACCCGGCGCCAGTCGCCAGCACCAGCAGCTCCGGATGGGGATAACCCAGACCAATGGCCACTGGCGCGACCACGCCTGAAGCGGTGGTCATGGCCACAGTGGCAGAACCGGTGGCAATGCGCATCAACGCGGCAAACAGCCAGCCCATCAACAGCGGCGACAAATGAAACTCGTGGGCCAGGCCGACGATCTGGTCGGTGACGCCGGCGTCCACCAGAATCCGGTTCAAGCCACCACCGGCGCCCACCAGCAGTGTGATGCTCGCGGTCGGCGCCAGGCATTCGTTGGTGAACTTGAGGATCGATTCGCGGTTGAAGCCCTGGGCCAGGCCGAGGGTCCAGAAACTCAACAATGTGGCCAGCAACAGCGCGATCACTGAGTTACCGATGAACAGCAGGAACTGGTTGAAACCTGTGCCCGGTGTTGAAATCAGGTTGGCCCAGCCGCCGATCAGCATCAGCACCACCGGCAACAGGATGGTCGCCATGGTGATACCGAAACCCGGCAGGCTGTCGCGCGGTTCACGCTCAAGAAACTGTCGTTCCAGCGGGTTTTCCGCCGGCAGCTGAATGCGCGGCACAATGAATTTGGCGTACAGGGGACCTGCGATGATCGCGGTCGGAATGCCGATCAGGATCGCGTACATCAAGGTCTGCCCCACCGACGCCTGATACACCTGCACCGCCAGCATCGCCGCCGGGTGCGGCGGTACCAGCGCATGCACCACCGAAAGCCCGGCGACCATCGGCAAGCCGACCATCAGGATCGATACGCCCACGCGCCGCGCCACGGTAAAGGCAATCGGCACCAGCAAGACGAAACCGACTTCGAAGAACAGCGGCAGCCCCACCAGAAACGCGATGCACACCATCGCCCAATGCGCGTTCTTCTCGCCGAAACGGTCGATCAAGGTCCGCGCCACCTGCTCGGCGCCACCGGACTCGGCCATCATCTTGCCGAGCATGGTGCCCAGCGCCACCACCAGTGCGATATGCCCCAGGGTCTTGCCGACACCCGCTTCGTACGCCCCCACCACACCGGACGGCGGCATGCCCGCCACCAGCGCCAGGCCGATGGAAATCAGGGTGATGACAATGAACGGGTTGAGCCGGTAACGGGCGATCAGAACGATCAGCGCGATGATGGCAACAGCGGCATACACCAGCAGCCAATAGCCGAAGGACAGGGTCATGCGGTACTCCTCGAGAGGGTCACGTCGAAATATTTGTGAAACTCTTAAAACATTTCGGCAGGTGATTTTCAAACGAGGTGAAAGTAATTTTCGTGCAGAGGTAAGGGGTGTCGTGCAGAGGTATGAGTTGTCGCAAATAATGAAAATATGGCAGGCGGATTTTCATCGCGCCTGCCTGTTTGATTTCAGTCGTGCTGCATCCGGGCGCGCTTGAGCAATTTCTTGCAACGCTCGGACAAATGCAGCACCCGCAAGTGCTTGCCAGCCTTGGTGTAGCGCTCGCGCAAGGTGCCCAGCGCGGCGATGGCCGAGTAGTCGACAAAACTCAGGTGCTGGCAATCAAGTGTCACTTGCGCCGGGTCATTGGCCGGATCGAACTGATTGAGAAAGGGTGTGGTCGAGGCGAAGAACAGCGTGCCATGCACCCGGTACAGCTTGCTGCCGTCAGTCTCCAGATGACTGTCGGCGTACAACTGCCGAGCCTGCTGCCAGGCGAAATTGAGCGCCGCAATGATGATTCCGCAGAGCACTGCCATTGCCAGGTCGGTGAGCACGGTAATCACGGTCACCGCGATGATCACCAGCACGTCGTTCAACGGCACCTTGTTCAGCACCCGCAACGAGGCCCAGGCGAAGGTCTGTTGCGACACCACGAACATCACCCCCACCAGCGCGGCCAGTGGAATGCGCTCGATCAGCGGCGACAGAAACAGGATGAACAACAGGATCGACACCCCGGCCACCACCCCGGACAAACGCCCGCGCCCGCCGGAACTGAGGTTGATCACGGTCTGGCCGATCATCGCGCAACCGCCCATGCCGCCGAACGCACCGGACACGATGTTCGCCGCCCCCAGCGCCACGCACTCGCGATCCGGATAGCCACGGCTCTCGGTGATTTCATCGGTGAGATTCAGGGTCAGCAGGGTTTCCAGCAAGCCGACCATAGCCATCAGGATCGCATAGGGCGCGATGATGCGCAGGGTGTCCAGGTTCCACGCAATGTCCGGCAGCGCCAGCGTCGGCAAGCCACCGGCGATGTGCGCCATGTCGCCCAGGGTGCGGGTCGGCAGGCCCAGCGAATACACCGCCAGGCCCACGCCGAGAATCGCCACCAGCGCCGGCGGCACCGTGCGGGTCAGGCGCGGCAGCACGTAGACAACCGTCATGGTTACCGCAACCAGCCCGATCATCATGTACAGCGGCGTACCGCTCAACCAGGCTTCACCGCTCTTGAAGTGTTCCAGTTGCGCCAGGGCAATGATGATCGCCAGGCCGTTGACGAAGCCGAGCATCACCGGGTGCGGGACCATGCGCACCAGTTTGCCGAGCTTGAGCAGCCCGAACGCCATCATGATCAACCCGCCCATCAACACCGTGGCCAGTAGATACTGCACGCCGTGTTGCACCACCAGCGCGACGATCACCACGGCCATCGAGCCGGCCGCACCGGACACCATGCCCGGTCGTCCGCCGAACAGCGCGGTCAGGGTGCAGATGATGAACGCGCCATAGAGCCCCATCAGCGGATTGAGATGAGCCACCAGCGCGAAAGCGATGCACTCGGGCAACAGGGCGAAGGACGTGGTAAGCCCGGCCAGGACATCGGCGCGTAGACGTTTTGCTTTCATGGGGGATCGCACACAGGGAGAGACGAAAAAGAGTGTGCGGATGTTACGGAATCGGGGGCAGCGCGGCCAGCAGATGGGCCAGTGGAAACGCAATCGCGAGCAGGCTCACTCCTACATTTAACCGCGTTCCATCAGAAGGAATGCAATCAAATGTAGGAGTGAGCCTGCCCGCGATGAACGATGACGCGGTCTATCGCGAACTCAAACCATCTCGTCGTGAATCCACTCCACTACCGACGTGCGCTTCGGCACCCAACCCAGCAATTCCCGCGCATGCTTGCCGCGCACCCGACTGTTGGAGCCCAAACCATAGTTGGCCATTTCATAGCCCCACTCGGTTTCCGCATCCTTGAGCGCCCAGTCCTGCGGCTCGCCCAGGTTCAGCGCCTGGGCCATGGCCGTGGTCATGTCGATGAACGACGCTTCACCGCTTTCGACGAAGTAGAAGGTGCCCGGTACGTTTTCAGTCAGCGCCAGCAGATACAGCGCCACCACGTCCTCGATGTGCACATTGGACCAGATGTTCTGGCCCGGGCCGACATGGCGCACCACACCGCTTTTGCGCGCCTGTTTGAGCAGGCGCGGTAGCTGCACGCTGTCACGATGGACGCCCAGGCTGTGGCCGTAGATCAGCGTGTTACAGATCACTGCCGAGTTCACCCCGTCCATGGCCGCCGCCAGGATCAGGTTGTCGATGGCCACGCGCGCCGCCTTGTCGACTGTCGGTTTCGGCAGGTTGTCTTCGAAGTAGATGACATCACTGGATTTACCGCCCGGGGCATCACCGACGATGCTCGAACCGCTGGTGTGCAGGAACACTTTGCCAGCACCGCGCAAGGCATCGAGCAAGGCTTCCACCGCGCCACGATGATCGCTGCTGGCGGCGTTGATCACAGCGTCCGCAGCAAGCGCCTGATCGGCCAACAGGGCGCAGTCGTCCAGCGTACCGATTACCGGGGTGATGCCCAGTGCACGCAGTTCATCGGCTTGTTCGGCGCTGCGCACCAGACCAGTGACGTTGTGGCCGGCCTGGACCAGGCCCGTGGCGATGGAACCGCCGATAAAACCGGCGGCACCGGTAACGAATACGTTCATGGAGCAACTCCCTGCGTGGATAAGTGATGCAAGGAGTATCAAGGAGCGATCACTGCCGAAAAATGCCCTCTGACCCAATTCACTTTTGCGCAGGAATCACGAATCAGCCCTTGAAATCTGCGCTCGCATAATCGGCCAGCTTGCCCTGGATAAAGTCCAGGAAGCACTGTATCCGCAGGGCCAGTTGCGAGTTGCGGTAGTACACCGCGTTGATCGGCTGGCGATAACCGCTGTTGAACTCGGCCAGCAACACTTTCAAGCGTCCGGCACGAATGTCTTCGATGGTCATGAAATGCGACAGGCTGGCGATGCCCTGGCCGTCCAGTGCGAGATGGCGGATGGTTTCGCCGCTGGAGGCGCTGATCGATGCCTGGATCGGCCAGCGATCGCCATGCACGTAACGCAGCGGCCATTGGTTGAGGCCTTCGTTCTGGGTGAACCCCAGTAGCGTATGGTTAGCCAGGTCAGCCACGGCTTGCGGTGCGCCGTGCTTTTCCAGATACGCCGGGCTGGCGACGATGTGCAGCGGGCTGCAACCCAGGGAGCGGGCATGCAGCGTCGAGTCGGTCAGGGTGCCGATGCGGATGGCGATGTCGGTGCTCTGCTCCAGCAGGTCGATGATCAAATCGTTGCTGTTGAGTTCGAGCTGGATGTCGGGGTAGAGCCTGCGGAACTCTTCGATGTAGGGCACGATGGCGTGCAGCATGAACGGTGACGCCGCATTGATCCGCAGCCGCCCGGACGGTGTTTGCTGGCGCGAGGACAGGCGCTCTTCGAGCTCATCCATCTGATCGAGAATGCGCTTGGCGTGCTCGAAGAAGTACTTGCCCTCTTCGGTCAGGTCCATGCGCCGCGTGGTGCGATTGATCAAGGTGGTGTCGAGCTTGGCCTCCAGCCGCGAGAGCGTACGGCTGACCGCCGAAGGCGTTTGCCCCACCTGCTCGGCCGCCGCGGAAATCGACCCGCATTCAATCACGCAGACGAAAACCTGCAATTCATCGGATCTGGCTTTCACGTGTGTCCCTTATCGATAGTCCTGCGCCGGTTCTTCCAAGCTGAGAAGAACCCTTGTGGCGAGGGAGCTTGCTCCCGCTCGGCGGCGAAGCCGTCGTAAATGGTTTGACGCAGACAACTTGAACCACCGAGCAGGCTGGTTTTGGGTCCGCTTCGCGCACCAGCGGGAGCAAGCTCCCTCGCCACAAAAGCCCGAACACAGACTCAGGCTTTCGATAGTAGCTGACAGTTACGCCTTGAGACCAAACACCTCAGCCAAATGCTGCTCATAGCGCGCCACGTCGCCTTCGATGTTCGGGCGCTTCATCACGTCCACGCACAGGAACGTCGGCAAACCGGTCATGCCCAGGAACTCGTTGGCCTTGTGGAACGGGAAGTACACCGCGTCCACGCCTTTGGCCTCGAAGAAATCGCTTGGGTCGTCGAAGGCTTGCTGCGGGGCGTTCCAGGTCAGCGACAGCATGTACTGCTTGCCGTGAATCAGACCGCCGCTGCCGTACTTCTGCGATGCGTCCGAACGGGTGCGACCGTCGCTGGCATAGAGGCTGCCATGGCCCTCGGTGAAGACTTCATCGATGTACTTTTTCACGGTCCACGGTGCGCCCATCCACCAACCGGGCATCTGGTAGATGATCACGTCGGCCCAGAGGAACTTGGCCACTTCTTCGGCGACGTCGTAGCCCTCGTCGATGAAGGTGGTTTTGACATCCATGCCACCGCGATCCAGCACGCTCAACGCGGCTTCATGCAGGGTGGCGTTGTAGCGGCCGTCGGAGTGCGCAAATTTTTTGCCGCCATTGAGCAACAGGACTTTTTTCATGAGAGGTCTCGGGAAGGTCGGGAATCGGATGGCGGCAGAGTACCGATCGACCTCGCGCGGAGTAAGCGTCGATTTGGCAAAATTCATTTGACCTACAAGCACGAATCAACAGGTGATTGTTGCCTTAGACTGGCGCCAATTCTGATTTGAGGAGAGATGTAGATGAGTGAAATCCAGGGCTTCATCCTGCACGCCAAGACCCGCCCGGAAAAATCCGACGCCTTCGAAGCCTTTTTCAGCGGCTACGTGCAAGCGAGCCGAGCCGAACCCGGTTGCATCGAATACCACATGTTGCGCGACCAACAGGACCCGACCCTGTTCATCTTCTACGAGATCTGGCAATCCCGGGCCCACCTCGACGTGCACTCGAATCTGCCGCACATGAAGCAGTTCCTCGCGCAGCGTGATGAATACCTGGAACGGGACTTCGAGATCCGCGCCATCGAGATGATCAGCCCGTCGTCCGCTAACCGCTGATCAGCAAATGGCCGCCGAGCACACCCAGGCCAACGAAGAACACGCGCTTGAACCACAGGGTGCTGATCCGCTGGCGCAGCGATTGTCCCAGCCACATGCCGAGCATGGCCGGAATCAGCGCCAACAGCGATGCGCTCAACTCGCCCCCACCAAGCGCGCCACGCCATAGCAAGCCACCGGCCAGCGCGAGGGTCGAGACGGTGAACGACAGGCCCAGCGCCTGCACCAGCTCGTCCTTGCTCAAACCCAGCGCTTGCAGATAGGGCACCGCCGGAATCACGAACACGCCGGTGGCCGAAGTGATGACGCCGGTCAGCACGCCACACAATGGACCGAGCCAGCGTTCATTGCGCCGCCCCACGTGCACAGTCGGCAGGAACAACCCGCTCAGCGCATACAGCAACAATGCAGCCCCCAACCCCCGCACCACCCAATGGCCACCGCTCATGCCGATCCACAGTGTGCCTGCCCCGGTGCCGATGAAAATCGACAGCAGCATCGGCCACAACCGTTTGACCAGCCCCGACAGATGCCCGCCGAATGCCAGTTGCCAGACGTTGGTCAGGGTCGCCGGAATGATCAACAGCGCCGCAGCCTGCGTCGGCGCCATAGCCAGACCGAGCAACCCCATGGCAACGGTCGGCAGGCCGAGACCGATCACGCCCTTGATCATGCCGGCCAGCACAAAGGTGCCGATAACCAGTAGCGAAAGGGCTAACCCGAGATTCTGATAAAACGCCGAGAGTGTATTCATGGGGCCATGGTGAGCCCGCGGGGATCGATTGAAAATCTGCCATATACTGAGGCAGCCTCTCTCCACACAAGAGGCTAAATAATCGCGATGGCGTCCTTCCAGACAACACACAACTTGGGATTGTTGTAATGCACTTCGACCTGACCGACCTGCGCCTGTACCTGAACATCCTCGACACCGGCAACATCACCGCCGGCGCCGCACGCAGTCATTTGTCCCTGGCAGCGGCCAGTGCGCGAATTCGCGCCATGGAGGCGTCGCTGGGCGTCGAGTTTCTTCAGCGCAATCGTCGCGGGGTCAGCCCGACACCGGCCGGCAATGCCCTGGCCCGACACGCCCGGATCCTGCTGCAACAGGCCGAACGCCTGCAACAGGAACTGGCCGAATACGCCCAGGGCGTCAAAGGCCAGGTGCGGCTGCTGTGCAACACCACGGCAATCACCGAGTACCTGCCAGAGTTGCTCGCGGATTTCCTGCATAGCCACCCCAACCTCGACATCGACTTGCAGGAACTGCCCAGCACCCGCATCACCCACGCCTTGCGCCAAGGGGCGGCAGACCTCGGCATCGTTTCCGACGCGGTGGACACCGATGACTTGCAGACCCGAGCGTTCCGCGATGATCCGCTGGTGCTGATCATGCCCCGGGAACATCCCTTGGCACAGGCGACCTCAGTGAGCTTCACCGACACGCTGCATCACGACTACGTCAGCCTGAATGCCAACAGCGCCTTGGCGGTGTACCTGGAAGAGCAGGCACTGCACGCCGGCCTGCGCATGCAGATCCGCATCCGTGCCGATGGCTTCGATGGCGTGATGCGCATGGTCGCCCGAGGGGCGGGACTGGCGATCGTGCCCCTGGCGGCGGTCGATCGGTGGTCCAACGAACCGTCTTTCAAGAGCCTCTGCCTGCAAGAGCCCTGGGCACAGCGCAGGCTCTTGATCTGCGCCCGCGATTTCGCCGCGCTGCCCGGCTACGCCAAGGCGTTGCTGCAAGCGTTGGCCTAGCCAGAAGATTGAGCAGGGAGCGCGTTTCTGGACACCTCAGTGTCGACCACAGACAACTGATCGCGGGACAGGCGCTATAGGGTGCGACTTCAGTTCTTGAGCCCACTGCCCGGAGTCATCATGACCGCACCGATTACCGTTCTTCGCGACACTCACCCGCTGCCCGTGCTCGACGCCTGTAAATGGGAAAAACTCGAAGGCGACCCGCACACCGTCAACCTCAATGCCTACACCAGCGAAGACGGCAGCAAGATCATGGGCACCTGGATCTGCACGCCAGGCAAGTGGTACGTGGAATACGTGAAGTGGGAGTACTGCCACTTCCAGGAAGGCTACTGCATCATCACCCCGGAAGGCATGGCGCCGATCCACCTGCGCGCCGGCGACATTTTCGTCGTTGAGCCGGGGATGAAAGGCACTTGGGAAGTCGTGGAAACCGTGCGCAAATATTTCGTGTTTGCCTGATACAAAAAAACCGGGGGATCACCCGACGTGATCTCCCGGTAAATATGCTTTCAGACCCAGTCGTTCCAACCCTGTGGCGAGGGAGCTTGCTCCCTCGCCACAAAATCCGCTTGTCACCAACCGTTATTGCGGCTTGCGATAGCCGTTGATGATCGCCGAGAAGTCCTGACCACCCTCCCCACGCAAACTCATCGCCTGATACAACTGCTGGGCCACCGCGCCGAGTACCACCGGCTGGTGCGCCTGACGTGCCGCTTCGGTCGCCAGCCCCAGATCCTTGAGCATCAGTTCGGCACCGAAACCACCGGTGTAACCACGCGACGCCGGCGCCGTTTCAACGATGCCCGGCCACGGGTTGTACATCTCCGAACTCCAGCAACGCCCCGTGGAACTGTTGATGATGCCCGCCAGCACCTTGGTGTCGATGCCCAATGCATCGCCAAGCGCCATGGCTTCGCTGACGCCGACCATGGAAATCCCCAGCAGCAGGTTGTTGCAGATTTTAGCGATTTGCCCGGTGCCGACCTCACCACAATGGACGATGTTGCGGCCCATTTGCGCCAGTACCGGTTGCAGGGTGGCGAACAGCTCAGGCGTGGCGCCGACCATGAAGGTCAGCGTCCCGGCGGCTGCACCACCGGTACCGCCAGAGACCGGTGCATCGGCCATGGCCACGCCCTGTTTGGCAGCGGCGGTGGCTACGTCCCGCGCGGTCTGCGGATCGATGGTGCTGCAATCCACGGCCGGAACACCTTTGCCGATACCGGCGAGCACGCCGTCTTCACCCAGCCACACACTGCGTACATGCACCGCGGCAGGCAGCATGGTGATGACCAGCTCGGCGCCTTCTGAAGCTTCGCGGGCCGTTGGGCTGATACTGCCGCCCAGCTGTTCCAGTTCCGCCAGCACAGCTTTGTTCAGGTCCACCAGGCGCAGAGCATGGCCGGCCTTGATCAGGTTGCGCGCCATCGGCGCGCCCATATTGCCCAGACCGATAAAAGCGATTTTCATGTCCGGCTCCTTATCGCAGGTTGATGGTGGTGTTCACACCGTCGTTGACGCTGTCGTCATCGAACCAGCGACTGGTGACGGTCTTGGTCTGAGTGTAGAACTGCACCACTTGCTTGCCGTATGGGCCGAGGTCGCCGAGCTTGGAACCGCGCGAACCGGTGAAGCTGAAGAACGGGACCGGCACCGGAATCGGGATGTTGATGCCGACCTGGCCGACGTCGATTTCGTTCTGGAATTTACGTGCCGCCGCGCCGCTCTGGGTGAACAAGCCCGTGCCGTTGCCGAACGGGTTGGCGTTGACCAGAGCGATGGCCTCATCAAGCGTATTAACCTCCAGCACCACCAGCACCGGGCCGAAAATTTCCTGGGTGTAGATCTGCATGTCGGTGGTCACGCCGGAGAACAGGGTCGGGCCGACAAAGTTGCCCTTCTCGTAACCCGGGACCGAGATCTCGCGACCGTCCAGCTCCAGTTTCGCGCCTTCCTTGATGCCGCTCTCGATCAGGTCGAGAATCCGCGCCTTGGCCTTTTTCGAGATCACCGGGCCGACATCGGTGCCCGGCTCGCTGCCGGCATTGACCTTGAGCTTCTGCGCCAGCGCCTTGAGATCAGGCAGCCACTGCTTGGCCGCGCCCACCAGCACCACCACCGAGGTGGCCATGCAGCGTTGACCGGCAGCACCGAAACCGGCACCCACCAGCGCATTCAGCGCTTGTTCGCGATTGGCGTCCGGCAGCACCACGGCGTGGTTCTTGGCGCCCATCATCGATTGCACGCGTTTGCCGTGTTTACCCGCCAGATCGTAGACATGGGTACCGACGGCGGTTGAACCGACGAAGGAAACCGCCTTGATGTCCTTGTGGGTGCAGAGCCCGTCCACCACGTCCTTGCCGCCATGCACGACGTTGAGCACGCCGGCCGGAATGCCCGCCTCGATGGCCAGCTCCACCAGCAGCATGGTCGACATCGGGTCCTGTTCGGACGGCTTGAGCACGAAGGTGTTGCCGCAGGCGATGGCCATCGGGAACATCCACAGCGGAATCATCGCAGGGAAGTTGAACGGGGTAATGCCGGCGCACACGCCGATTGGCTGGCGCAGGGTGTAGGTGTCGACGCCACCGGCGACGTTCTCAGCGAACTCGCCCATTTGCAGGCTGCCGATGGAGCAAGCGTGTTCGACCACTTCCAGGCCACGGAAAATATCGCCTTCGGCGTCGGCAATGGTCTTGCCCTGCTCGGCGCTGAGGACAGCGGCGATGCGCTTGGAGTGTTCGCGAATCAGCGCCTGGAGCTTGAGCATGATGCGCATGCGGGCGCCGATCGGGGTCAGCTTCCAGGTCTGGAAGGCGCGATGGGCGGCGCTGATGGCCGCATCGACTTCTTCGGCGGTGGCAAACGGCACCTTGGCCAGCACCTGCTGGGTCGCCGGGTTGATGATGTCGTGCCATTCGGTGGTCTTGGATTCGACCCACTGGCCGTCGATCAACAGCTTGACCTTTTGCACGGTGGTTTCGTTGGGCGTGAGCGATGCGTTCATGTGGGTCTCCAGATCTTTGTTTTTATCTTGGGAGCCAAGGCGAGAAAGTCGCCTTGAGATGAGGCGTGTGCCGCGAATTGGTTAACGGACTGTTTTTGGAGTATAGATGTGCAAACTTCTAATAAGAACGCACATAAAAACCGGTCCAACATGCAAAAAAACATCACCTCCCTCGGCTCGTTGAACTGGGATGACCTCAAGTTTTTCCTCGAAGTCGCCCGCACCCGCAAGGCCAGCACTGCGGCCAAGCGCCTGGCGGTGGACTACACCACGGTGTCGCGGCGCATCAGCTCCCTGGAAACGGCGCTGGGCACTTTGCTGTTCGAAAAATCCCGGACCAACGGCTTTGTCCTGACCGCCGAAGGCCAGCGGTTGATGGGGTATGCCGAGTCAATCGAAAGCACCTTGCACATGGCGTGCGAGCAGGTTTCCGGGTCCGGCGTGGCGCTGTCCGGTCATGTGCGCATGGGCTGCACCGAAGGCTTCGGCAGTTTTTTCATCACGCCGCAGCTGAGCCACTTCGTCGACACCTATCCGGCCATTTCTGTGGATATCCTGCCGCTGCCGCACTTCATCAGCCTGTCCAAGCGCGAAGCCGACATCGTCATCGCCCTGGAGCGTCCGGAGCATGGCCCGTACGTCTGCTGCAAACTGTGCGACTACCGATTGCAGCTGTACGCGACCCAGGATTATCTGGACAACCACCCGCCTATCCGCCGCCCGGCAGACTTGGCCAAACATTCGTTTATCAGTTACGTCGACGACCTGGCGTTCAGCTCGGAGCTGCTGTACCTGGCCAACGTACTGCCCGGCGCCAGCGCCAACCTGCGCAGCACCAGCGTGATCGCGCAGTTCGTGGCCGCGCAGCAAGGACGCTCACTGGCGATCCTGCCGTGCTTCCTCGCCACCCAGGACCCGCGCCTGCTGCCGGTGTTGCCGCAGGAAATCAATATCACCCGACAGTTCTGGATGTACTGCCGCGAGGATCTCAGGAAGCTCAAGCGGATCACCCTGTTGTGGGATTACATCCGCCAGGTCACCGAGCAGAATCACGGCCTGTTGATGGGTGAAAGCCGGGAGATGTTGTTTGCCGATTAGTCGGAGCTGACCACAATCGCCACCCGGCGATTTTCGGTGCGGCCACTGGAGGTGTTGTTGGTGGCCACCGGCACGCTGCTGCCCAAGCCACGCAGCTGGATGTTTTCCTGTTTCATGCCGACGGTGTTGAGCACCTTGGCCACGCTTTTCGCCCGGCGCACGGACAGTTGCTCGTTGTAGGCCTCTTTGCCCGAGGCGTCTGTGTGACCATCGACCCGTACCCGCTCGATACCTACCCCCAGCAGCGCCTTGCCGATGCGCTCGACAATGTCGGTGCTCTGCTTGTTCAGGCTGTCGTCGTCACTGCCAAACAGGACCTTGCCGGACAAGCCGAAAGCCCAGCCATCGTCTGTCAGCTCGAACCCCTGCTGTTTCAGCACGGCGATTTGCGCCGGGGTCAGGCCTTTGGGGGTGGTCTGGCAACCGGTCAGGCTCAATAAGGCCACGAGCAGTGTCAGGGTGAAAAAACGCAGGGAACGCGGGTTGAATGTGAACACGGAAATCAGCTCCTGTTTTGAACATCGGCGGCGGGGTGCTCCGACCCTGCCGTGTACTGTGCGCCTCGGGAGAGGCGCTTGGCCTGGTACATCGCGCCATCGGCGGCGTTGAGCAGGGCACCCGGCGTTGCGCCATGATCCGGGTACACCGCGACGCCGATACTGAGAGAGGTCAATACCTGGGTGCTGCCCGGCAATGGAATCGGCATGTCCATGCTGGCCAGAATCTTGTCGGCAATCCGTTCGGCGTCTTCGGTTTTGTGCAGCGGCGTCAGCAGCACGGCAAACTCATCGCCACCCAAGCGCGCCACCAGGTCCCCTTCCCGCAGTTGCGCCCGAACCCGGTTGGCCACGGCCACCAACACCGCATCACCCGCCGCATGGCCGAAACTGTCGTTGATCTCCTTGAAGCGATCGCTGTCGAGAAACAGCACCGCCACTCGCTCGCCGAGCTTGTTGGCGCTGCGCAACGCGCGCATCAGGCGACCTTCGAAAAACGCCCGATTGGGCAATCCGGTAAGGCTGTCGTGGCTGGCCTGGTGAGCCAGGGATTCGTTTTCGCTTTGCAGGTGCGACTGCCAGGCCTCGAGTTCATCGAGCAGGGCATTGAAGTCGTTGCCGAAATCATCGAGTTCAACAATGTCGGCAGGCGGCACGCGCTTGTCGAAGGCCCGTTTACTGCGCGCGGCGTGGGCAACAGCGGCCAGGTTGCGCAGCGGCTTGGTGATCCCGCGCAGTTGTCGGCGCGCCAAGAAGAGTGCAACCCAGGCACTGATGGCCGTGCACACTACGATGCCCATCAGACCGCTGAGCAAAAACCGCATCAGGCTGGCGCCATGACCGGTGAGCCTGATGCTGCCGACTTCCCGCCCTTGATGGAGGATCGGCATGCTCATGGGTTCTTCCAGAAACGCTTTGGCGATGTGCATTTCGAGATCGGACACCCAACCGGTTTCCGGTCGTTGCCAGCGGGCCAGCAACTGGCCCTGTTGATCGAACACCTCGGCGTCGGCCACTTCCTCGGTGGAGGCAATCAACGCCAGCGCTTCGGTTGCGGCGGGTTTGTCGTTGAACACCACCGCGGCTTCCACGGTGTAGCTGATCGAACGGGCGATCAGGTGCAGGTTGTGATCGGCGTATACGCGCAAGGCCAGCACGCCAAGCAACGTCAGTGAAACACTGGCCATGACAACGCCCACCAGCGCAACGAGCAGGTTGCCGCGACCGATGACCGAATGCAAAGTCGGGCGGCTGCCCGGTCTCATTAACTTCATGGCGCCGCCGGCTTGCGGCGGGAGAGTTGCAACACACTCGGATGAATGCGTACGCCGCTACGGGCGACAGAGTCGAGATTAACCTCGAACGACACCTGCTCGTCGCCGACCCGCAAGCAAAACAGGCTGCCGACGGTGCATTGCTCATCGCTCTCACTGATGCTCAACACCGGATGCCCGATCAATGCGGCAAACAATCGACTGCGTTCGACGCCCGTCAGCTTGCCGATATAAACCGCATCGCAGTCACTGACAATCGAAGGGTTGTCGGCCAACAAGCGTTGCACCGTGACAGGTCGCCCCGTCGCCTGGGTCGTGCCCTTGACCAGATCGTCGGTGTATTCGGTAGGGCCGACCAGGCACAGGCGCAGCAGTAAAGGCTCGACGGGCCAGCGGGCATAGCTGAGGATTCCGAGGATCACCTGGGTAACCGCTTTGGCGCGTTGGTCCGCCTTGCCCACCGGGGCTTGCGATTGAGCGAAAACGACGCTGGCCAGCAGACAAAGAAGAATGGCAAGCAGCGCTTTTCTACAGCCAACGACGCGCTCTGTCGTCCTGACAGCCACCTTCATGCAGGGATACTCTTCGACCGTAGCGAAATGATGCCGCAACGATAGCACAGCAACGAAATGCCAGCGAGGCCACGTACTAAGCAGCCTCGGACATTTTCCTACAGCCTGTTACTGACCTTTCAGACTGTCGGCTCGCTGCCGCCCTTGAGCTCCAGCATCAGCCCGCTCAAGCGTTTGACCCGGCGTTTCACCGCCTCTTCAAACACGCCCGCACGGGACTCGATCAAGGTGAACCAGTCCTTGGCCCGGGTAATGCCGGTGTAGATCAGCTCCTTGGTGAGTACCGGATTCAAGGCATCGGGAAGAATCAACGCGGTATGTGCGAACTCCGAGCCCTGGGATTTATGCACGGTCATGGCGTACACGGTTTCGACATCATTCAGACGGCTGGGCAGGACAAATCGCACACCGCCCTGGCCATCATTGCGTGGGAATGCCACGCGCAAAACCTGTTTTCCGTGGCCTTCCTGTTCAGGGAGCTTGAGGGCAATGCCGATATCGCCGTTCATCAAACCCAGCCCGTAATCGTTGCGGGTCATCAGGACAGGGCGACCTTCGTACCACTGCTGGTCGCTGTCGATCAGGCGCGCCCTGAGCAATGCGTCCGTCACCCGCTGGTTCAAGCCCTCGATACCCCACGGCCCCTTGCGCACGGCACATAACAACTGGAATGCGTCGAAGGCCTGCAGCACTTTTCGAGCCCAATCAATCCAGCACGAGTCTTCCAGCGGACTGTCCAGTGACGGCCGCTGATTGCGCAGCACGCTCAGGTAATGTCGATAACCCTGCGGGCCCTCACCGTGGCCGTCTAGAAGCAAGCGCTCCAGGGCCCGATCCTGCTCTCCCTTCAGGGCCAGGCAATACACATCGTCATGGCTGCGCGCCGACAACAACTTGCGGGCCTCTTCGGGTTGCTGCTGGTTGACCCAGCGAGCCAGTTGGCCAATGCCGCTGCCTTCACCGAATCGCCGGGAATGGCGCAACATCACGACCTGTTGGGCCAATGGATGAGTGCCCTGCACGTCCTCCTGCAAGCCACTGGCCTGCAGGCTTTCGCCACTGACGGTTTCCAGCCACTGGCGCGTCTGCGGGCTGTACCAGCCAGCCTCCGCGTCGCGACAAAGATCCCCCAATACCGCACCGGCCTCTACCGAAGCCAATTGATCCTTGTCACCCAACAGCACGAGGCGCGCATGGGCCGGCAAGGCGTCGAGCAGATTGGCCATCATTTCCAGGTCGATCATCGAGGCCTCATCCACCACCAACACATCCAGCGGCAGGCGATTGCCCGCGTGATGGCGGAAATGACGAGTCCCGGGCCGGCTGCCGAGCAGGCGGTGAACGGTGGTGACGTCGGAGGGGATCTTTTCCCGAACGTCCTCCGTGACCTTCAAGGTCCGGACTTGCTGGCTGATGGATTCTGTCAGACGCGCCGCGGCCTTGCCGGTCGGTGCAGCGAGGCGAATGCGCAGGGGCATGCCGGCCTCGACCGCCGGCGCCTGGAGCAATGCCAGCAAGCGCACGACGGTGGTGGTCTTGCCGGTTCCCGGTCCCCCCGTGACAATGCTGAAAGCACTGCGGGTCGCCAGGGCGCAAGCCAGCTTCTGCCAGTCGATCACCTCACCCGGCCGGGCAGGACCAAACAAACCGGTGAGGCGCTGGAGCAAGTCGCTCGGCGTAGATTCGTGTTCCGTCAAACGCTCACGCAACGAAAGGTCGATCCGCCGCTCGTAGGCCCAATAGCGGCGCAGGTACAAGCGTTTGCCCGATAACACCAGAGGCCGGTCGCGCACGTTGTCACGACTGTCAGCGGCCAGCGCGACCAGGTTGCTGGCGGCCAGCACCTTGCACCAATGAGCACCGTCCAGCGATCCCAGCAATTGCGAGGGCAACAGCATCGCGCCGCTTTGCACGTCACCTTCGGGTGGTAACGACAGGGCGAAGTCCGGCTCTTTCAGCGTTTCGAACAGGTCGAGGCAGACATGCCCGTGGCCCAACTGGTGGCTGGTCAGCGCGGCTGCCAGCAACACCAGTGGATCATCTTCAGGGGCCAGTTCATGCAGAAATGCCACAAAGGCTTTGTCCAGCGCGCGCAACCAGCCGCGCTCGACCCAACGCGTGAGCAACAACAGCAAGTCGTCGGCACGACTCAGCGGAGCCAGATCGGCCAGGCTTTCGGCTGCCAGCGATGTAGGCAACAAATCGGCGAATGTGCGACTCATATCAGTACTCCCTGTTCCCAGACGGGCTCGGCCTTGGGCTCTGGCTTGCCCTGGAACAGCCTGTCCAGACGTTCGATCAGCTCTCTTGGCGGCCGGGCGAAAAACACACCCTGGCTGGCCGCGCGCGTACCGCGCAAAAACAGGTACAACGCACCGCCGACATGCCGGTCGTAGTCGTAATCGGCGAGCCGCGCCTTGAGCTGGCGGTGCAGGGCCAACAGGTACAACACGTATTGCAGGTCATAACGGTTGTCGAGAATCGACTGTTCCATTGCCTGCGCGGTGTAGGCCGCATCATCGACGCCGAGCCAGTTGGATTTGTAGTCGGCCACGTAATAGCGGCCGTCATGTTCGAACGTCAGGTCGATGAAGCCCTTGAACATGCCGTTGAGCAACACCGGTTCCGCGGCGACCCGGGCCACGCCGTTATGGGTGTATTGGCACACCAGCGCATCGAGCTTGAGCACATCGACCTTATGGCTGGCGAACCAGAACTCCATCTCGACCTGATACTGCGTCAACTGGCCGAATACCACCGGTGCCTGGCCGCTGCCCAGTTGCAACGGCGACTTGAGCAGATGCTGCAGCCAGTCACTCAAGGTGCTGATCCAGCCCTCCCAGCCTCGACGGTTGCAGCGACGGGCAATGGCGTCGATCACCTCTTGCGGTGCCGCATCAAAACTCTCGCCTCCCGCCCATTCGAGCAAGCCATGGAGGAAGGTGCCGGGGTTCGGGCCGCGCGGGAAGCGATGGATATCGCCGCCACCGGCCACCACTTCCCTGGGCGCCTGTGGGTCGAGGCGTTCGTCATCGAACAGTTTTTGCGCCTGCGGGCTCTCCGGCGCTTCGTCGGTGCCGACACTCAGGGTGTCGCCAATGCGCAGCGCGCTGTAGGAAGCGATCCACCAGTTCTCACTGGCCTTGCGTTTCGGAACCAGCGGAACCAGCAGTGCCGCGTCGTTTTGCGGTGGCTGGTAATGCACCGTTGTCGCTTCAGGCATCTCGGCATACGCCAGCGCCGGGCAGTCCTGTTGCAGATCCCGCAACCAAAGCTGCAACGCCGGGGACTCGGCCAACGGCGCACCGCCGCCCAGCAGATAACCCAATGCCGACAGATGCAGCACCGAGCCATTGTTGTTGCCGCGCTTGAGGTCGGCCACCCCCAGCCAGCAGGCGTGTTGCGCCCGGGTCAGGGCGACATAGAGCAAGCGCAGATCCTCGGCCAGACGCTCATCGTCAGCCAGGGCAATCAATTCTGCCGTCGGTTCCAACGTGACCTGGGCATTGCCGGATTCATCGTGGTAGTGCAACGGCAGGCGGCTGCCATCCACCGGTTTCGCAGAGCAAATGAACGGCAGGAACACCAAGGGGTACTCAAGGCCCTTGGATTTGTGAATGGTCACGACCTTGACCAATTGTTCATCACTTTCCAGACGCAGGATCTGCTCTTCGCCAGCCTGCCCGGACAACGCCAGATGCTCGGACAAATGCCGGATCAGGGCTTGCTCGCCATCGAGTTCGGCGGCGGCTTGTTGCAGCAGTTCGAAAAGGTGCAGAAGGTTGGTCAACACGCGCTCGCCGTCACTGCGGGCGATCAGCGCCTGGGGCAAACGGAAGTCGTGCAGCAAGCGTCGCAGCATCGGCAGTACGCCCTGCTTGCGCCAGACTTCGCGATAACCACGGAACTGCATGACCCGGGCTTCCCAGGCCAACTCGTCCTGATTCAGCCGCTCCAGTTCCGTCAGCGATAGGTTCAACGTGATGCTGGCCAACGCGGCCCGCAGCGGTCGCTCGACATCCGGCTCGGCACAGGCCTTGAGCCAGGTCAGCACGTCATGCGCCTCCTGGGCGGCGAACACCGAGTCCTTGTCCGACAGGTAAACACTGCGCACGCCACGGGCGGCCAGTTGCGCACGAACCGCCTGCGCCTCCTTGCCGTCGCGGACCAGGATGGCGATGTCCGCCGGCAACAGGCCCCTGAAGGCTTTGCCATCCTGGGTGAACCCCGCATGCCCCTGCTGCCCGCCATTGAGCAATGCCGTGATTTCACTGGCGCACGCAGCCGCCAGTTGTTGCCGGTACACCGCACCGGACAACGGTTGTTCGGCCGGCAAGTGCCAGATGTTCAAGGCCGGGATTGCCTGGTCATTGATGCGCAAGACTTCTTTGCGACCTTGGGAGGCAACCGGCGTGAACGGAACCGGGTTGTCGCCATTCTTCTGCCGAAAGAGGAAAGCGCCGCGGCCTGACGCCCGGGCTTCGGCGCGCTCGAACACATGGTTCACCGCGTTGACCATGCCATGGCTTGAGCGGAAGTTGGTGCCCAGGGTGTGCAGGCGGCCAGTGGTGGCCTGCCGGGCGCGCAGGTAGGTATGGATGTCGGCGCCGCGAAAAGCGTAGATCGCCTGTTTCGGGTCGCCGATCAGGAACAGACCGCACTCGGGGCTGTTCTCTTCAATCCGGTAGATGCTCTCAAAGATCCGGTACTGCACCGGGTCGGTGTCCTGGAACTCATCGATCAGGGCGACCGGAAACTGTTCACGAATCAGGGTTGCCAGGCGTTCGCCGCCATCAGACTGCAAGGCCGCATCAAGGCGCAGCAACATGTCGTCGAAACCCATTTCCGCGCGGCGGCGTTTCTCTTCCTCGAATCGCGCCCCGACCCAGCGGGCCGCATGTTGCAGTACGGCGGCATCAGGTGTCGGCAACCCATCGAGGCAGGCCTTGAGGCCGGCCATCGCATCGAGCCCCGGATGTCGAGGCGCCTCACCCTTCCAGGCTTCAGCCATGCCATCCGGGGTCAGACGAGTGAAGCCAGTGCCGATATCCAGTTGCTCGAGGGATTCGTCCTCGGCCCAGGCTTTGATTTTTTCAAACCAGGGCTCGAAATAGCGTGCCTGCATCTTGCGACCATCGACCGCCTTGCCGGCAACGCCTTGGTGACAGATCGCAAGTAATTCGTCCGCCCACTCCAACCAAGGCTTCTTGAGTTCGATCAGGGCAGCCCTTCGCTCTTGCAAGCATTGCGAAATCACTTCGGCGGGTTCTTTCCCTTCAAGGGTATCCCGCTCGCTGGCGAACAGCGCACGAATCCGCGGCAGCAGCGCCGCCGGCCCGCCCCAATTGCTGCGCACCCAATTCAAGGCATCACCTTGCATCGGGTAACAGAACAGCCGCCAGTAATCGCGCAGGACTTCCCCCAGCAAGTCGCTGTGGTCGGTTTCCAGGGTCTGGGTAAACAGGCTGCCGCTGTCGAATGCGTGCTCGCGCAACATGCGCTGGCACCAACTGTGGATGGTCGACACCGCCGCCTCGTCCATCCACTGGGCGGCGATATCCAGGCGGTTTGCGCAGCCGGGCCACTGCTCGGGTAAGTACTGGTCGCGCAACTCGGCAATCAGGCTGTCGGGGGCCGGTGTTTCATCGCGGAAATAGCGTGCGGCCTCGGCGAGCCGCGTGCGGATGCGTTCGCGCAGTTCTTTGGTCGCGGCGTCGGTGAAGGTCACGACGAGGATCTGCGGTGGCAACAGCTCACGTCCGAAACCACTGTCCTCCCCGCCATTGCCAAGCACCAGACGCAGGTACAACGCGGAAATGGTGAAGGTCTTGCCGGTCCCGGCGCTGGCTTCGATCAGTTGACTGCCGCGCAACGGGAATGCCAGGGCCAGAGGTGTCTTTGTGCTCATCAGCGCGACTCCTCGCTGGACAGTGAACGCCAGGGTGCTTCAAGAAGCGGGCGATAGAGCGCGTCACACCACTGGGAGAACGTCTCGTCAGCGACCAAGGCATCGTAATCGGCGAATTGACGGGCGAGTGCCGGGCTTTCGCGACGCTCTCCGTCCGTCGTTTGTCCATCCCCTTCATAGGCCTTGCGCGCAGCGGCCTCGGCTTTGACCGGGTCGGTTTGCCCCAGCCACGCGAAGGCTGTCTTGACCGCGATCGGCAGAGGCTGGCGCATACCCGACTGCCAGGCCATCAACAGGTCACCGAGAATTGTCTGCGCCGTGGACTGGTCCAGTGGACCGAGCAACAGGCTGTCGTCGCTGGCCACCAATGCGGTGGTCAGTGACATGCCACTGGCACAAGCCATCAGATGATTGACCCACGGGCGTGTCAATCGATGCCATTTGCGCGACTTGATCGAGCCGATGCTGTTGGGAATCGTAGTGATAGACAGCAATCCACCATCGGCGCGCTGATGCAGGCCGCTGAGCCAGCCCTCGATGTGCAGGCCTTGCAGTTCAAGACTGACCGGCAACGCGCTGCTGAGGGGTGTTGGCCACAGCGCCAGGAGCTGTTGGTGGCGTTGCAGCAAGTCAGGCAATGGCTCGATCAACTCGCGTTGCAGGCACTCACCGAATCCGGCCATGGGCAGCAGTCCGCTGTTCTGCAAGCGTTTCGCCTGATCCTCCAATGCCTGCCCGGAATTTCCAGGATCTGCCAGCGCGGCTTCGAGCAAACGGTCGCTGAGGCTGTAACGCTGCAACGCATCCAGGACAAAGGGCTCTTCATCGGCCAACGGCACTTCGGCCGCCTCGAAGAAGACCTTCAGTCGCTGGCTGAAAAAGTGCCGTACCGGATTGCGCAGGAAATCCTGCACCTGACCGAGGCTCAGTGGTTCGTCCTGGACGTGGGGCCCGAGCACTTCGGCGCCTGCCTGATGCTCTGCCGCCTGATGAAGCACCTGCCATTCACTGGCGTAGCTGAACGACTCATCCCCGTCGTGAAAGTAGCGAGCACTGAAGGGTTGCAATGGGTGTTCGCGAGTCATGGTTTCCAGCAGATCCTCGTCGCCTTGCAGCAATCGCCAACCGCTGGCCAAGTGGTCACGCAACTGGCCAATCAGCACCGAGGCAGGTCGCTCGCTGTTATCGCGGATGCTGCGGCCCACCCAACTGATGTAGAGCTGGTCCCTTGCCGACAGCAAGGCTTCCAGTAGCAGGTAGCGGTCGTCTTCACGCCGGGAGCGGTCACCCGGACGGTAATCACTGCCCATCAGATCGAAATCCAGCGGCGGTTGCGCGCGCGGATAATCGCCGTCATTCATGCCCAGCAGGCACACCAGTTTGAACGGGATGGCGCGCATGGGCATCAAGGTGCAGAAGTTGACCGCTCCGGCCAGAAAACGCTGGGACAAACGGCCCTGATCCAGACCTGCAAGCCAGGCTTCACGGACAACGGTCAGCGGCAACTCGTCCTGCAACCCTACAGATTCACAGGTCTCGAGCCAGGTCTCGCGCAGTTCTTCGAGCTGGGCCAGCAAGTAGTCATCGTGTTCGTTACCGGCAAGGAAGAACAACTGCACCAAAGCCTGCAAGCGCAAGCCCCATTGCCCCGGCGATGCAGGCTGAGAGAGTTCGTGGTGAGCCACTTCCAGCGCGTCCAGCAATGCAACCAGCGGACCGATGAGCGCAGCGTCCAGACCACCGATCTCGTCGTAGGGTTCGATACCCTCATAAGCATCGGCGCTGCCAACGGCATAACCGAGCAACATCCGTCGCAAGCCGAAACGCCAGCTGTTTTGCTCCAGTTCATGCGGCAGCCCAAGCCCGGCACGTTGCTCGGCATTCATCCCCCAGCGAATGCCGGCACCTTCGATCCAGCGGTGCAGCGTCGGCAGGTCACGCTCCTCGACGCCAAAACGAGCGCGCAGCGCGGGGACGTCCAGCAGATCGAGAATCTCACTGACGGGGAATCGGCTGTCGGGCAGCTTGAGCAGGTGCTCCACAGCAATCAGCAAAGGATCGCGACCACGCTGGCCCTGGTCAGCCAGGGTAAACGGAATGAAGCGTGGATCCTGGCGGTCAAGCTGACCAAACACGGCACGAATATGCGGTGCGTAGCTGTCGATGTCCGGGACCATCACGATGATGTCCCTGGGCCGCAGTGTCGGGTCGGCGCTGAAGCGCGCGAGCAGTTGATCGTGGAGGATCTCGACTTCTCGCTGGGCGCTATGGGCGATGTGAAAACGGATCGACTCGTCCTTCTGCAGATCGATAGCCGGCCAACGCTCCCGAGTCTCGTTGAGGGGGCGCAGTTCGAGGATGTCGTCCTGCAACTGGTTGAGCACATTCAGCGGCTGACCATCACTGAACAGGTCGATGCGCCCGTCACGGAATGCCGAACGATAGCTGTTGGGATCGTCATAACTGTCGAGCAGGTTGATGTAGTCCCGCCCCTGCTTGCCCCACGCGGCCAGTAGCGGGTGAGCATGCTGGTGGAGGGTTTGCGGATCGATCACTACCGGCATGCCGCTCTTGCGGGCCTGACGCTTGTATTGATGCCGCAACAGGTCTTTATCGGCGACGATGTCTGCCCAATGATGACGACATGGGTTGTGTACGCACAGCAGGACCTGGCTGAATCGTGCCAGTCCCGCCAGTGCTTCCAGGGCCTGAGCAGGCAGGGAAGAAATCCCGAAAACGATCACTCGCGAGGGTAATCCCTTGGGGGCTGTTTCGAGATTGTTGATGCGTTCGACAAACCGCTGATGGACGCCGGCACGGCTTTGCGCCATGCCTTCTGCTCCCACATCCAGCAAGAGTGCGCGCCATAACTCTGCCTGCCAGCAATTGGCCGGGGTCAGGTGTTTGGCTTCGCCTCTGGCGTTTCTTGTTTGATGTCGACCTTCCGCCCAGTCTTCGAGCCAGTCAGCTCGGTACACCTGGTATTGGTCGAACAGATCCGCCAGGCGCTCAGCCAGTTGATAGCGTTTGCGCAGGTCGGTGTCATGGGTCAGGAAACGCTGCAGCGGCTCGAAGTGCGGTTGGTTGATCAACTGCGGCAGCAGGCGCATCAGACGCCAGGTCAGCGGGGCTTTATCGAGCAGGGACTTGACCGGAATTTCGTCGCGGCCAAGGACCATGCGATAGAGCTGCCACATGAAGCTGCCGGGCAACTGCACGTCGATGGCGGCAGCGATGCCGCAGCCTCCCATGTCGTCTTCTTCAGAATCTTCCGCCAGTGCCAGCTTCAGCCATTGGGCAATGCCATTGCTTTGCACCAACGCGATCTCATTCTCCAGGGGAGCCAGCGGGTAGCGCCGCATCCAGCTGACCACCAGGCTGCGCAACTCGTCCAGGCGGTTGCCGTGAACCACCATAAAACCAGCACTGAGGGACGTCGCGTCCGGCATAAAGGCTTCCTTGGAAAATACAAACGCCAGGGGCGAACCTTAGCATTGTCGGGAGACGGTGACAGCGTGAACCTGCTCATTGTTGCTGTGCGAACTTTCTTGCGGACAAAAACAAAACCCCTACCTGCATACGCAGATAGGGGTTTCGGAATTTAATCTTGACGATGACCTACTCTCACATGGGGAAACCCCACACTACCATCGGCGATGCATCGTTTCACTGCTGAGTTCGGGATGGGATCAGGTGGTTCCAACGCTCTATGGTC
>NZ_JAGYGI010000014.1:0-184701 GCF_019947365.1 Pseudomonas sp. GL-R-26 | reverse complement strand
CAGCAAGAAGTGGACGATGCCGATCCGGGACTGGAAAGCGGCCTTGAATCGCTTCAGTATCCAGTTCGAAGATCGTCTGTTAACGGTTTAATAAAAATCCCGTTTACACAAAATCTAGGACACCCTCTAGCCTAATGGCAATGTCAACGTCGCCAGCAGGAACGGGTTGCTTCGGTTTTTCCAGCCTCTGAGTGCTTCCAGTGGGCTTGATCGTCACCTTCTCCACAGGCAATCCGCTGTGCATAACTTCTGCAACCTCCCCTCCGCTACAGCGCCTGATGCCTCATTCTTCTAGACTCAATACAAGGTCGTAGACAGAACCAAACACGTCGCTCTGGTGCGGCCGAATCAAGGGCCGCGTGGCAATCTGGCTTTTATGCCCCTATTGAGGCGCGGCGAAGACCGTGCCGGGCGCAACAAGATGCCCGCTCAGGGTGCCCTGGCCGACGGTCTGTAGATGCCACGATACCGTGACGTGGTGTGAATGCCGCAGCCGACACTTTCGGACAACCGACGACCGCCTGGTTTGTCCGTGACCGTGAGGATTGCTGAATGCCTGATGAGATGTTGCACCTGCCTGTGGTCAACAGTCTGCTGGAGCGCCATAAGGGCACCCCGGGTGCGCTGTTGCCCATTCTTCATGATATTCAGGAGCGCATCGGTTACATCCCCGATGTCGCCGTTCCCGAGATTGCCCATGCCCTCAACCTGAGCCAGGCCGAGGTTCGCGGGGTGATCAGTTTTTACCATGACTTCCGTACCGCGCCGCCTGCGCGGCATATCCTGCGGCTGTGCCGGGCCGAGTCGTGCCAGAGCCGTGGCGCGGAGCAGCTTGCCGCGCAGTTGCGCGAGCGTCTGCAACTGGACGATCACGGTAGCAGTGCTGATGGCAGCATCAGTTTGCGTCCGGTGTATTGCCTTGGAGCCTGCGCCTGTTCGCCTGCCCTGGAACTGGATGGCCGGGTGCATGCGCGGCTCAGTGCCGAGCGTCTGGATGCGTTGCTCGACGCTTGCCGGGAGGACGCGTGATGCCGACTCTTTATCTGCCTTGTGATTCCCTTGCCCGTGCCGTGGGTGCCGATGAGGTGGCGGTGGCCCTGATCACTCAGGCGCGGGAACGCAATCTGCCGCTGGAGATGCAGCGCACAAGTTCGCGCGGCCTGTATTGGCTGGAGCCGTTGCTGGAGGTGGACAGCCCGCAAGGCCGGATCGGTTTCGGCCCGCTGACGGCGGCCGATGTGCCGTCGGTGCTTGATGCACTGCAAGGCGAGCCGTCCGCTCATCCGCTGGCCTTGGGGCTGGTGGAGGAGTTGCCGTATCTGAAGACTCAACAACGCCTGCTGTTCGCCCGCGCCGGCATTACCCGGCCGCTGTCGCTGGACGACTACCGGGCCCACGGCGGTTTCGAGGGTTTGACCCAGGCCATCGCCATTGGCGGCGAGCAGACCGCTACGGCGGTGTTCGATTCCGGCCTGCGTGGCCGTGGAGGCGCGGCCTTCCCCGCCGGGATCAAGTGGCGCACGGTGCATGGCACTCAAGCTGCGCAAAAGTACATCGTGTGCAACGCCGACGAAGGCGACTCCGGCACCTTTGCCGACCGCATGTTGATGGAAGGCGACCCCTTCCTGCTGATCGAAGGCATGGCGATTGCCGGCATTACCATCGGCGCCACCTTCGGCTACATCTATGTGCGCTCGGAATATCCGGATGCCGTGGCCACGTTGCGTGCAGCGTTGAACATCGCCCGAGAAGCCGGTTATCTCGGCGCCAATGTCGGCGGCAGCGGCCTGGCCTTCGATATGGAAGTGCGCGTCGGGGCCGGTGCCTACATCTGCGGTGAAGAAACCGCGCTGCTGGACTCACTCGAAGGCAAACGCGGGATCGTCCGCGCCAAGCCGCCGATTCCTGCATTGCAGGGCCTGTTTGGCCTGCCGACGCTGGTGCACAACGTGCTGACCCTGGCCTCGGTGCCGCTGATTCTGGCCAAGGGCGCGCAGTTCTATCGCGATTACGGTATGGGCCGTTCTTTGGGCACCATGCCCTTCCAGTTGGCGGGCAATATTCGTCACGGCGGGCTGGTGGAACGTGCCTTTGGCCTGACCCTGCGGGAGCTGGTGGAAGACTACGGCGGCGGGACCGCCAGTGGTCGGCCGCTGAAGGCTGCGCAGGTGGGTGGTCCGCTCGGCACCTGGGTTCCGCCCTCGCAATTCGACACGCCGCTGGATTACGAAGCCTTTATGGCCATCGGCGCGATGCTCGGTCACGGTGGTGTGGTGGTGGCTGACGACACCCTCGACATGGCCCGCATGGCGCGCTTCGCCATGCAGTTCTGCGCCGAGGAATCCTGTGGTAAATGCACGCCTTGCCGTATCGGCTCGACGCGCGGCGTCGAGGTGATCGACCGTCTGCTGGCCGCACCTGACCAGAACAGTCGCGATGAACAGGTGATCATCCTCAAGGACCTGTGCGACACCCTGCAATACGGTTCGCTGTGCGCGTTGGGCGGCATGACGTCTTATCCCGTGGCCAGCGCCCTCAAGCACTTCCCCGCTGACTTCGGTCTGCAAGCCTCGGAGGCCGAACAATGATCACTCTCTTCGACCCGAAAACCGACATTGACCTGGGTACGCCGGCCCGCGACAGCCAGGTGCAAGTCACCTTGAACATCGACGGCCGCAGCATCAGCGTGCCCGAAGGCACCTCAGTGATGCGCGCCGCCGCGCTGCTGGGCACCACCATTCCCAAACTCTGTGCCACCGACAGCCTGGAAGCCTTCGGCTCCTGCCGCATGTGCCTGGTGGAGATCGACGGCATGCGCGGTTATCCGGCGTCCTGCACTACGCCGGTCAGCGAAGGCATGAGTGTGCACACCCAGACGCCCAAGCTCGCGACGCTGCGCCGCAATGTCATGGAGTTGTACATTTCCGATCACCCGCTGGACTGCCTGACCTGCTCGGCCAACGGCAACTGCGAGCTGCAAACCGTCGCCGGCCAGGTTGGCCTGCGGGAAGTGCGTTATGGCTATGAAGGCGAGAACCATTTGGAGGACGTGAAAGACACCTCCAACCCCTATTTCGACTACGACCCGAGCAAGTGCATCGTCTGCAACCGCTGCGTGCGCGCCTGCGAAGAAACCCAGGGCACCTTCGCCCTGACCATTACCGGGCGTGGCTTCGAATCCCGTGTGGCCGCTGCCGGTGGCGATAACTTCCTCGATTCGGAATGCGTGTCCTGTGGCGCCTGTGTGCAAGCCTGCCCCACCGCGACCCTGATGGAAAAAAGCGTGGTCGAACTGGGTCAGCCCGAGCGCAGCGTGATCACTACCTGCGCCTATTGCGGCGTGGGCTGCTCGTTCCGCGCCGAGATGAAAGGCGACCAGTTGGTGCGCATGGTTCCGGACAAGAACGGCCAGGCCAACCACGGCCACTCCTGCGTCAAAGGGCGCTTTGCCTGGGGCTATGCGACCCACCCGGATCGCATCACCAAACCGATGATCCGCAAAAACATCAGCGACCCTTGGCAGGAAGTCAGCTGGGATGAAGCAGTGACTTACGCTGCCAGTGAGTTCCGTCGGTTGCAGCAAAAGTATGGCCGCGACTCCATTGGTGGCATCACTTCCAGCCGTTGCACCAACGAAGAAACCTACCTGGTGCAAAAACTGGTACGCGCCGCCTTCGGCAACAACAACGTCGACACCTGTGCGCGGGTCTGCCACTCGCCCACCGGTTATGGCCTGAAGCAAACCCTGGGCGAGTCCGCCGGCACCCAGAGCTTCGACTCGGTGATGCAGGCCGACGTGATCCTGGTGATGGGTGCCAACCCCAGCGACGCCCACCCGGTGTTCGCCTCCCAACTCAAACGCCGCCTGCGTGAAGGCGCGCGGCTGATCGTCATCGACCCACGGCGCATTGATCTGGTGGATACGGTGCATGCCCGCGCCGAGTATCACCTGGCCCTGCGCCCCGGTACCAACGTCGCCATGCTCAACGCACTGGCCCACGTCATCGTGACTGAAGGACTGCTCAAACAAGACTTTATCGACGCCCGTTGTGAGCCTGGCGATTTCGCCCAGTGGAGCGAGTTCGTCAGCCGTGCGGATAACTCGCCGGAAGCCCTTGGCCCAATCTGCGGTGTACCCGCTGCCGACATCCGTGCCGCTGCGCGCCTGTATGCCACCGGTGGCAATGCGGCGATCTACTACGGTTTGGGCGTCACCGAGCACAGCCAGGGCAGTACTTCGGTGATGGGCATCGCCAACCTGGCCATGGCCACCGGCAACATCGGCCGCGAAGGCGTGGGCGTGAACCCGCTGCGCGGGCAGAACAACGTCCAGGGCTCCTGCGACATGGGTTCCTTCCCCCATGAGCTGCCCGGCTACCGGCACGTCTCCAACGAGGTGGTACGAGCGCAGTTCGAACAGGCCTGGAACGTCACCCTGCAACCCGACCCGGGCCTGCGTATCCCCAACATGTTCGAGGCAGCCTTGGGCGGCAGCTTCAAGGGCCTGTATTGCCAGGGCGAAGACATCGCCCAGAGCGACCCCAATACCCAGCACGTCACCGCGGCTCTGTCGGCCATGGAATGCATAGTGGTGCAGGACATTTTCCTCAACGAAACCGCCAAGTTCGCCCACGTGTTCCTGCCGGGCTGCTCGTTCCTGGAAAAGGACGGCACCTTCACCAACGCCGAGCGACGCATCTCCCGGGTGCGCAAGGTCATGGATCCGCTGGGCGGCAAGGCCGACTGGGAAGGCACGGTGGCCCTGGCCAATGCCCTCGGTTACCCGATGAACTACAAACATCCGTCAGAAATCATGGATGAAATCGCCAGCCTGACGCCGACCTTCACCAACGTCAGCTACGCGGAACTTGAGCGCCACGGCAGCCTGCAATGGCCGTGCAACGCCGAGGCACCGGACGGCACGCCGACCATGCACATCGAAGAGTTTGTGCGCGGCAAGGGGCGCTTCATGCTCACCGGCTACGTGCCTACCGAGGAGAAGGTCAACAGTCGCTATCCGCTGCTGCTGACCACCGGGCGCATCCTCAGCCAGTACAACGTCGGCGCCCAGACCCGGCGCACCGACAACGTCGCCTGGCACGACGAAGATCGTCTGGAAATCCACCCGACCGACGCCGAGAGCCGTGGCATCAATGAAGGTGACTGGGTCGGCATCGGCAGCCGCGCCGGGCAGACCGTATTGCGGGCGCGGATCACCGAACGGGTCGCCCCGGGCGTGGTGTACACCACCTTCCACTTCCCGGAATCGGGCGCCAACGTCATCACCACCGACAACTCCGACTGGGCCACCAACTGTCCGGAGTACAAGGTCACCGCCGTGGAAGTCAGCCGGGTTTATCACCCTTCGGAGTGGCAGAAGCGCTTCCAGGAATTCAGTGATGAACAGCATCGTCTGCTGAAGGAACGTCGGCACCCCGAGAAAGCCGAGGTGCGCAAATGAGTACTGACAACCTGATCAAGATGGCCAACCAGATCGCCCAGTACTTCGCCAGCCAGCCGGACCAGCAACAGGCGGTGCTCAGCGTGCGCAATCATATGCAGATGTACTGGGCGCCGAGCATGCGCAAGGAATTGCTGGCCTGGCAGACGGAACACCAGGGGGCGGACTTGCACCCGCTGGTGCAGGCGGCGGTGACCGGGGCGGGTTGGGAGGCTTAGCCTGCTGGCTGAAAAAAACTGTGGCGAGGGAGCTTGCTCCCGCTGGACTGCGCAGCAGTCCCATTTTAGGGCCGCTTCGCGCCCCAGCGGGAGCAAGCTCCCTCGCCACAGATACAGTGTTCGTCCTTAAGTGAACAGCATTAGGCTCCCACAGGGGGTTGTGTCAGGGGGTTGTGTTGTGTGGACAGGCCACAGGCGCTCATTTGCGGCACTAAGCGTATCCTGTTCACGACTGCCTCCCCTGAGCCCCGGAACCACAATGACCAAAAGCATTCTCTACGCCCTGGGCGCTGCTGCCCTGTTCGGCGCCAGCACGCCCTTGGCCAAGTGGCTAGGCTTGAACGTGTCCCCCATCCTCCTCGCCGGCCTGCTTTACCTGGGTAGCGGCGTCGGGCTGACGCTCACCCGCCTGATCCGTGATCGTGGCTGGCAGCCGACAGGCCTTACAGCCCCTGAATGGCCGTGGTTCATCGGGGCCATTGTGTTCGGTGGCGTACTGGGTCCGGTTTCATTGATGTTTGGACTCACCCTCACCTCTGGCACCACCGCATCACTGTTGCTGAACCTGGAAGCCGTGTTGACCGCACTGATGGCGTGGGTGGTCTTCAGGGAGAACGCTGACCGGCGCATTGTCGCGGGGATGGTGGCCATTGTTGCCGGTGGCGTGTTGTTGGCGTGGCCTCGCACTTCGGCAGAGGCTCATGGCTGGTTGGGGCCTGTTGCGGTGGCGGTGGCGTGTTTTTGTTGGGCCATCGATAACAACCTCACCCGCAAGGTGTCTGCGTCGGATGCGTTGTTTATTGCTGGCACCAAAGGGCTGGTGGCAGGGGCCGTCAATTGCACGCTGGGGATCGCGCTGGGTATGCACCTGCCAGAGTGGTCGCTTCTTGGGCCAACCCTGCTGGTGGGCTTTTTGGGGTATGGCGTTAGTCTGGTGCTGTTCGTCCTGGCGTTGCGGGGGCTTGGTACGGCGCGGACCGGGGCGTACTTTTCCACGGCGCCGTTCCTGGGAGCCGCGATAGCGATCCTGTTTTTCGGTGAAGCCGTGACCTGGGTGTTTTGGATCGCTGCCGGCCTGATGGGGCTTGGGGTCTGGATTCATCTGACCGAGAGTCACTTACACGAGCATCAGCACGAACCGCAAATCCATGACCACAAGCACGTCCATGATGAGCATCATCAGCATGAACATGACTTTGAGTGGGATGGTGTACAACCGCACCACCATGTTCACCAACACTCACCGATCGTCCACAGTCATCCGCACTTTCCCGACATCCATCACCGGCACTCGCATTGAGCCCCGGAGGCTGCGGCCATTTAAATGGCCGTGGCCATCACCGCCCTACTCGACGTCCTTCTGCCGTGACGCCGTCACGGTCACTTCAATCGCCCGGACACTGATCGCCGCGAATGTCGCGGTCATCAGCACGCCATTGAAACCCAGCAGGATCGCCAGCACTCGCGACACACCCAGTTTTGGCACCAGCTCTCCATAGCCAATGGTCAGGCCCGTCACGAAGGCAAAGTAGACACCGTCATCAGGGCTCCACCCCTCCAGCTGGGCGATGATGAGGCCAATCGCAACGATCACTAACAGCAGTATCGAGAAGATCGGCCACACCACTTTGAAATAGAACCAGACGGCTTTGTAGAACTCTTTGCGGACGTTGGATGCACGGGTGAAGTTCATGTCGTGGGCTTCCGTGGGGTTTGCCTGACCGGCAATTGAATGCACGGCGGTTCAATACCCCGTTCAGCTTGGCACAAGCGCTGAAAACTGCGACCGACGGGGCGTTATCTTTGCCGAGGACTATGACAAAGATGACGCCCCGCAAACTATCCAGAAACAGCGCACTGTTGAATTCTTTGTAGGAGCGAGCCTGCTCGCGATGGTCGTTAACGATTACGGGTGTTTACCGGTTAAACGCGGTGCTCTCGAGTCCATCGCGAGCAGGCTCGCTCCTACAACAACAGTGGCGGGTTTATCCCTCAGTTCGCTTCAGTTTCCCGGATCAGCTTCTTGTTGATCTTGCCGACGCTGGTCTTGGGGATTTCGGTCACGAACTTGAACTGCTTGGGGATCGCCCATTTGTTGATGCGCCCACCGTCGACGAAGGCTTGCAAATGCACCTCCAGGATCTTGCGGTCGAGGTATTGCCCCGGTTCGCACACGACCATGGCCATCGGGCGTTCACCCCACTGTTCATCGACGATGCCCACCACGGCGACGGACATCACGCCCGGGTGTTCGCTGATCAGGCTTTCCAGTTCCAGGGAGCTGATCCACTCGCCGCCGGTCTTGATCACGTCCTTGATGCGGTCCTTGATTTCCACTCCGCCCAATGGGTCGATCGAGGCCATGTCGCCGGTGTGCAGCCAGCCGTTTAGCCAGAGCTCAGCGCCTTTTTCCGGCTCTTTCAAATAGCCTTGGGTCAGCCACGGTGCACGGACGACGATTTCACCGAGGGACTCGCCATCATGGGCCACATCGTTGCCCTCGGCGTCGATGATCTTCAGGTCGACCAGCGGCACCGGCGTGCCGGTCTTGATGCGCGTCGGCAGTTGGGCCTCGGCGGACAGTTGGCGGTCTTCATCGCGCAGGTAGGTCAGGCACAGCAACGGGCAGGTCTCGGACATGCCGTAGCCGGCATGCACCACCATGCCTTTGGCGTTGGCTTCGCTGGCCACGCCCAGGGTCAGCGCGCTGCCGCCCAGGAGCATTTTCCAGCCGTCGAATCGGGTCGCCTTGCCTTCTTCACAGTTGAGGATCATCTGCAAAATGGTCGGCACGCAGTGGGAGAAGGTCACCTTTTCTTCGCGGTACAGCTTGACCAGACTATTGGGTTCGTAGCGGCCGGGATAGACCTGCTTGATGCCCATCAGGGTCGCGACGTAAGGCACGCCCCACGCATGCACGTGGAACATCGGCGTGATGGGCATGTACACGTCGTCGGAACGCAGCAACGGCTGGCCCTGATAGACGCCCAGGGTGCCGACGGCATTCAGGGTGTGCAGCACCAGTTGCCGGTGGCTGAAGTACACGCCTTTCGGGTCGCCGGTAGTGCCGGTGGTGTAGAACAGCGTGGCGACCGAGTTCTCGTCGAAATCGGGGAAGTCGTACTGCTCCGGGGCCAGGGACAGCAGGTGTTCGTACTCGCCCAGCACCGGCAGCGAGGTCGTGGTCGCCTCGTCATCGGTGAGCTGCAGGTAGCCTTTTACGGTTTCCAGCCGTCCGTGGATCTGCTCGACCAGGGGCAGGAAATCGTCATGCACCAGCACCAGGTCATCCTCGGCGTGGTTCATGGTGAACAGCACCTGCTCCGGCGACAGGCGAATATTCACGGTGTGCAGCACCGCGCCGATCATCGGCACGGCGAAGAAACATTCCAGGTAACGGTGGCTGTCCCAGTCGAGCAGGGCCACGGTGTCGCCAGCCTTGACCCCCGCCTCCGTCAGCGCATTGGCCAGGCGGCGAATACGCTTGTTGAGGGTCTCGTAGCTGTAGCGCAGCTTGTCGGCGTAGACGATTTCCCGGCCCGGCTGGTAACGCACGCCGGACAGCAGCAATTGCTTGATCAGCAAGGGATAGGCATAGGCGCCGTCGGCGGGCGGAATTATTTTTGTCGCCATCATGTTTAAGGTTCCTTGTCCTTACGATCAGAACTGATCAGCTTGCAGCTCGTAGAGGCAGTCGCTGCCGGCCTTGGCCGATGCGCTCAACGAGTGGATACGCGGCAGCAACCGGGCGAAGTAGAAACGCGCGGTGGCCAGTTTGCTGGTGTAGAAATCGTCTTCGGCATCGCCGCTCATGACGGCCTTGGCCATGCGTGCCCACATGTAGGCGTACGCGGTGTAGCCGAACACGTGCAGGTACTCGACCGAGGCCGCGCCGATTTCGTTCGGGTTGTTTTGTGCCCGGTCCAGCAGCCACGCGGTCAGGTCGTCGAGGGTGTCGACGGCGGCGTTCAACGGCTGGGTGAACTCGCCGAGGTCCGCGCAGGCAGTGGCGGTGAAGTTGCGGATTTCCGAAGCGAACAAGCGGTAGAGCGCCCCGCCGCTGCCGACGATCTTGCGTCCGGCCAGGTCAAGCGACTGGATGCCGTTGGTGCCTTCGTAGATCTGGGTGATGCGCACATCGCGCACCAGTTGCTCCTGGCCCCACTCACGGATGTAGCCGTGGCCGCCGAAGACCTGCTGGCCGTGGATGGTGGTTTCCAGGCCCATGTCGGTGAGAAAGGCCTTGGCCACCGGGGTCAGCAGCGATACCAGGTCCTGCGCGCGCTGGCGTGTCGGTGCGTCTTCGCTGTACTTGGCGATATCCAGTTGCAGGGCCACGTAGCTGGAGAACGCCCGCCCGCCTTCATTCAAGGCTTTCATGGTCAGCAGCATGCGGCGCACGTCCGGGTGCACGATGATCGGGTCGGCCGCTTTGTCCTTGTGCTGCGCGCCGGTCGGTGCGCGGCTTTGCAGGCGGTCACGGGCGTATGCGACGGCGTTCTGGTACGAACGCTCGCCCTGGGCCAGGCCCTGGATGCCGACGCCCAGACGCTCGTAGTTCATCATGGTGAACATGGCCGCCAGGCCTTTGTTCGGTGCGTCGACGATCCAGCCGGTGGCGCCGTCGAAGTTCATCACGCAGGTGGCAGAGGCCTTGATGCCCATCTTGTGTTCGATGGAGCCGCAGGACAGCGCGTTGTTTTCACCCAGCGAACCGTCGGCGTTGACCAACACTTTCGGCACCAGGAACAGCGAGATGCCTTTCGGCCCGGCCGGTGCGTCCGGCAGTCGCGCCAGTACCAGATGGATGATGTTTTCGGTCAGGTCGTGCTCGCCACCGGTGATGAAAATCTTGCTGCCACTGACCTTGTAACTGCCATCGGCCTGGGGTTCGGCCTTGGTGCGGATCAGGCCCAGGTCGGTACCGGAATGGGCTTCGGTCAGGCACATCGAACCGGTCCAGATGCCGGCGTACATGTTCGGCAAGTAAGCCGCTTTCAGTTCTTCACTGGCGTGGGCCTTGATCGACAGGCAGGCGCCGGCGGTCAGCATCGGGTACAGGCCGAACGACAGACTGGCCGAGTTGACCATCTCTTCGACCTGGGCCGAAATCGCCTTGGGCATGCCCATGCCGCCGTACTGCGGATCACCGCCGACACCCACCCAACCGCCTTCGGCGAAGGCTTGATAGGCCTGGGCAAAGCCGTCCGGGGCGGTGACCGCGCCGTCGTTCCACGTACAGCCCTGTTCGTCGCTGGCGCGGTTCAGTGGCGCGATCACTTCGCCGCTGATCTTGCCGGCCTCTTCGAGAATGGCGGCGGCGGTTTCTTCATCGATCACGTCGGCCAGGCCGGGTAATTGCGCCCAGAGCCGGGACACCTGGAAAACCTCGTTGAGTACGAAGCGCATGTCGCGCAGGGGAGCTTTGTAATCAGACATCTTGGCTTACTCGGAAGTGGTCACGGCATGGGGCATGCCGGGACGTTCAGTGGATTCAGTATTTTCGGTTGCCGCGACAGAACCAGGCTGAGGGGCTCGTTCGCGCAGCAGGAAGTAGGACAGGGCCGGAATCAGGATCAGCGCGCCGAGCATGTTCCACAGGAACATGAAGGTCAGCAGGATGCCCATGTCGGCCTGGAACTTGATCGGCGACCAGACCCAGCACACCACGCCGGCAGCGAGGGTGATGCCCACCAGCCCGACCACGCGGCCTGTGAAGGACACGGCGTTGCGGTAGGCCTCGGACAGCGGCAAGCCCTGGCGCTGGAAGTGCAACTGCACGCTGAGCAGGTACAGGGCGTAGTCCACGCCGATGCCCACGCCGAGGGCGATCACCGGCAGGGTCGCGACTTTCACACCGATACCCATGGCCACCATCAAGGCTTCACAGAGGATCGAGGTCAGCACCAGCGGCAACAGCGCCACCAGCGTGGCGCGCCAGCTGCGGAAGGTGATCAGGCAGAACAGCGTCACTGCCGCATACACGTACAGCAGCATGGTGCGGTTGGCTTCGCGGACCACGATGTTGGTTGCGGCTTCAATACCGGCGGTGCCAGCGGCGAGCAGGAACTGGCGATCCGCGGTGCTGTTTTCCTTGGCGAACTTGTCGGCAATCGCCACCACCGCATCCAGGGTTTCGGCCTTGTGATCCTTGAGGAAGGTGATCACCGGCATCAGCGAACAATCGGTGTTGAACAGCTCCGGCGAGTTGACCGAGGCTTGTTGCGCGGCGTAGTTGAGCACGTCCTGGTTGCGCTGGATGCTGTTGAGCTTGGGGTTGCCTTCGTAGGTGCCGGCGGTGATCTGGCGAACCGCGTTGACCAGGGACGAGGTCGCCTGCACGCCCGGATACTGTTGCAGTTCCCAGGCCAGGCGGTCGGCGAGGACCAGGGTCTTGTAGTTCAGGCAGCCTTCCGGCGCGGTCTTGATCATCACCGCGAACAGGTCGCTGGACAGCGCGTAATGCTGGGTGATGTAGGCGTTGTCGCGGTTGTAGCGCGAGTCGGCACGCAGCTCTGGTGCCCCGCTGTCGAGGTCGCCGATCTTCAGGTTCTGGCTGACCATGTAACCGCCGATGCCCATCAACACCGCGACCACTACCGCGCCCGTGGCCCACTTGGCCGTGGTGAAGCGATCGAGCGTGTCCCACAGTCTGCCGAAGCCTTTGTGCTTCTCGGCGCGGTTGTCGATTTTCAGTGCACGCTCGGCGGCTTTCGCACCGACGCCTACATAAGACAGTGCCACCGGCATCAACAACAGCGAGGTGAAGATCAGTACCGCGACACCAATGCTGGCGGTGATTGCCAGGTCCTGGATCACCGGGATGTCGATCAGCATCAACACGGCGAAACCCACGGCGTCGGCCAGCAGCGCGGTGACACCGGCGATGAACAGACGGCGGAAGGTGTAGCGCGCAGCGATCAGTTTATGGGTGCCACGGGCGATGTCCTGCATGATGCCGTTCATCTTCTGCGCGGCGTGGGACACGCCGATGGCGAAGATCAGGAACGGCACCAGCACCGAATACGGATCGATGGCGTAGCCGAGCCAGGCGACGATGCCCAGTTGCCAGACCACCGCGATCAGCGAGCAGCCGACCACCAGCAGGGTGCTGCGCACGCAACGGGTGTAGGCGTAGATGATGATCAGCGACGTGACCACGGCCAGGCCGAAGAACATCATCACCTGGATCAGGCCGTCGATCAGGTCGCCCATCAGTTTGGCGAAGCCGATCACCCGGACCTTGTAATGGCCGGTGCCTTCGACCCCGGATTTACGCGCAGCGCTGTCGCCGGCGTATTCGATCTTGTCGCGCAACTGCTCTTCGAGCATCTGCGAGAAGGCGTGGTAGTTGATGCGCTGGCCGCCGGCGGCGGCTTTGTCCATCAGCGGCACAATCAGCATGGTCGACTTGAAGTCGCTGGCCACCAGGCTGCCCACCAGACCGGCGCGGGAGATGTTCTGGCGCAACTGTTCAATGTCGGAGGGCGAGCCCTGATAGCTGTCGGGCATCACCGGGCCACCCTGGAAACCGTCCTCGGTGACTTCGGTCCAGCGCACGGCCGGGCTCCACAGCGACTTCATCCACGCGCGGTCGACGCCTTCGGTGAGGAACAGCTGGTCGTTGACCTGCTTGAGCACGTCGAGGTATTCGGGGTCGAAAATATCGCCCTGGGTGTTCTCGACCACCACCCGCACCGAGTTGCCCAGGCCACGCAGCGAAGCGCGGTTTTCCAGGAAGTTCTGGATGTAGGGCTGGCTCTGGGGAATCATTTTTTCGAAGCTTGGGCGCAACTCCAGGCGAGTCACCGCCATGAAGCCCAGCACCACGGTGGCGAGCGCCATCAGCAGCATGAACAGCGGGCGGTAGTTGAACACCAGCCGCTCGAGGAGGTTGCCGGAGCGCTGGTCGAAATCCCGCAGATCGCGGATCACCGGCATGGCGTCTTGTTTGATATTGCCCATGTCTGGGTTCTCGCTCTTAGGGTTCGAGGGCTGGATCGACGGACAGCGTCCGGGCGCCACGGCTGCCCGCTACCACCAACGCGCCAGCGGCGGACTGGGTGGCACCGGCGACCGGGGTCGGTGCCGGTTGCCGCACCAGATGCAACTGCGCGCCCGTGCCCTGGCTGACCAGCATCTGCCCGCCCTGGGTGAACAGGCGATAATGGCCACGGGCGTCGATCAGGCCGGCGGTGATGCTGACGTGCAGGCCGGTGTCCAGTGCGGTCCAGCTCTGGCCGCCGTCGGTGCTGCGCAACACGTTGCCGCGCAGGCCGTAGATCAGCACTTCGCCTGGCTTGCCGAGCACGCCGAAGAAGCTGCCTTGATAAGGCGTCGGCACGGCATTGAAGCGCTGGGCACTGTCGTCCCACTTGAGCAGCAGGCCTTGCTCGCCAGCGATGTACAGGCTGTCGCCGGTAGAGGCGATGGCATTGAGGTGGAAACCCTGGGGGTTGTCGGTGCGATCCTGGAATGGCGTCCAGGTCAAACCACCGTCGTCGGTGCGCAGGATCAGGTTGAATACACCGACCACATAGCCGGTCTTGTCGTTGGCGAACCAGACGTCGAGCAGCGGTTTGTCCGCGCCCTGATCGACTAGCTTCTGGCCCTCGGCGACCAGCAGCGGCCATTGCTCATTGCCAGGTTCGGCGCTGGCCAGCGCCGTGTAATGCTTGACCAGCAAGGCGCCGATCTGACGACCGTCGAGCTGCTTGCGCCAAGTCGCGCCGGCATCGCTGCTATGCAGCACCACGCCGTCATTACCCACCGCCCAGCCTTGGGTGGTGGTCGGAAAATTCACCGCAGTGAGGTCGGCACTGGCCGGTACGGCGGCCTGTTGCCAGTGGTTTCCCGAATCATCGGAAAACAGAATATGGCCACGCTGGCCGACGGTAATCACACGCCCACCGGCGCGGGTCATGCCGGACAACGGGCTGTTGATGGCCAAGGCACTGACACTGGCGGGCAGGTCCAGCACATCGACGTAATCGGCCGCCTGGGCGATACCCTGCGACAGGCCGAGCACAACGCCAAACGCGAGCTGCAACATATTATTTTTATACGAACACATACTGCGTCCTCTTCGGAAAACCGCGTCGGGGCACACATCCGTGTGCCTGACGTTCAAACCGGGCGCCCGCTCGGTCCCGCTACCTTGTGAGCAGCGGACCGTGCGGGCGCTTTTCTGCGGTTGGCTTAGCGAATACCGGCGCCGGCCAGGGATTCCGAAGACCACTGGGCCTTGGAGAGCGGCTCGATGTACTTGATGCCGCCGTAAGGGCCGACTACACCGTTGATGTTGTAGGAACCGCCGACCAGGTCGTAGATCATGAACGGCGTGGAGTCCGGAACCTGCTTGTCGTAGCTCTGGCTCAGGAAGGCGAAGGAACCGCGATAGAGCTGACCACGGGCGTCATATTGATCCGAGGCCAAAGCGGTCCAGCTGTCTTCATCGAGGTAGAAGCGGCGCTTCTGGTAGATGTGACGGGCACCGGCCTTGAGGTTGCCTTCGACGACCCATACACGGTGTTTTTCCCAGCGTACGAAGTCCGGTGACAGGTGATTGGCAGTGGTCAGCGACTTCGGATCCTGCACGTAGGTCAGCTTGTAGGTGTTGTAAGGCACGATCATTTCCTGCTTGCCCACCAGCTTCCAGTCGTAGCGATCCAGTGCACCGTTGAACACGAACACGTCATCGTAGGTGCCCGCGCCAGCGGTACCCGGGTTAGGCGTGTCGTAGGCCAGGCTCGGAGCCAGCTTTACCCGACGCTGCCCCGGCAAGTACTGCCAGGCGCGACGCGGTTGCTGCAACGGGTTGGCGGCATCCTTGAGCATGATCGCCTCACCGGCGCGGCGCGCTGGGCCGGTGTATGCCAGCTTCATCTGGTAGTACACATCGGAACTGCTGATCGGCTGCGAGAGGTTTTCGTAGATCGGGTAGGAGATGTTCGCTTGCCCGGTGGTCGCCAGGCTAGGAACGCCCGCGGAGTCAACGTTCCAGGAGTCGTACTTGGAGCTGATGCTGACGCCTTGGTAGCGCAACAGGAAGTTCCACATCGCTTCGTTGCCCGACTGCGGAATCGGGAACGGAATGCCTGGCAGGACGTTGTCGATGGCCAGGCCACCTTCCAGGGACTTGGCGCCGCTGGCGTTTTTCACGCCGTTGTCCAGAATCGCTTGAGGCAACGACACGGTGCGGTGCGTTGGGAACACGTCGACACGGAACGTCGGGAAACGCTTGGCCAGTTCTACCGTGGTCGCCGTGAGCAGGCCCTTGTATTGATCGACGTTCTTGCCGTCGATCACCAGTACCGGCTTTTCACTGGCAAACGGGTCCGGGCGCATGCTGTCGCCGGCTTTGAAGCTGGCCGGCGCAGTGGTCAAGCCACCGTTGTAGGCAGGAATGGAACCATCAGCGTTCCCGGCTTTTTCAGCCCCTACCATGGTCAGGCTGGTGCCGAGCTTGGCAGCTTCCTGAGGTGAAACAGCAGCCTGTGCCTGAGCGGCGAAGACCATGGCCAGCGAAGCGGCCAACACGGTTTTTACAAATTTCATGTTGTTATTCTCCTGCTTGCATTGAGCAAATCAGTGGTGAATCAGAATGTAGTTTTCATCGTCAGGTACACGGCGCCACGGTCCTCAGTCGTGGCACCACCTCCGGAGAAGGACGAGTAGCCGCCGGCGAAACAGGCGTAGTTTTCGTTGCCGCTAAAGGCGTTCGGGGTGGAGCCGTCGCCGCCGTTTGGGCCGGTACTCACACCGCTGGTGTTGCACTTGTCGGTTTGGCCAAAGGAGTCCACGTACTTCAGGTCGACAAAGTATTTGTTGTAAACAATGGCGCCCACGCCGACGGCATAGTTGCCGGTGTCCTTGGCACCGCCACCGGAGACCGGCGACACACCGTCGAGACCGACGTTGACGGACATTGGTGCGTTGAGGTCGACACCCGGGAATACCTGGTACCAGGTCGGTGTGAAGTTGACTGCCAGACCCCAGTTGTCACGGGTCGGCGCGTCGATACCGCGATAGCTGTCCTTGCCCTTGTAGAGCGCTTCGTTCTTGCTATCGAGCTTGAGCAGGTTGCTGTAGTACAGCTCGGCAAGCACGGTGGCCTGATCGAACACCGGCGTTTTCGGCAGGGTCATCAGACCGTTGAGAGTCCAGTGCAGGGTGTCACCGGTGGCGCTCATGCTGTCGCCACGGCTCGGGGTGTCATAGACCACACCGGTAGCGTCCGTACGTGCAGGCAGCAGACCAAGCCCTTGACCCAGGCCTAGCGGGCTGCGGGTACTGACGATCGCCGGAATACTGGCCAGCGGCATGTTGTGACGAACGTTCAGGTCCGAACCCACGCTGATTCCACCCACGTCCTTGGACAAGCTCAGGCCAAGGATCTTGATGTTATCGGCATAGGCCAGTTGATAGGTGGCGGTGTCCAGCGAATTGAGGGTGTTGATCACCGCAGGCACTTGCCCCGCCGGACGGGTGCCGTTCGGGTTGGCCGAGGTAATGCCCCTGGCGTCCAGAAAGGCTTGCGGCAGGATTTCCGAGGTTTCGCGGTAGTAAACGCCGAGGGTGCCATCCAGCCAGGCCGGCGACCATTTGGCCATGATGCCCCAGTCGCCGCTGCTGCCCGGTGTCAGGTCATGTCCGCGACGCACGTTGGTCAACGCGTTGCACGGCGCCAGGCCACAACCCAGCGGACTGCCAGGCACCACGGCGTTGGTGTTGCCGAGCAGGAACGATTGCGCACCAAAGCCGATCAGATCGGAACCACCGTAGTAGGTACCGGCTTCCGGCAGACGCGCGGCGTCCCAATCGAGGAAGTACTGGGCACCCACGGTCAGCTCGGGATTGACGGTGAACGACATCGACAATTGGTTACGCGGAACGAACAGTTCCTTGGCTTCGGTGCCCGGCGACGCGGCAAGCTTGGCCAGGTCGAGGCCGGACTGGCCATAGCTGACCGAGTGCACCGGGTTGAGAATGGTCTCGCCCCAGAACACGTTGTGCTGACCGGCCTTGACGCTGAACATCGACTCCTCGCCCACTTCGGTGCTGTAGAACACGAAGGCATCGAGGATTTCGCCCGAAGGGCCGCTGTAGTAGCGCTGGGCATAATTGCTCAGGTGCGGGCTGCCGTTGCCGACGTTGTCATGGGTGACCCCTGCCAGGCGCGGGTCGTTGGCGATCAGGCCCGAGGTCGATCCATTGCCGTTGACGAACGGGTTGGAGTTGGAGCCGGTGTTGTCATAGGCCTTGTCGTACCAGCTGGCGGCGCTGACGCGAAAGCCCATGGCGTTCTTGTAGACCACGTCCATTTCGGTCAACAGGTCGATACGGTTGGTGATGTTGGTACCGGCCTTGCGGAAGTTGTAGTCGCCGTCGTTGTTGTTCGGCGTTCCCAACATGCGCTTGTCGGCGCTTTCAGTGCGCACGCCGTAGTTGTACTTGATGGTGTTATCCACGCGTACGTTCCAGTCCGGATTCCCCATCTCGATCTCGGCCGCATGGGCCACCGGTACGGTTGCCACAAGAATGGCTGAGGCCAGCAAGGTGCAGCGTGGAGCGGTGAAGCCGTGACTCTTATTGTTGTGCATTGCGTTGTCTCCGCCTTTTTGTCTTTGTTTTAAGCGCAGCCGCCCTCGCACAAACCTCTTCGGGTTTGCGTTTAAGGAATGAGGGCAAATGCCGGTTGGCGTACTGCCAGTCCAGCTCCTTGTACTAGCGATCCAGCTCCAGGATGAGTGCTTCAGCTTGCTGCCAGTGGCCAAATCCTGCGGCCGGATTGAGATGGCCGACATCGCCCAGATTGAGCAATTCGGCGCCCCAGCCTTCTGCCATGCGGGTGACCGCAGCAAGACTGGCAAGGTGATCATTGGTGCTGCCGGCCACGATGCTGCGAAATGGCAGCGGGCCTTGTGGCAGAGGATTCCAGCCCTGGCTACGCAGGGTTTCAGAAGATGGATAGTTTGACGGCCAGACCGCATCGAGGTCCGGTGGCGCGGCCAGCAAGGCGCCCTTGATCGGACGGCTGTAGTGCGCGGCCCAGTGCGCGACCATCAGCACGCCGGCGCTGTGGGCCACCAGAATCACAGGGCCGTCGATTTGTTCGAGTTCGTGTTGAATCGCCCGCACACGGGCCATGCAATCGAGTTTGTCGGTCTCCAGCGGCGCAACACTGCGCACGTTGCTCAGCCTGGCGGCAAGCAATGTTTGCCAATGTTCGGCCACGTGCTCGCGCAGACCCGGAACGATCAGAATGGTGGCGGCTGTTTGCAGTTTGTCCACGGTCAACACCTTCGCTTTCTCGATAACTCGACTGGCAGTTTTCGCCAGGGGCTTTTTGTAGGGTCGACATTAAAGAGCGCCCACCCGAAGCGCTTTACATTGGACGTCATGCACTTTTCTTTTGATGACAAATTGTCGGACACTAGGACAGCGCGACCACTGGTCGAAAAACCCCGCAGGTTGGCGCAAGGTCACTGTAATCAACGGATGAGCGCCGATGGTTCCATGCAGCGTAGAAGATTGGTGACCGGACAGCATGAAATCCATCAACGACATGACAACTGTTCAACTGTTGATACGCTGGATATAGTCGCCACGCTCACGCCAATCGCCATCGGCCCAGGGAAGACTTTGCATGACCAAGCTTGTTCGCGCCGCCGTCTTGACCAACTACCTGGAGGTCACCCAATACCTGGGTTTCAACCCGCGCGACGTGCTGGCCGCTGTCGGCTTGAGCAGGGCCCAACTGCAAGCCCCTGAACACCGTATCCAGATCGATGCCGCCGTGCGCTTGCTGGAAGACTCGGCCACCGCCAGCGGCTGCCAGACCTTCGGCCTGAGCATGGCCGAGTCGCGTCAGCTCTCGGACTTCGGCGTGGTCAGCCTGCTGCTCAGTCACCAGCGCACCCTGCGCGATGCCTTGCAGGTCGTGGTGGATTACCGACACTTGATGAATGACTCGCTGGCCATCTTCATCGAGGAGGCCGGCAAGATGGTGATCATTCGCGAAGAGGTGGTCACCGAAACGCCGATGCCCAGCCGTCAGGCCACGGAGCTGGCCATCGGCGTGATGTTCCGGCTGTGCTCGGCCCTGCTGGGCTCGCATTGGCATCCCTACAGCGTCAACTTCATGCACCAGCCACCGGACAACCTGCACCTGCACCGCCGCCTGTTCGGCTGCAACCTGGAGTTCGGCAGCGAGTTCAACGGCATCGTCTGCCCTGACATCAGCCTCGACATGACCAACCCCAACGCCGACCCGGCCATGGCCCGCTATGCCCAGGGCTACCTCGACTCGCTGCAGAACCACGAGGGCGCCTCGATGCTGTTCGAGGTGCGCAAGGCCATCTACCTGCTGTTGCCCATGGGCCGCGCCACCATCGAGCAGGTCGCCCAGAGCCAGGGCATGAACGTGCGCACCCTGCAACGCCGCCTCAAGGACGACAGTTGCGCCTTCAACGACGTGATCAACGACGTACGCCGCGACCTGGTGCTGCGTTACCTGGACAACCCGAACTACCCCCTCAGCCGCATTGCCGACATGCTCGGCTACTCGATGGCGAGTTCGTTTACCCGCTGGTTCATCAGCCAGTTCGGCATGCCGCCGGCGACGTGGCGCGCGCAGAAACAAACCACTGGCAAACCCCTCGCCGGCCCGAAAGAACCCTGAATCGACCGGGCAAAAAAAACGGCGACTGCTGGTACAGTCGCCGCGAAAGACCGGTGCTTGTAGCACCGGTCTGGAGCCCCACGGCATGAGGAGTCAACGCCGTGCAGCCCTGCCATAAAGCGAACGAGTGGTGACGCGCTCAGAGGCCCCAGTGCAGTAACAACAGCACCAGCACGACCAGGAACACCGTCTCCCCGACCATCAGCAGAATCGGCTTGATCCCGACCGCCGCCAGCTCCCTGAGCCGGGTCTTCATGCCCAGGGCACTGATGGAAATCACCAGGCACCAGCGCGACAGTTCGTTGACCGATCCTTGCACCGCAGGCGCTATCCAGCCGGTGCTGTTGATGCAGGCCAGAATCAGAAAGCCGACGGCGAACCACGGCAACAGCGGCGGGCGCTTGCCGGTCGGGTCGGCGCCTTGCATGCGGGTGATCATTGCCGCGGTGACGATCACCGGCAGCAGCATCGCAACGCGCATCAGCTTGACCACCGTGGCCGTGTCGCCGGTCTCGGTCGACATGCTGTAGCCGGCGCCGACCACCTGGGCCACGTCGTGGATCGTGGCGCCGAGAAACACGCCCGCCACCTGCGGTGACAACTGCAGCCAGTTGGCGATCATCGGATAGACGATCATCGCCATCGTCGACAACGCCGACACGCCAATGACCGTGAACAGTGTGGCGCGCTCTTTCTGCGGATGGTTCGGCAGCGCCGCTGCCAATGCCAGGGCCGCTGAGGCGCCACAGATGGCCGTCGCGCCACCGGTGAGCATGCCGAACAGCCGCTGAAAGCCCAGGGCCTTGGCGGCGATCACAGACACGCTGATGGTCACTACCACCAGGATCACCACCAGCGCTATCGGCTTCCAGCCCAGCGCCGCCATTTGCTCCAGGGTAATGCGCATGCCCAGCAGCGCCACGCCGATGCGCAGCACCGTGCGGGCGGTGAACTCGATACCGGCCTTGCAGGGGCCGTCATCGGCGAGAAAATTCAGGGCCATGCCCAGCAGCAAGGCAAACAGCATGACCGGCGCACCGTAGTGCTCGGACAGAAACGACGCGGCGGCCGCGACAATCAGACTGACGATAAACCCCGGTGCCAGTTCGCGCGTGCGACTGTGGATACGGGTGAGAGCAATGGCGCTCATGGCGCGGACTCCTCGGATGCGATGATGATAAACGCCTGGCCGTCGATGATCTCGACCGGGTAGTTGGTGACTTTGACCTGCCTGGAATTGAGCAGGTAACCGCTGTGCAAATCGAAGCGCAAACCATGGGCGAGGCATTGAATCACCCGGCCTTCAAGACGCCCTCCGCAAAGCGAGGAGCCTTGGTGCGGGCAGCTGTCGTCAATGGCAAACAACTGCCCGTCGACGTTGAACAGCGCCAGGCTTTTGTCTTCGAACTCGAACAGCGCCCGGCCACCGGCCTGCGGGTGCTTGCCGGCTGGCACGGGAATGCGCCGGGTCATGCTGGCTGCCGCTCGCGATCACTTTCTTTCAGTGCCTGGCTCATGGCCCCGAGCAATGCCTCGGCAGGTTGCGCGCCCACGACCGTCATGCGGCGGTCGAACTGAAAACTAGGCACGCCACTGCTCGCCCCAGGCAAGCCTTCAAACGGCGTGGTGTCGCCCATCAGGCAATCGGCCATGGTCTCTGCATCAAAGCCGCAGGAGCGAGCGATGGCGAGCAAGGTCTCACGGCAGCCGAGGTCTTCGCCCTTCTGGAAGTAAGCGGCGAACAGGCGCTCGAGCAAGACGTCACGCTGGACAACATTGCCTAGCGTGCTGGCACGCTCGAGCAAACGATGGGCGTCGGCGGTGTTGGGCATCGTCGCGATGCGGGTCAAGTCGATGGCCAGCCCGACTGCCGAAGCCGCCTGCTGGACCTGGGCCTGACGTATGGCCACGGCGTCAGCATTGCCCAGACGCTTGCGGTAGAAATCGGCGAAAGGTTCACCTTCTACCGGTATCTGGGGCAGCAACTGCACGCCATGCCACACCGTGGTGATCTGCACATCCGGGTGGCGACTGCGAAACTGCACCTGCGCATGCTCCAGTTGGCGTTTGCCGATCAGGCACCAGGGGCAGATAAAATCGAAAAACACATCAATACGTAAACGACGACTCACAACTTCACCTCTATCCCGGCTTCACTGACAGGGTCAGGCACGCTCTGACCCTGAAGGCGGGCAATATCTTTGTGGTAATGACACTTGGCATAAAAGAACACCGCCGCCGCCGCGAGGCTAACCAGTGGCACCAGTTGAAACGCGGCATGCAGACCGATGAGGTCCGACACCCGGCCGGTGATGAACGGCCCCGGCGCCAGCCCCAGCATGTTGTTGGCCAGGGTCAGCGTGGCGAACGCCGTACCGTGCACCGAGTAATGGGTCAGGTTGGCGACCATCGCACCGGCGGGGCCAGTGGTACCGGTGGCAATCAGCATGCCCAGGCAGATCAGCAGCAGTTGCACTGGCCCTGCCTGCAAGGCAAAGGCCGCCGACAGCAACAGGCAACTGCCCAGGCAAAAGCCGATGGCCAGGCTGACCTTGCGCTCCGGCGAGTTGCGGCACAGCCGATCGCTGAGCATGCCGCACAGGATCATCCCCGCGCCGCTGCACAACACGATGATCGCCGCCATGCCACCGGCCTTGTCGGTAGGCATGTCGTAGTAGCGATTGAGGTAGCTGGGAATCCACACCATCACCGTACCGCCGACGAACAACTGCAAGCCGCTGCCGATGTAGGTCGCCACCACCGAACGGCTGGACCACAGCGTGCGCAGTGGGCGCTTGACCGCCGCGGCCGTCTTGTTCGCAATCTGCGCGGCACGTTGTGGCGCAATGCGCGCTTCCTTGACGATGAGCGGATAGAGCACCGCCAGAAACAGGCCAAACAGCGACATGCCGGCGAACGACCAGCGCCAGCCCAGCTTGGCGGCAATCGCACCGCCCAAAGCCATGCCCAACACCGAACCGAACATCCCGCCAGCCATGAAGGCACTGGCCAGGGTGGCGCGCATGTGTTTGGGGAACACCGAAATCACCACCGCGATGCCCACGCTGCCGTAGGCGGCTTCGCCGACGCCGACCATGAATCGCGCGATGAACATCTGCTGGTAGTCCTGGGCCAGCGCGCAACCCAGGGTCGCCACGCTCCACAGGAACGCCATCAGTGCCAGGCTCTTGACCCGGCCGAAACGGTCGGCCATCAACGACAGGGGAAACGTCAGCAGGCCGACCATCAGGGCAACGATGCCGCTGAGCAAACCGAGCTGTCCGTCGCTCAACGACCACTCAGTCTTGAGCAGGGGGAATACCGCGTTCAGTACCTGACGCGACATGTAATCGGAAATCAACAGGCCGAACGTCAAGGCAAAGACGATCCAGGCATATTGGCGCGCAACGCCGACTCCGCTGGAGTCGTCATCGTCAGCGGCTATTGGGTGAAAGGCCATGCAGCCTCCTCAAGAGCTTTGTTTTATTTTTGTTATCAAGCGTGTAACGGTCAGGCGGACGAGAGGTCACGGCCTCTCGTCCCGACCCTCGGTCAACCGCGTTGCGGAGTACCTTTCTGCCCAGCCTTGCGGTTGGGGGCCATGCCATTGGCCAACAGGGTTTCTTCGATGGTTTCGTACTGCACGCCGATGCGGTAGATCTCGCGGGCTTCTTTGCCGGTGGCGATTTCACGGCCCAGTTCATGGGCAATGCGCACGGTTTGCTGGATCTGTGCAACCGAGCCGAAACGGTCGCCCTTGTGGTCAATGATAGTGTCTTCATTGCCCACACGCGGGTGCATGCCCATGGCCATCGACATGGTGTTGAACGGCATGACGTTCTTGAGCAGCGACTCGGAGGTCAGGGTGCAACCGTCCGGCGCGCGGTGGATGAAGTTGAAGAAGTTGAACGGGTTCGGGCCGTCGAAACCGCCGCCGATGCCGATCCAGGTCAGGTTCAGCGGGCCTTTGTAAACGCCACGGCGCACCAGGCGCTCGAGGGTTTCCATGGCGTGCATGCCGGTCAACTGGAAGTGTGGCTGGATGCCGTTGTCCATCAGGCGCTTGAGGTGCTCGGCAACCCAGCCCGGACCTGCCGGTACGGTCATTTCGCTGTAGGCGGCGTGGATCAACGGGTTGTCCAGAGAGGTGCCTTTCAGGTACTCCGGATACAACAGCTCCATGATGTTCATCTGGGTGGTGTTGATCGCGACCGTGACCTGATCCGGTTTCGGCGTCAGCTCGGCCAGCATGTGGCGAGTGTCGTCGGACAGCCACTTGGCCGCTTCACCATCGCTTTCGGGGGCGAAGGAAATCGAGCCGCCGACCTGGATGATCATGTCTGGCACGGCTTCACGCACACCGGCGATCAGCTCGTTGAACTTCGACAGGCGCTTGGAGCCCTTGCCGTCCAGTTCACGCACATGCAGGTGCAGCACGGTGGCGCCGGCTTCGTAGCATTCGACCGCTTTCTGGACTTGCTCATCCATGGTCAACGGGATGTCTTCCGGGAAGTCTTCAGGCATCCACTCCGGGCCGTACGGGGCCACGGTAATGACTACCTTTTCCATGTTTTCCGGGTGCAGGGAATCGTCGAAGAATTGCATGGTTACTCCAGTTCTTATGCCAGTTCTTATGATTGTCTCGCCCACCCGGGGTCGTGCCGGGCAGACGTGTTTACGAGTGCGAATGCAGGTGGCGTTCGATCAGAACGTCTTGTCGCCGATAATCCCGGCACGCTCCATCTTGCGATGGCACGGCGGGTAATCCATGACGGCGTAATGCTGGGTACTGCGGTTGTCCCAGATGGCGATGCTGTTGGGCTTCCAGCGCCAGCGCACCTGATACTCAGGGATGTACGCCTGGCTGATCAGGTAACGCAGCAACTCGCCGGCGCCGGGGTTGGCGTCCTGGCCGAAACGCACCCGCTCAGGGGTGTGGTAGTTGCTGAAGTGGGTGGTGAAGGCGTTGACGAACAGCACCTTCTCGCCGGTTTCCGGATGGGTGCGCACCACCGGGTGTTCGGCGTCCGGGTACATCGCCTTGAGCGCCAGGCGTTTTTCAATCGGCATGGCGGCACCGAAGCTCGCTTCGATGCTGTGGCGGGCGCGCAGGTCGGCGATCTTGACCTTTACGTCTTCCGGCAAGTTCGCATAGGCCTGGACCATGTTGGTCCACATGGTGTCGCCGCCCACTGGCGGGCATTCCACGCAACGCAGCACGCAGCCCATCGGCGGTGCTTCGCGCCAGGTGGCGTCGGTGTGCCAGGCGTTTTCGTAGCGGTCCATCGGCTGGTCCGGATTCTTGTAGATCCGCACCAAACCGGGATGATCCGGATCACTGCCGGCCACCGGATGATCTTCCAGCTCGCCGAAGCGCCGGGCGAAGGCCACGTGCTCGGCGCGGGTGATGTCCTGGTCACGCAGGAACACCACGCGGTGCTTGAGCAACTGGGCACGAATCTCGGCAAACAGACCGTCGTCATGCACCGCGTCGGCCAGGTTGACGCCGATCAGTTCGGCACCAATGCTGCAGGTCAATTGTTCGACTTTCATGGCTGGCCGCTCCTTAAACGACGAAAATCGACGAGCCGGTAGTCTTGCGAGATTCAAGGTCGCGATGGGCCTGAACGGCATCCTGCAAGGCGTAGTGCTGGTTGATCTCGATCTTGATCCGGCCGCTGCCGACATGGTCGAACAACTCACCGGCCAGGGCGGCTTTTTCGGCCGGGTCGCTGATGTAGTTGGCCAGGGCCGGACGGGTCAGGAACAGCGAACCTTTCATCGCCAGCATCACCGGGTCGAACGCCGGGATCGGCCCGGATGCAGTACCCACGCAGACCATCAGGCCACGGGGTTTCAACGAATCCAGCGAACCCATGAAGGTGTTCTTGCCAACGCTGTCGAACACCACGTTGACGCCCACACCGTCGGTCAATTCGCGAACGCGAGCGGCGACGTCTTCATGGCTGTAATTGATCGTATGGTCGCAACCGTGAGCCCGGGCGATTTCCGCCTTTTGCTCGGTCGACACCGTGCCGATCACGTTCAGGCCCAGCAGTTTGGCCCACTGCGAAACGATCAGGCCGACACCGCCAGCGGCGGCATGCAACAGGATGCTGTCGCCCGGCTTGAAGTCGTAGATGCGGCGCATCAGGTACGAAGACGTCAGGCCACGCATGGTCATCGCGGCGGCCGTTTCGAAACTGATGGTTTCCGGCAGCTTGATCAGCGGCGCGGCCGGGATCAGGCGCTCGGTGCTGTAGGCGCCGAGGGTGTTGAGGAAACCGGTGTAGGTGACGCGATCACCGACTTCGACGTTGGTGACCCCTTCACCAACGGCCTGGACTACGCCAGAGGCCTCGACGCCCATGCCGTTGGGCATCGGAATCGGGTAGGTACCGTTACGGAAATAGGTGTCGGCATAGTTCAGGCCAACCGCCACATGACGAAGGCGAACCTGACCCGGACCGGGTTCGCCGACTTCGACGTCCTCATAACGTAGAACTTCGGGACCACCGGTTTCGTAGAAGCGTACGGCTTTGGCCATTTTTCTTATTCTCCAATCTGCAATATGGGCGTGTTGCATCGAATTGCGCTGATTGGACTGTAGGACGAGGCCTGTTGAGACGCTTCTCATCAGACGACAATGGCTTTTCATTTGGTGACAGGCAGAAACGGGATCGTCTAGCCGGTCCCGCCGTCACCTGCGCTATCATCGCCCGCTTCCACGCCCCAAGAGTCTTGAACCCGGATGCCCGACACGCTGCCACTGCCCGACGATCACCCAGCCCTGCCGCCGGTCCTGGCCGGCCCGCTGTTGCGGCGTCTGGAGCCCACGCGGCTGGTGCTGTGGCTGGTGGGATCCCGGGCGCTGGCGCTGACCTTGCGCGTGCAGGGCGTCGGCGATATCCGTCTCGATGCCGGGCAATGCACGGTGATTGCAGTGGGGGCTCATGCCTTTGTGCACTTGATCGATGTGCAACTCGATGGCGCCCTGCCCTGGGACGAGTCGATCGACTATGACCTGCTGATCGATGGCACAGAACAAGGCATCGCCGACTGGGCGCCGCACCTGCTGTATGGCGCTGCCCGTTGCCCGAACTTCGTCCTGCGCGCACGGGTCGATCAGTTGCTCCATGGCTCTTGCCGCAAGCCTCATCACCCGGCGACAGACGGCTTGCTGTGCGTCGACCAGTTGCTGGCGCAGGAACACCCCGCCAGGGACCGCCCGGCACTGCTGATGATGACGGGCGATCAAGTCTACGCCGACGATGTCGCGGGGCCGATGTTGCGGGCGATTCACGCCTTGATCGAGCGCCTGGGCCTGTTCGGGGAGCACCTCGAAGGCGCCGTGGTCAGTGACAGCGCCAGGCTCTACGAGCATCCGGCCAGTTACTACCACCGCGCGGATCTGCTGCCGGCACTGCAAAGCAATGAAACCCTGCGCGAGCGATTTTTCGGTGGCGCGCGCAAGCCGATTTTCACCAGCAGCAGTGCCGACAATCACCTGGTGACCTTCGCCGAAGTCATGGCCATGTACTTGTTGGTCTGGTCGCCAGTGCCCTGGACCCTGATCGCGCCCCAGGCACCGACGCTGACGCCGGAAAGGCTCAAGCGCTACGCCCTTGAACAGACGCGCATCGATGCTTTCAAGGCAGGCCTTGGCAACGTCGCGCGGGCACTGGCGCATCTGCCGACGCTGATGATTTTCGACGACCACGACATCACCGATGACTGGAACCTTAGCGCGCAGTGGGAGGAAACGGCCTACGGCCATCCGTTCTCCCGGCGCATCATCGGCAACGCGCTGCTGGCGTACATGTTGTGCCAGGGCTGGGGCAACAATCCGGATGCTTTCGCCGCTGTGCTGGATAAGGCCGGCGCGTTGAGCGACAGCGCACGTGACCGTCACCTCGACAGCACGGTTCAGGATGACTTGATCAGTGATCTGCTGAAGTTTCAGCACTGGCATTATGTGCTGCCGACCACCCCGGCCGTGGTGGTGATCGACGCCCGCACCCGACGCTGGCGCAGCGAGATGAACCTCAAGCAGCCTTCCGGTTTGCTCGACTGGGAAGCCCTGAGCGAGCTGCAACAGGAACTGCTGGACCACCCGAGTGCGATCATCGTTTCGCCAGCGCCGATCTTCGGCGTCAAGCTGATTGAAACCGTGCAGCGGGTATTCAGCTGGTGCGGTTATCCACTGCTGGTGGACGCGGAAAACTGGATGGCCCATCGCGGCGCGGCACAGGTGATCCTGAACATTTTCCGGCACTCGCGCACGCCGGGTAACTACGTGGTGCTGTCGGGCGATGTGCACTATTCCTTCGTCTACGAAGTGCTGATCCGCCACCGCAAGGCCGGGCCGCGCATCTGGCAGATCACCAGCAGCGGCATCAAAAATGAATTCCCCGCCACCCTGCTCGAGTGGTTCGACCGCCTCAACCGCTGGCTGTACTCGCCACGCTCACCGTTGAACTGGCTGACCAAGCGTCGACTCATGCGCATCGTGCCCCACGTGCCCGAACATGCCGAAGCCGGTGAGCGGCTATGGAACTCGGCGGGGATCGGCCAGGTGTATTTCAATGACCTGGGGCAGCCGCAGACCATCTATCAGCACAACTCGAACGGCGCACCGAAGACCCGGATGATTGCCCCCGAGCACAGCGACTGAACCTACTGGCGATAACACGCCATGCCATTGCCCAGGTCCACCGCCAGGCAGTCGCCCTTGACGTCCAGCTCCAGGGTTTTGAAGACCCCGGACAAGTCGCGCATCTGTGCGGGGTTGACGCGTTCATCCCACATCAGGTCGATTGCCCGGCTGTCTGCCGCGACCTCGAACCATTGCGGGCTCTGTTCGTTGCTCAACTTCACACCGAGTTTTTTCAGGGTCTTGCCCGCGGGTGCCGGCATGAGCAGTTGCTGTTGCCGAGAATCCGTCCAGCGTTGCGACGTTTGTGAACCGTCATCGAACGACCAATAGATATCCACAGGCTTGATCGCCGGCGGTTCGGCAGTTACTCCGTAGAGCAGGGTCAAGATGTAGTTGTGATCAATCTGCGCCAGCGCTTTGGGGGCGTTGCGAAAGAACTGTTGCGACTGCTTCAGGCCAAGCTCATCCGGCTTGTCATACGTCATTTGCCCGGTCGTGCGATCAACCTTCCAGCTCAAGGAAAGAGTGCGTGTCTGGGGGGCGACGGCAAACCATTGCGGCGGTTGCTCGGCACTGCTTTGCAGGCCAACCCGGGTCAGGGTTCGCTGGTCGGAATACGGCAGGTAAAGCTGCCGGCCCACCGCGTTATTCCACAACAATTGGGCGGCTGGCCCCTGGTTGAACTCGAACGACACCATCACCGGTGCGATGCTCGGCACGGGGCTGGAGCGGGCATAACGCAGGTTCAGCACATAATTGTTTTGCGCCTGCTTGAACCTGTCGCCGCCGTCGGGCTGATGCGCGTCCTGCAGGTCTGCCAGACTGTGGGTACGACTTAAATTGAACAGCAGGTTTTCAGCGGGCGGCTCGACCGCGTCACTGCTCAAGGTCAGGGTGTTGTCGACCAGCTTCCACTGCCCTTTGGCGGAGCCTTCGGCACCGGCATACTCGATCATGGCTTCAAAGGTGTTGTCAGGCTTGAGCAATAGCCTGGAAACGATTTCCCTGGCCTGCAGCGTGTAATGCCCGGCAATGCCCGGTGTCTGCGTTGCAGCATTTACGCCTGAAACCATGCCCAACGTCATGAATAACGCAATTCGAACCCACACCTGATAGAGCTCCTTCCCCTTGAGTGAGGGTCGATTCTGTGGGTTCTTCCGGTGGGACACCAGCGAATGAAGATGAAATTTCTCAATGCACATGAAGTGGATCTGACTCGGACTTTGATCATCGGCAACTCCGGTTCTGGCAAGAGCTGGCTGGCCGAGCGAATGGCCAGACAGTTGCAGGCGCCATGGATCGATCTGGATTCGATTCACTGGCTGTCGGACGAACATAGCCTCGCCCGCCCCCGCTCACAGGCACTGTGCCTGGCGCGGATCGCGGCCGAAGAGGAGCGCTGGGTGATCGAAGGGGTTTACGGCTGGATCGCCAGCGAAATCCTCCACCGCGCCACAGCGTTGATCTGGCTGTATATCGATGACGAGGATTGCGTCGCCAACATTCACCAACGGGAAACACAGGATGGTGAACGGTTGGAGGCATTGCTGGAGTGGGCGGGCAGCTATCGCACGCGTGATGACTCAAGTGGATTTGCTGCGCATCAGCGGTTGTTCGAAGGCTTTAACGGATCGAACATTCGGTTGATGAATCGAACTGAAATCACGGTGTTTTTCGGTGCAATACAAGCACCGGTTAACCACTGAAACTAACCCTTTCAAATCGGATCTGGACTACATCACTTACGGAAACGTCTTTTGAACTGCCAATGGATACTCAGCACCTGTCCAGATGCGGAGAAGACAATGCGATTTATCCGATGCCTGCTGAGTCGTTGCAGAACAAAAAAGAACACGCCAGTTGGCCTCGACGTGTCTGATGCAACCGCTTACCTACTACGATCCAAAGCCAACACCGAACGATTACTCCGGTCGATCGAGAACCTGCGAAATCGCCAGACTCACCCCTCTGACAATCATCTCCACCTCCCGCTCATCAATGGTCAGCGGCGGTAGCAGGCGAATGGTCTTGCCTCGCGTGACGTTGATCAACAAGCCGTGATCCCGGGCCGCGATCAGGCTCAGGTCGCGGATCGGTTGCTTGAGTTCGATGCCGATCATCAGGCCCTGGCCACGGATTTGCGAGATGTTCGGGTTGCCCGCCAGTTCTGTGCGCAATCTTTCGAGCAGGCGTTCCCCCTGAAGCCGGGCGTTTTCCAGCAGGCCTTGTTCTTCAACGATATCCAGCACGGTGCATCCGACCCGGCAGGCCAACGGATTACCGCCGAAGGTGCTGCCGTGGCTGCCCGGCGTGAAGAGTTCGGCCGCCTTGCCACGGGCCAGGCACGCGCCAATCGGCACGCCGTTGCCCAGGCCCTTGGCCAGGGTCATGACGTCCGGGACGATGCCTTCGTGCTGGAACGCGAACCACTGGCCGGTGCGGCCGATGCCGGTCTGGATTTCATCGAGCATCAACAACCATGAGCGCCGGTTGCACAGTTCGCGCACGGCCTTGAGATAGCCCGGTGGCGCCAGTTGCACGCCGCTTTCGCCCTGGATCGGCTCCATCAGGATCGCCACGATCCGCGAACCGTGAACCTGTTGCACCTTGTCCAGCGCGTCGAGGTCGCCGAACGGCACTTTGACGAAGTCCCCCGGCAGCTTGTTGAAACCCAGGCGTACCGCCGGGCCATCGCTGGCCGACAAGGTGCCGAGGGTGCGGCCATGGAACGCGTTCTCCATGACCACCACCAGCGGCTGCTCGATGCCCTTGTGCCAGCCATGCAGCCGGGCGATTTTCAGTGCGGTTTCGTTGGCTTCGGCCCCGGAGTTGTTGAAGAACGCCCGGTCCATGCCCGCCAGCCGTGTCAGTTTCTGCGCCAGCCGCTGTTGCCAGTCGATGCTGTAGAGGTTCGAGGTGTGCAGCAGCAACCCGGCCTGTTCAGTGATGGCGGCGACGATTTTCGGGTGGGAGTGGCCGACATTGGTCACAGCCACTCCGGCGACCGCATCCAGGTATTCGCGACCAGCCTGATCCCACAGGCGAGTGCCCAGGCCCTTGTTGAAACTCAAGGCCAAGGGTTGGTAAGTGCTCATCAGGCAGGCGGCGGTCATGACATCAAGCTCCAGCAAGGGTCGGTGTTTTTGCAGTATGGTTAGCCACCCGCGCTGGATAAACACCGTAAAACTTCAATCATTTAAAAGCCGAGCTTGATAATGGATCTGTTCCAGGCAATGACCGTCTACGTGAAAGTGGTGGAGACCGGCAGCATGACCGCCGCCGCCTTGCAGTGTGATATGTCCACGACCATGGTCGGCAACCACCTCAAGGCCCTGGAGCAACGGCTGGGTGTGCGCCTGCTCAACCGCACGACGCGGCGCCAACGGCTGACCGAGTTCGGCACCGCGTATTACCAACGCTGTTTGGAAGTGCTGGGGTTGGTGGCCGATTCCGAGCGGCTGGCCGAGCAGGCGCTGGACGAACCGAGCGGCATCTTGCGCATCACCGCGCCCCTGACCTTCGGTACCGAACGCCTGGCGCCGGCACTGAGTGAGTTCAGCCTGCAAAACCCGCGGGTGAAACTCGACGTGGTCCTGACCAACCGACGCCCGGATCTGCTGGAAAACGGTCTGGACGTAGCGTTTCGCCTCGGCGCGCTTGAGCCCTCCAATCTGATCGCCCGCCCGCTGATCGACTACACCCTGACCATGTGCGCGTCACCGGAGTACCTGGCCCGGCGCGGCACACCGCAGATTCCTGAAGACCTGCGACACCACGACTGCCTGTCCTTTGCCTATCCGGCCGGGGATGACTGGCAATCGGTGCAAAAGGAATGGCGCCTGGCCGGTCCCGACGGCGAAGTCAGCGTCGGAGTCAGCGGACCAATGTTGATCAACAGTTCGGCGGGGTTGCATCAAGCGGCGCGCACCGGCATGGGCATCGTGATGATGCCCGACGCCTTGGTCGAACAAGATCTCAAAGACGGAAAGCTGCTCGCCCTGATGCCCGACTACTGCCCGCCCAGCCGGCCGATGCACCTGGTCTATGCCCAGGATCGCCACCGTTTGCCGAAGCTGCGGCGCTTCGTCGAATTCGCTGTCCAGAGGTGGGGCAAGCACCCGTCGGCCGAATAGGCCATGCATTTACATCCCCGCCTTCACCAACACCGGCTGTTCCTGATAACGATTGGGGTACAGCTGCTTCAACTGCGCCACTTTCGGCAAGTCATTGATCACGATGTACGGATAGGTCGGATGCTCGGTCAGGAAATCCTGATGTTCCTCCTCCGCCGGGTAGAAACCGTTGAAGGTTTCCAGCTTGGTCACGATCGGCTTGTCGAAGGCATGGGCGGCGTCGAGCTGGGTGATGTAGGCCTGTGCGACCCGCTGCTGCTCGGCACTTTTGATAAAGACCGCCGAGCGATACTGGGTGCCGCTGTCCGGCCCCTGACGGTTGAGTTCGGTCGGGTTGTGTGCCACCGAAAAGTAGATCTGCAGCAAGGTGCCGTAGCTGACCTGGGCTGGATCGAAAGTGACTTCGACCGATTCCGCATGGCCGGTATTGCCGTTGCTGACGCGCTCGTATTGCGCGGTATTGGCCGCCCCGCCCGCGTAGCCGGAGACGGCGTTCTTCACGCCTTTGACATGCTGGAACACCCCTTGGACGCCCCAGAAGCAGCCGCCGGCGAACACCGCGGTTTCGCTGTGGGCCTGGGTGGTTTCGTCAAGGGCCGGCGGTGGGAGGACTACCGCCTCTTCGGCGCCACCGAAGGAGAAGGCCGAGCATTGGCTGATGATGCCGGCAGCTGCCAGCCCCAGCAGGGTACGGCGCCAGGTAAAGAGTGTTTTCATGGGGCGAACTCCTGAAGCATTGGAAAGTAATCAGCCGAAGGTGAAGGCGTAAGCCGACGCACCCGGATCAAGAAACTCGATACTGAAAGTCCGGTCCGTCACGCCGTCGCTCTGGCGCACCAGTTGATACAAACGCTGGTCGGTCACGGTGCCGCTGCCATCGGGTGCCACGTCCATGCCGTGGGCATCGCCGGGGGCCTTGCCGTCGATCAGCACCTTGAAGCGCACCGGTTTGCCATCGGCGCCAGGGCCGAGCACCAAATGCAAATCACGGGCGTGGAAGCGATAGACGATGCGACTGGCCGGTGCACTGGCGGTGGCCCGCTCCGGGCCGACATGCCACTGGCCGCCCAGGCTCCAGTCATTGAGGGCCAGTTGCGCTGGCGGGTTGTAGACCGCGACCTGGTCCGGCACCAGCGCGGTTTCCGGTACGAAATGTTCCGCGCGCTGGTAACCGACATAGGTTTCCGGCGACTGCACGGCGTCGTTGTCCGGGGCCATTTGCACGCCGTCGGCCTGGGCACTGATCAGCCCGTCCGCGACTTTGGCCGCCCCCGCCTCGCGCAGCAACTGCTGGATGACCCGCTCCGATTCGGCGTATGCGCCTTCGCCGAAGTGGTGATAACGAATACGTCCCTGGGCGTCGGCAAAGTAATGCGCCGGCCAGTACTCGTTGTTGAAGGCGCGCCAGATCTTGAACTCGTTATCGATGGCCACCGGGTAGGTGATGCCCAAGTCTTTCATGGCCTTGGTGACGTTGCTGACGTCGCGCTCGAAGGCAAACTCCGGCGCATGCACGCCGATCACCACCAGGCCCTGATCGCGATACTTCTCGGCCCAGGCCTTCACATAGGGCAGCGAACGCAGGCAGTTGATGCAGGAGTAGGTCCAGAAATCCACCAGCACGACCTTGCCTTTCAAGGCCTGGGCATCGAGGGGTGGCGAGTTGAGCCACTGCACGGCGCCGTCCAGCGGCGGCAGGTTGCCTTCGACCGGCAAGGTACTCGGGGTTTTGTCAGCCACTTGCACCGCACCCTCGGCGATCGAATTCGGCGCCGCACTGTTACGCGGCGACTTGCCGCTCAGTTTCTCCACCAACGTTTGCTCGATTCCGCCGGTCGACGCCGTGGAAAACCGAGCCAGAACGCCGGTATCCAGCCCCAAGGCAATCGCCGCCACTCCGGCCAGCATCGCCGCACCGAGACCGCGACGTACCCATTCGCCGGCACCAATCGAACGCTTCATCGCCGCAAAGACTTTACCGCCCAACAACAAGGCCAGCGCGAGGGACGTGGCAGCGCCGGCGGCATACGCCAGCAGCAAAAAGGTGGTTTGAATGCTGGCGCCTTGCAGCGCCGCACCGGTCAGCAGCAAACCGAGGATCGGCCCGGCGCAGGGCGCCCACAACAGGCCGGTGGCCACGCCAATGAGGAACGAAGCACCAGGACGTGGCCGCGCATCGGCACCCGCCGCTTCCGACAAACGACTGCCCGCCGCCACCAGCGGCCGGGTCAGGCGCTCGGCCAATTGCGGCAGCAACAACGTCAGTCCGAACAACGCCACGAACACCAGCGCCAGCCAGCGCCCGTACTGATTGAGTTGCACCACCCAGCCACCGCCCACCGCCGCCAATGTGGCGACCAACGCGAACGTCAGCGCCATGCCCACCAGCAGCGGCAATCCGCTTTTGACGAAGGGTTGCCCGGTGCGGGCGAAGACAAACGGCAACACCGGCAGAATGCACGGGCTGACAATCGTCAGCACACCACCGAGATAAGCGAGGACCAGCAGCCACATGGCGATTACCTGCAAAAAGTGAGTGGAGGGGAATCACACCGTCTTGGGCACGAATTTCATCGCCAGGCCGTTCATGCAGTAACGCAGGCCGGTGGGTTTCGGGCCGTCGTCGAAGACATGCCCCAGATGCCCGCCGCAGCGCCGGCAATGAACCTCTTCGCGGACCATGCCGAACGCACGGTCCTGGCGGGTGGCCACGGCCTTGTCCAGGGGTGCCCAGAAACTCGGCCAACCGGTGCGGCTGTCGAATTTGGTCGCCGAGGAAAACAGCGGCAGGTCGCAACCGGCGCAGGCGAAGGTGCCATCGCGGTGCTCGTTGTTCAGCGGGCTGCTGTAGGCCCGTTCGGTGCCCTCTTCGCGCAGGATGTCGTACTGCTCATCGCTGAGGATGGCGTGCCATTCTTTGTCACTGTGGGTCACTTCGAATGCCTCCGCTGCGCTGGCCTCGCTGATTAATGCGCTGCCTGTGGAAAACTTCGGCAACAGGCCGATCGCCAGGGTTGCCACCCCCAGTCCGCCGCTCACTAGAAGAAATTGCCGTCGTGAAAACATGCTCGTCTCCAAAAAATCCAGGGGTGTTTCATGGAACACAGCCTAGGCTTTGGGTGATCGCCAAATCCTCACGGGAAGTTAAACAATTCGTGATAACTCGGGCGCCGAAAAACCCGCACAATGCGCCCATTGCGCCGAAGGATTGAGCTGTATGGAACAGACCAAACGCGTCCTCGTGGTCGAGGATGACCAGCACATCGCCGACCTGATCTGCCTGCATCTTCGCGATGAGCAGTTCGAGGTGGTGCACAGCGCCGATGGCGATGAGGGCATGCGCCTGCTGCAACAGGGCAACTGGGACGCACTGGTCCTCGACCTGATGCTGCCCGGTGTCGACGGCCTGGAAATCTGCCGCCGCGCCCGGGCCATGGCCCGCTACACGCCGATCATCATCACCAGCGCGCGCTCCAGCGAAGTGCACCGGATTCTCGGCCTGGAACTGGGTGCCGACGACTATCTGGCCAAGCCCTTTTCCATGCTTGAGCTGGTGGCCCGGGTCAAAGCGTTGCTGCGCCGGGTCGATGCCATGGCGCGCAACCTGAAGATGGACGCCGGCAGCCTGCTCCTTGACGGCCTGGCCATCGACCCGATCACCCGCGAAGTGGCCCTCGACGGACGACGCCTGGACCTCACGCCACGGGAATTCGACTTGCTGTACTTCTTCGCCCGCCAGCCCGGCAAGGTGTTTTCGCGCATGGACCTGCTCAATGCCGTGTGGGGCTACAGCCACGAAGGCTACGAGCACACGGTCAACACCCACATCAACCGCCTGCGCGCCAAGATCGAGACCGACCCGGCGCAACCGGTGCGCATCCTCACGGTCTGGGGGCGAGGCTACAAATTCGCCACAGGCGAGGAGCCGCAGCCATGAGGCTGACCCTGACGCAACGCCTGTCCCTGGTGTTCGCCGTGCTGCTGCTGGTGTGCTGCGGCACCTCGGCGTGGTTGCAAGTGCGCTCCAACCAGATGCATGAGCAGGAAGTGGTGCAAGGCTTGTCCCGGGACCTGGCGCAGCACATCGCCAGTGACACGGTGCTGATGGACACCCAGGGCCTGATGCCCAATGCCGTGCGTGACCTGTTCAGCAAACTGATGCAGGTCAACCCGAGCGTCGAGGTGTACCTGCTCGATTCCGCAGGCAAGATTGTCGGCAGCGCCGCGCCCGAGGGCCGGATCCGTCGTGAGCGGATCGACCTGGCACCGATCCAGCGCCTGTTGCGGGGCGATGCCCTGCCGATTCTCGGCGACGACCCGCGCAGCGTCGATACACGCAAGGTGTTCAGCGCGGCACCGCTGAAGGTCGACGGCAAGCCGGCCGGATATCTCTACGTGGTGTTGCTCGGCGAGGATCACGACCGCCTGGCCGAACGCGGTGCGACCAGCGCGGCGCTCAACACAGCGCTGTTGTCCATCGGCCTGGTGGCGCTGCTGTGCCTGATCGCCGGTCTCACGGCGTTTGCCTTGATTACCCGGCCGTTGCGTCGCCTGACCGAAACCGTCAGCCAGTTCGACATCGATGGCGTCCCGGTCACACCAGCCCTGCCCGTCGCGGTGGAAAAAGCCGCCAGCCACGATGAAATCGCTGTGCTCGATGCGGCGTTCCGGCAGATGCAGGCACGCCTGGGCGAACAATGGCGCTCATTGACCCGCCAGGATCAGGAACGCCGCGAACTGGTGGCGAACATCTCCCACGACTTGCGCACGCCGCTGGCCTCGTTGCACGGTTATCTGGAAACCCTGTCGCTCAAGGACGCCACGCTGTCCCCTGCCGACCGCCGTCGCTACCTCGGCATCGCCCTGGACCAGAGCCGCAAGGTCGGCGGTCTGGCGCAGTCGCTGCTGGAACTGGTGCGGCTGGAACATGGTTTTGTGCAGCCGGTGCTGGAACGCTTTTCCCTGACTGACCTGGCCCAGGACATCTTCCAGAAATTCGAACTCACCGCCGAGGCGCGCAAAGTCGAACTCAAGGCCACCTTTGCGCCGAATGCCTCGGCGGCCTGCGCGGACCTCGGCTTGATCGAGCGGGTGCTGACCAACCTGTTCGACAACGCCCTGCGCCATACCCCGGTCGGTGGCGAAGTCGAGCTAGGCCTGCGCCCGCAAGGTTCATTCATCGAAGTCACGGTCAGCGATACCGGCCCCGGCATCGCCCCGGAACTGCGCGAAGGGTTGTTCCTGCGTCCGTTCAATATCGGCGGCGCACGGCGTGATGGCGGGTTGGGGCTGCGGATCGTGCATCGCATCCTGCAATTGCATGGGCGCGAGATTCAGTTGATCGATGTGCCGGGGCGGGGTGCGACCTTTCGTTTTTCGTTGCCGATTGATGAAGAGACAGCGTCTGCGTTGGCGGTGCGGTCGATGAACCTGAATACACCGCGACAGGCCTGACAGTCCGAGGCGCCTGCATCGCGGGCAAGCCACGCTCCCACAGGTTCTCGGTTGTTCGCGGATTTTTCATCCACCCACTGACCCTGTGGGAGCGGCGGTGCGGCGATCCGACTTGCCCGCGAAGGGGCCAGCCGAAACAACACAGGACTCAGATCAGTCGCGGTAACCCGGCGCCACCCGATCCAGCATCCTCAACAACGCCGCCCAGGCCAGTTGCATGGCATCCGGATCACTCAGCTCCCCCTCCTCCAACGGCCGCCCCAGATCATTGAACTGCCGTTCGGTATGCGCGCAGACCTCGTGCGACGGCAGAACAACTTCACCGGCGGCTTGGGCGGCCAACTGGATTTCACAGGCTTTTTCCAGGTAGTACATGCGCAGGAATGCCTGGCTCACGGTCTCGCCCACCGTCAGCAAACCATGGTTGCGCAGCATCAGTACCGACTTGTCGCCCAGGTCCGCCACCAACCTTTTTTGCTCGCTCAGGTCCAGCGCGACACCTTCGTAGTCGTGGTAAGCGACCCGACCATAGAACTCCATGGAAATCTGGTTCACTGGCAACAACCCGCACTTCAACGCCGCCACCGCACAACCGGATTTGGTGTGGGTGTGCAGCACGCATTGCGCATCTTCACGGGCGCCGTGGATGGCGCTGTGGATCACGAAACCGGCCGGGTTGACCGGGTACGCCGAAGGCTCCACGGCGTGACCATCGAGGTTGATCTTCACCAGGTTGGACGCAGTGATCTCATCGAACATCAGCCCGTAAGGGTTGATCAGAAAGTGATGCTCCGGCCCCGGGATGCGCACCGAAATGTGAGTGAAGATCAGATCGGTCATGCGAAAGTGCGCCACCAGCCGATAGCAGGCAGCGAGTTCTTCACGCAAACGTTGTTCGGTCGCAGTCATGCGCTCACCTTCACGGTGCAGGCCTCAAGCCCCTGCCCCAACGCTTCCCAGCCGTCGAAACCACGGCGGGCGATAAACACCAGGCGTGTGGTCTTTGCCTGGGCTTCATCCGTGGCCGGCAGAAACTGACTGCGGGTGCCGACGTGTTGCAGCCAATGCGCCTTGTTGCCCTGCGCCAGCTTCACCAGCCCCTTGACCCGGAACACATCGCCGGGCAGCGCCTGCAACCAGCCACGCAATCCCTCGGCATCAAGCGCCACGTCGCTCTGCCACAGCCAACTGCTGAACATCTCGCCGTGATCGCCATCGGACACCCGTGTCAGCGGTTTCACTGTGCGCGGCTCAAGGTCCAGATCGGTGTCGAGCCACAGCGCATCCGGCAACTGCGCCTGCACGCTTTCGTGGATTCGTGTCCGCAGTCCCAGAGCTTCGCGCAACGCCCGCAATTGCGTCTCGTCGACTAGATCGGTCTTGTTCAACAACAGCAAATCGGCAGCCGCCACCTGCGCCCTGGCCAGCCGCGCGTATTCGCCGTCGAGTTGCAGATGACGGGTGGCGTCGACCACGGTGATGACCATGTCCAGTTGCATCTGGCTGCGCAGCTGTGGATAAGCCAGGGTCTGCACGATGCGCTGCGGGTCGGACACGCCGCTGCACTCGATGACGATGCGCTCCAGCCGTGGCTCCAATTGCGCCAGGCTGCCCAGTTGCGCCAGCAGGTCTTCCTGTACGGTGCAGCAGATGCAGCCGTTCTGCAGGCTGTACACCGCGTCGGTGACTTCGGAAACGATGGCTGCATCGATGTTCAGCTCGCCGAAATCGTTGACGATCACCGCCAGTCGACTGCCTTCGGCACGGCGCACCATGCGGTTGAGTAGCGTGGTTTTGCCGGCGCCGAGAAACCCCGAGACGACGGTCACGGCGATGCGTGGGGACGTCATTCTGCCTTGCCCTCCAGCACCGGTGGCTCGCCCTGCCACACGGCCTTGAGGCCGACGGCTTCGAGCGTCGAATGGCGGTCGTAGACCAGTTGCCCTTCAACGAAGGTCAGCAGCACCTGGGTCTTGTGGATGTAGTTACGCGCAGGCTTGGCGAACAGGTCGCGGTCGATGACGATCAGGTCCGCCGCCTTGCCCACTTGCAGGCTGCCGGTGCTGTGTTCCAGGCCCATGGCAACGGCGCCGTTGCTGGTGATCACGGTCAGTGCCTGTTCGAGGCTGATCGGGTCGCCGAAGCAGGCCGGGTCGTCGTTCCACGGATTCTGCCGAGTGATCATGGTTTCCAGCGCGAGCCACGGGTCGATGGACGCCACCGGCCAGTCGGTGCCCATCACCGCGGTGCCACCGGCGGCGAGCACGCCTTTGAAATCGTAGATGCGCTTGAGACGTTCCTGGCCGTAGCCGGAACGCGCACCACTGGCGAATGGCGTCGGGTACCAGGCGGCCGGGGAGAACTCGGCGATAACGTTGAGTTCCTTGAAACGCGGCAAGTTGCCCGGATGCAGCAAGGTGCTGTGGGCGCACTGGTGGCGTACGCCGCTGAAACCGTTGCGACGACGGGCCTCGGCCACGGCATCGAGGAACACGTCCGACGCGCCGTCGCCGGTGCAGTGGGCAATCACGCGGATGCCCTTGCGGTCCATGTCCACCACCATGTCGGTGATGTGTTCCGGGGTCAGGTTGAGCTTGCCGCGCCAGCTTTTTTCCTGCGGCCATGGGGTCAGGAGGTACGAAGACTTCGGCTCAACGGTACCGTCGAAGTGGAACTTCACCGCGTTGGCGCTCAGGCGTGCGCTGCGGTAGTAGTGACGCTCACCGGCCAGCAGTTCCCAGCGACGACGCACCGGGAAAATGTCGTCCTGCCAACTGATCGCCGCTTCGATGCGCACCGTCAGTTCGCCGCTGTCGTCCAGTTCCTTGAGGGCCTGCAAGCGCTGTTCGCAGACGTGCACATACTTGCTCGCAGTAACGCCGCGCGAGCTCTGGAAGTGCACGCCATCGCGATAGGCGCGGCGCAGCACGCTGACCGGGGTCGGCGGCATCGCGGCGTGAATCATCGCGTAGGCGCCGTCGATCATCAGGCCGGTGGGTTCGCCGGTCAGTTCATCACGCTCGAAATAGCCGTTGCGCGGGTCGGAGGTGTTGCCATCGATCCCGGCCAGTTCCAGTGCTTTGGAGTTGACCATCATGGTGCCCCACATGCGGTCGAGCAGCGCTACCGGGCGGTCCGGCATCACGCTGTCGAGCCAGGCGCGGCCCGGGGTCAAACCGGCTTCGCGGAAGGTGTAGCGCACCCAGTACTGACCGTAGATCCAGCCGTCGCCCGGATGGCTGTCGGCATAAGCGAGGATGCTTTCGCGCAGTTGTTCCGGGGTCGGGTCTTCGATGCCGACGTCGAGGTCGTCGCTGTAGCGCGGCGCCAACGCGAGGTCGGGATGCGTGTGCATATCGTGCAGGCCGGGCATGCAGAACGCGCCTTGCAGGTCATGCACGCGGGTGTTCGGGCCCTTGAACATCTCGATCTGGCCGAGGCTGGCGACACCGATCAACTTGCCGTCGCGGATGGCCACGGCCTCGGCCCACGGGTTGGCCGGGTCCTGGGTGTAGATACGCCCGTTGGCGAGGATCAGGTCGGCGTAGGTCCCCTGCGCGGAATGGGTAGAGGAAAAGTTATCGGACTCAGCCATGTAAGCCACCTTTGAGTTCAGGAGATTGAAAGGTCCACCGGGCGCCAGGCGGGTCGGGAACCTGAAATAACTGTTGTTGTTCTAGTCAACCGGCAATGTCGCAGGCAGCACCTTTTGATTGTGGGCCGGAGCATTTCGATGACAATTAGCGCTAGTATTGTTGAATCAACCGATACAACAATCGATTTTTTTTGGCCTGACTGTTCGATTTAAGTCACCATATATGAGAACAAACACTGACCTTGAGGCGAGGGAGCTTGCTCCCGCTCGACTGCGCAGCAGGCGCAAAGCTCGACAACCGATGTAATTGGGGCCGCTACGCGACCCAACGGGAGCAAGCTCCCTCGCCACAGGGGCAGCGTCGTGCTTTCGTGTTCCTTTAACCTTTGAACGGGATGATTTATGCGATTTCCTTCGATGACAGCCCTTCGTGCGCTGGATGCGGTTGCCCGCACAGGCAGCGTGTCGGTCGCGGCCCGTGAACTGAACCTGACCCGCAGCGCCATCAGCCACCAGATCAGCAAGCTGGAGGAATGCGTCGGCTTCGCCCTGACCGAACGGATTGGCCGTGGCATTGGCCTGACGTACCAAGGCGAGCGCTATGCGCGGGAGGTGCACGGGATTCTGCTGAACCTGCTCGATGCCGGGCAGTTGATCGACGATCAGGAAATCTCCGGCCGGCTGTGCGTCAGTTGTGCGCCGGGGTTCGCCACCTATTGGCTGTGCCACCACATCGGTGCATTTTTGCGGCAGTACCCGCAAGTGCAGTTGCAGCTGATTTCCCCACGCACACCGGACGACACCAACAACCCCAACGTCGACCTGTTCATCGCCTATGGGATTGGCGACTGGCCGGAAATGAATGTTGAAGAGATTGTGGCTCTGCGCTTCTTCCCGGTATGCAGCCCTCGCCTGATCAACGCCCTGGGCGGACTGAAAAACCCTCAGGAGCTCAGCACTTACCCCTTGCTGCACATGACCGACTACTCGGACTGGCGCATCTGGCTGACCGCCGCCGGCGCTTCGGGGGTCAATGCGTTGAGCGGCATCCTGTTCTCCGATGCCCACTGCGCACAGTCCGCCTGCATTGCCGGCCAGGGCATCGCCATCGGCGACAACCTGATCAGCGGCGATGCCTTGTCCAAGGGTTTGCTGGTGCGGCCGTTCGACATCGGCATCGATCTGCACCGTGGTTATTACCTGGCCACCGACCCGCAGAAAGCTGACCGCGCGGTGGTCCAGGCCTTCAGCAACTGGGTCAAGACACAGCTGCAATCGTCCCGCCAGACCTGGCAGGACACCTTGTAAAACACACCACATCCCACAGGGCAGGGCTCTATTTCGGGACATTTGGCCAGAGCTGAATATGCCGCCCATTTGTTCAATAAAACTAACCAATACGGGCAAAATAATTCCATTGATGTAGCGATACTTTTAACAATAATGAACCCAAAGCCCATTTCGGATTCACATCCGTCCTCGCACGTCTATGGGCAATAAAAAGAGGAACCTCATTGTGTCCAGCCGTTCAGCGATCCAGCTCAGCGCTCAAGGTATCAGCCAGTATTACGGCCGTTTCGCGGCGCTGGATAACGTCGACCTCGATGTTCGCCAAGGCGAGTTTCTGACCCTGCTGGGTCCGTCCGGCTCGGGCAAGACCACCTTGCTGATGATACTGGCCGGCTTCCTCAGCCCGACGTCGGGCAAGCTGATGGAGCAAGGCGTCGACATCATCCGGCGCTCCGCCGAGAAGCGGAACTACGGCATGGTGTTCCAGGGTTATGCGCTGTTCCCGCACATGACCGTGGCCGACAACGTGGCCTATCCGCTGCGCATCCGCAAAGTCCCGGCCGAAGAACGCAATCGCCGGGTCAAGCACATTCTTGAAGTGGTCGGCCTCGGTGCGCACATGCACAAGAAGCCCGCCGAGATGTCCGGCGGCCAGCAGCAGCGTGTGGCGATTGCCCGGGCGCTGGTGTTCGAACCGGAACTGCTGTTGCTCGACGAGCCGCTGTCGGCGCTGGACAAGAACCTGCGCGAACAACTGCAAACCGAGTTGCAACGCATCCACCGTCAGGTCGGCACCAGCTTCGTATTCGTCACCCACGACCAGAACGAAGCCCTGGCCCTGTCCTCGCGCATCGCGATCTTCAACCACGGCAAGCTGACCCAGGTAGACACTCCGGAGAACATCTACAACCGCCCCGAGAGCCGTTTCGTCGCCGAGTTCCTGGGCAAGATGAACCTGTTCCCGCTGGACAACCTGACCCGCAACGGCCAGACCGCCAGCGGCCGCTGCGGCACCAGCGTATTGCACGCCCAGGCGCCGAACGCACTGAGCGCGGCACCGATCGTGCTGGCCGTGCGCCCGGAGCACATGGAACTGCACAGCGAGTGCCCGACCACGGAGGGCTACAACGTGATGCCCGCGCAACTTACCGACAAGGTCTACCAGGGCTCCAGTACCCATCTGGCACTCAAGGTCGGCGGCGATACGCTGCCGATCAACCTGTCTGTGCCCGGCAATCACCCGGGCGCACTGATGTCCAGCGGCGCGCCAGTGTGGCTGAGCTGGCCGGTGCAGCAAAGCTTCCTGCTGCAGGCCTGACCCCAAAAAACTGCGTCACAAAGCTCTCTTCCAACGACAACAAAAAAGGTCGGTGTGCGCTGCCACACCCGCCGCTTGAGGACTTGCCCATGCGCCAGGATCACCAACAAGACTGCATCGAAGTGCTTATCGAAAAGACCCGTGACGGTCAGATCAACCGTCGCACCTTTATCCAGGCCATGGGCCTGCTGGCGGCGGTGCCATTGGCACTGCGCAGCGGCATCAGCTGGTCGGCGGACAAACCGCTGGTGGTGGTCAACTGGGGCGGCGATGCCCTGAACGCGTTCCGTTCGGCGTGGACTGACACCTTCACCAAAAACACCGGCATCCAGGTGCGCATCGACGGCGCCGGCCCGACCGAAGGCGCGATCCGCTCGCAACTGGCCAGCGGGCAACCGAGCTGGGACGTGGTCGATGTCGAGAGCTACAGCGCCCTCGTGCTGGGCCGGGAAAAGATCCTGCAACCGCTGGACTACAACACCATCAAACGCGATCAGGTGGCCCCGGCGCTGTCCTCCGATTTCGGTATCGCCAGCTACCAGTTCAGCTACGTCATGGCCTGGGACAGTGAAAAGTTCGGCGAAAACGGACCCAAGACCTGGGCCGATTTCTGGGACGTGAAGAAATTCCCCGGCAAACGCACGCTATACAAGTGGATGAACGGCATGCTCGAAGCCGCACTGCTGGCCGACGGTGTTCCGCCTGATCAGCTGTACCCGCTGGACGTGCCACGGGCGATGAAGAAGATCGACGAGATCAAGCCTCACGTCCTGTCGTTCTGGAGCTCGGGTGCCGAGAGCCAGCAACTGATGGTCGAAGGCGAAGTGTCGATCGGCGCGATCTGGCACACCCGCGCCAAGCTGCTCAGCGAAGACACCGACAACCGCGTGCGCTGGAGCTTCGACAACGGTTTCATCAACTCCAGCAGTTGGGCGGTGTTGAACGGCAACCCCGGCGGCACGCAACCGACCATGCAGTTCATCCAGCAAGCGTTGCAACCCGAAGGCCAGCTCAAGCTGTTCGAACTGCTGGGCAACGGGCCTTCCAACAGCGCCACGCAAAAACTGATGTCGGCCAAGCAACTGGAAGCCAACTGCGCCTCCGAAGAAAACCTGAAAAAGCAGATCGCCCTCAACGCCCAGTGGTACGCCGACAACTACGCCAAAGCCCTGGAAGAGTACCTGACGCGGTTGTCCAAGTGAGCCTGTGACCATGACTACCACCCTGGCCTCAACCCTGACCCACCCCAAGCCCCGGTTCAGCTCGCCGGGCCTGGAGCGCGGCCTGCTGCTGTTTCCGCTGCCGGTGTTGCTGCTGGTCTTCTACGTGCTGCCGTTTCTCGGCGTGGTCGGCTGGAGCTTCTCGCTGCCGACACCGGGCATCGAGCAGTACCAGCGCATCGCCACGGACCCGGCGATCCACGAAATGCTCTGGCGCACCATGCGCCTGTGCCTGACCGTCAGCTGCCTGGCGTTGGTGATCGGTTATCTGCTGGCCTACTGCTGGGTGTTCAGCCCGCCGCTCTGGCAGCGCGTGGTGGAGATCTGCATCTTCATCCCGTTCTGGATCTCCGTGCTGGTGCGGGCCTTCGGCTGGTTGATCGCCCTGCGCAGCAACGGCGTACTCAACAACGGACTGATGGGCATGGGGTTGATCGATCAACCGCTGCAATTGAGCCGCAATGAAATCGGCGTGGTCATCGGCATGCTCCACGTGATGATTCCGTACGCGGTATTCCCGCTGCTGTCGACCATGCGTCAACTGGATCAGCGTGTGCTCATGGCGTCACGGGGCCTGGGTGCCGGTGCCTTGCGCACCTTCTGGCAAGTGCTGCTGCCGCAGACCCTGCCGGGCATTCTTGGCGCGTTCATCATGGTCTTCGTGTTCTGCCTGGGCTTCTTCATCACCCCGGTGCTGTTGGGTGGCGGGCAAACGGTGATGATCGCCGAATACGTGTTCCTGCAAATGTTCCAGACCAGCAACTGGGGCCTGGGGGCTGCGCTCAGCGTGGTGTTGCTGGCCCTGGTCAGCGCGCTGATCTGGGTGCTGTTGAAAATGACCCGCGTGAACCGACTGGTAGGCTGAGATCACTATGAATACCCATCGCACAAGCCTGAGTACCCGGCTGCTGGCCGTGGTCGCCATGGCCTTCATGCTGTTCCCGCTGCTGACGGTCATTCCGGTGTCGTTCACCAGCAAACGCTTCCTGTCGATGCCCGAAGGCAACTGGTCGCTGCGCCACTACGAGGCGCTGGTGAGCAACCCTGACTGGTTCCACGCCATCAGCCAGAGCCTGACCATCGCCTTCGCCACCAGCATTATCGCCACCTTGCTGGCGGCCAGTTTCAGCCTCGGCATCTGGTACATGCGCTCCAAATGGGCCACGGCGCTGATGGGCCTGGTGCTGTTGCCGATGGCAATTCCGCCGGTGATTTCGGCACTGGTGCTGTACTTCATGGAGACCAAGCTCGGCCGCTTCGCACCGGGCATGGGCTACGACACCCTGACCGGCGTGGTGATTGCCCACGTGATCATGGTGGTGCCGTACGGCGTGGTGACCATGCTGGTGGCCCTCAGCCAGATCGACCGGCGCATCGAACTGGCCTCGCGCAACCTCGGCGCCAGCCTGATGCAGACTACGTTCATGGTGATTTTGCCAAACCTGAAACTGGGCCTGGCCTCCACCGCCCTGCTGGGTTTCGCCCTGTCCTGGGAAGAGGTGGCGGTGACGCTGTTCATCACCAGCGTCAACGTCGACACCTTGCCCAAACGCATCTGGAGCGGCTTGCGCGATAACGTCGACCCGAGCGTCGCGGCGATTTCGGTGTTGCTGATCAGCCTGACCTTGCTGGTGCTGATCGGCAGGCTGGTGGTTCAGCATCTGGCGGATAAGCGGGCGCAAAAGCTGCAGCATTCCTGACACACCCTGTAGGAGCGAGCCTGCTCGCGATGGTCTCAAGGGCAACGTGTTCATACAGAATGAATGCGTTATCGTTAACGTCCATCGCGAGCAGGCTCGCTCCTACAGGGAGCAAAAAAATGACCAGCCGCCCGTTGATCCGTGACAACGCCGCCCCGGTCCAATAGATTAGGCGACCTGAAAAAGCCCCCGGGCTTTCTCGCCCCTATTCAAGTTATAGAAGTAGTGAAATTTCAATGTCCGATTCCAATACCGCTGAAACCCTAGTCACCTTGTCGTCCAAAGCGGAATACGAAAACTCCATCAATCTTTCACAACACGTGCCTCAGGCAAAAAACATCAGCGAGATGGTGCTGGACGCCTTCCAGTCCACCCGCGAAAGCGACCAGATCCGCGAACTGCGTGCCGCGATCCGCCAGGCCCACGACAGCTTCGACGATGACAAAGCCTACGAGCTGATGGGCCAGCTCAAGCAGCTCAAGGACGCCGAGGCCGCGGACATCGCCGCCCTCGAAGACCTGAGCAGCAAATTCCCGATCAGCCGCATCCTGTCCAGCTTCAAGGACGACCCGGCGTTCCAGGAAATCGTCTACGGCCTGGCCCTGAAGGTGCTGAACCAGACCCACCTGGCCATCAGCAACCCGAGCGGCGGCAAGAGCAAAGCCGCCAAGGCCAAGAAAGAAGTCGAAGTGTTCACCATCAGCAAGGACGGCATGAGCGTCACCCTGCCGTTGCGCACCCCGCGTTCGCGCCTGAACGTCGACCGTGAAGCCCTGGAATTCCTCGGTTTCACCTTCGTTGGCGAAGGCGAAGAGGCGGAACTGGAAAGCGAGACATTCCTGGACAACAGCGGCGCCGAGCAAGCGGTCAACCGCAAGAACATCATCACCGCCTTGCAGCAGCAGACTGCGTTCGACGGGTACAACATCGCCGCGCAATAAGGCGACCCACCCTGATCCGTGGTGAGTGGGCTGCCTGTGGCGAGCGAGCTTGCTCGCGCTGGGCTGCGTAGCGGCCCCAAAAATCTGACAACACTTGCCGACATTTTGTGAGTGCTCCGCACTCAAGCGGGAGCAAGCTCCCTCGCCACAGATACTTCACAGCCCCACTCAAGAGCCCCGCCATCAGAGCGGGGCTTTTTATTGTCCGTGATTCGGGCAAAACCGCGATTACTCTTCCAGTATCGACGCAGAACACCACTTCCCTTCACCCATGAGCACCACGGGTCCGCCTGCGGGGAGCGCCAACTCACTTTCCAGCCCAGACCTCAGTGGTGCAACTGCCGAGGTCATCATGAACACGCCCCCCTTGTATCGCCAGTTGGCCAACCACTACCTGGACGCTATCCGCAGCGGCACCCTGAAAACCGGAGAGCGCCTGCCCTCGATCCGGTTGATGATGGAAAAACACGCCGTCAGCCTGTCGACCGCCGTGCAGGTGTGCCGGGAACTGGAAGACTGCGGTGTGCTGGAAGCCCGGCCACGCTCCGGCAACTACATTCGCCAGCCCGACACCCTGCCCAGGCCCGCCCCGATTGCCTTGGCGCCAGCGCTGGATACCCGCGCGTATATTGGCATTCATGAACAGGTCTGCGCGGTGCTCAAGGCCAGTCAGCGCGCGACGATCAAGGTCAACTTCGCCAGCGCCTACTGCGCGCCGGAGCTTTATCCACTCAAGACCTTGCAAGACCACATGATCAAGGCGCTGCGCTACGACGCCTGCCTGTTCGGCACCGCAGGCAGCGCCTGTGGCAACAGCGCACTGCGCAACATCCTGGCCCGGCGGGCACTGGCCAGCAAGACCCACCTGCCCCCCGAGCGGATCGTGATCACCAACGGCGCCACCGAAGCGATCAACCTGGCCTTGCGTGCGGTCACCCGCCACGGCGACACCGTGGCGGTGGAATCGCCGACCTTCTACGGTCTGCTGCAAATTCTCGAAAGCCTGAACCTGCGGGTGCTGGAAGTCCCGGCCTCGGCCCACACCGGGCTCAATCTGGCGGCCTTGCAACTACTGCTGCAAGGCCCCGAACGGGTCAAGGCGCTGATCGTCATCCCCAACCTGCAAAACCCGTTGGGCAGCATCATGCCCGACGCCAACAAGGCACGGCTGGTGAAACTGTGTGCCGAGCACGAAACCGTACTGATCGAGGACGACACCTATGGCGACCTGGTGGACACCGAGCAGCCGCTGTCTACCCTCAAACATTGGGATAGCACCGACAACGTGATCTATTGCGCCTCGCTGAACAAAACCCTGGCACCGGGCATGCGCCTGGGCTGGATCAGCGCCGGCAAATGGCACGACCGCGTGGAGATGCTCAAGCATGCGCAGTCACGGGGGTGCGAGGCGTTATCGCAATTGGCGGCCAGCGAATTCATGCGTACACCGTCCTACGAGCGTTACCTGCGGCGGTTGAGGAAAACCCTGACCCAACAACGTCAACAGATGAGCGAAGCGATTACCCGCTACTTCCCCCTCGGCACCCATGTGACCAACCCCCAGGGCGGCACGCTGTTATGGGTGGAACTGCCTCGCCGGCATTCGTCCATGGCGTTTTTTCATGATGCGTTGAACGTCGGTATCCAGATTTCACCTGGGGATATCTTTTCCAATGCCAGGCGTTTCGATCATTTTGTGCGCATTGGCTGTGGCGCACCATATTCGCCGCGGATTGATGAGGCCTTGCAGACCTTGGGCCGCTTGCTACATCAGGGTTGACCGCTCCCACAGGTTTTGGGGTGATCATCAGAGCGGATTCTGGTGCAGGCAAATGATATGCGGGTCGTCATTCCAGTGCGGGAAGCGCTCGGCGATCAGCGGGTCGTGGCCGGGGATGACGTGGTCTTCGCTGTCGGCCAGGCGGTCGATCTCGGTGAAGGCTTCGAGGGTTTGCGCCAGGTCATCGAGAATCGGAAACGGACTGCGCTCGCGAATATTGATCCACAAATGCGCGGCATCCGAGGCCAGCACAATCCAGCCGCGTCCGGTATTCACCCGCACTACCTGGCTGCCCGGCGTATGCCCGCCCACCGGGTGCAGAGTCACGCCGGGAACGACCTCGACAACACCGTTGTGCAAACGCATCCGCCCCTCGAACAGCGGCGGCAGCGCCGACATCACGTCCTCGACCTCGTAGGTTTTGTTCACCGTGCGATGGGCCATTTTCGGCCCGGTGCAGAAACGCAGTTCCGCTTCCTGCAAATGCACGGTCGCCTTCGGGAACAGCCCGAGGTTGCCGGCATGATCCCAGTGCAAATGGGTGAGGATCAGGTGCTCGACTTGCGCCGGATCGATGTCCAGTTGCCGCAGGGATTCTTCCGGCAGGCGATACATCTGGCGATTGCGCCGGTCCGCCGTGGCCGGTTGGAAACAGGTGTCGACCACGATCACCTGCTGCTCGTTGCGGATAACCCAGAAATAGTAGTCCAGCGGCATCGGCGCATTCGGATCACCGCAGCAGGCGTCGTAGAGAAAGTTCTCCCTGGCGGTGCGCTGGGCATTTGCGCCGACACGAATAGCGAACACTTCGTACACAGGAGCAGACATGGACACCTCCGGGTTCAGGCGACCGTCGTGGTTTTGAGGGTCGGGCGGAAATCGAAATCGATCTGGTCGCTGATGCCCAGGTCCTGAGCCAGCTTATGCAGGCCGCTGTAGTCGCGCATGATGGTCGCGTTCTTGTTGCTCTCGCGGGTGTCGGCAATGATCAGCGCCGCATCCTCGACCCCGAGCTGCGTCAGAATCGCCTCCCACATCGAGTAGTCCTGGGCGATAAAAGCACTCAGCGCCACCGACAGATTGCGTGCGAAAAATTCCCGCTGGATGGGCTGCATGTTCGCGTACATGACCTTGGACACTTCGGCCAGCACCTTGCTGTGAGCATATTCGTCGCGGTTGTGCAGTTCGGCCACCCGGCGGTTCTGCGGCTGGATGGTCTGGTCGTCTGCCAGCAGGTCCAGATAGGCGTTGACGCTGATCTCGGCCACCACCGCAAAAGTGATCGCCGCCAGATCCCGCTGCCATTGCTCGGGCAGTGCTTCACGCTGGGCTTTCAGCCGCAGGTAAGTGACGGAGGGCGGCAAGTCCAGGTCCTGATCCAGCGCCCGGTCCAGCTTGGTCCGCTCGATGGCGCGCAGGTGCATCAGCGTGTGGTAGTGCTCGTCGATCAGGGTCTGTTGCATGGCCTCGCGAAAATGCCAGTCGTCCTTGCCCAGGTACTGATTGGCGATGACGCTCAGCGCCGGATTGACCACATGTTCTTCGGCTGTGACGGTGCGCAGGTTGTAGCCGATCCAGCCCCAGGTCACCACGCGGCTCTTGAGCTCGTCGCTCAAAGCCTGGAATTTCGGATGATGGAAGAACGGCACCATGCACTCCGGGTAATCCGGGCGCGCCGGGTCGTATGCTTCGATGACCTGGCCCCTGTCCGGCGAACACACCGTGGCGCGCTTGGTCCAGGCCTGGTTGAGCCGCACGATCAGTTGATGATCGACCTGGGCGATCTCGATTGCTGTTTGCATGACGCGATACCTGTAAGACGCGTACCCGCCAAGGGGTACGCCAAAAGAATGAAGGGCGCCGGAAAATTCAGGCCAGCCAATAGCGGGTCAGGTTGCGCGCCGGGTCAGTGTAACGACTGCGGGCGTGGATCATTCGCCAGTTGTCCCAAATCAGCAGGCATCCGTCGGGAATCAGCACCGGAACGTTGTGCTCGACGAAGTACGCTTCGCCAAGCACGGCAAACCTGGCCAGCGGTGAGGTGCTGTTGGTCACCAGCGATTGCTGCAACGCTTCCTTGGACGGGTTCACGTCGCCGTAGTGAAACTGGTTGTAGCTGAAGCGGAAAATATCCCCGTCCTCTGTAGGCGTAAGGATGTATTCCTTGACCCGCCGTTGCGCCGGTTCGCCGGGTTTGGCGGTGGCGACAAACTCTACCGGCGTGTCATCCAGCCACTCACGCAGTTGCGGTTCGCTACGCTCCAGAGACTTGAGAAACTCGTACCCATCCACCAGCCCGGTATGCCCGCCACCGCACGTGGCTTGTTTATGGCAATGCAACGCCAGGTAGCGCGGCGGCGGTCCGTACACCGGCGCTTCAGTGTGCGGGCCGATGCCGTTCATGCTCTGGGAATACGGCAAGTCTTCGTAACCCGGCTTGCGGGTAATGGGAAAGGCCAACTGGCCGTTGAACTGCGGAATGATCGGGCCGAATTCGCACAAGGTGCCTACGACATCATCGGAAAATTCGTCCGGGGTCAGCACTGTCCAGCCCAACGTCGACAGTTCTTCATGACGATGGCCGAGAGAAATGTAAGGTTGAGACGCAACTATCCCTTGATCTGACATGGCGACATTCCTGGCGGGTTATCCGGCGTTGACGGTTGAGGTGTACGCGGCAATGAAGTCGCGGCAGGCGTCGCCCGGTCGGTAACGCTGCTCGTCGATGCTCTGCACCGGGGTGATTTCGGCGGCGGTACCGGTGAGAAAACACTCGTCGAAGTCGCCAAGCTCTGCAGGCAAAATCGTGCGTTCGACCACCTGGTAGTCCAGTGCCTTGGCCAGTTCGATCACCGTCTGGCGGGTGATGCCGTTGAGGAAGCAATCCGGTGCCGGGGTGTGCAGCATTCGGCCTTTGACGAAGAACACATTGGCACTGGTGGCTTCGGCCACGTGGCCGCGCCAGTCGAGCATCAGCGCATCGTGGTAGCCCGTGTTCTCGGCATCATGCTTGCTCAGCGTGGCGATCTGGTAATGCCCGGAGGCCTTGGCTTCGAACGGGCTACTGCTCGGTGGCGGGCGACGCCAGGTCGCGGTTTTCAAGCGGATGCCGGCCATGCGCGCCGCCGGGTCGAAATAGCTCGGCCACTGCCAGCACGCGATGGCCACGTGCACACGGTTGAAACGCGCCGAGGTGGAAATCATCTCGCTGCCGCGCCAAGCCACTGGGCGCAGGTAGCCATCGACGACCTTGTTGCGTTGCAGCAGTTCGTGGCTGGCCGCCTCCAGGTCAGCCAGCTCAAAGGGGATGGCAAAGTCCATCAGTTGCGCCGAGCGATACAAGCGCTCGCTGTGTTCGCGCAGCTTGAAGATCCTGCCGTTGTAGACCCGCTCGCCTTCATACACGGTGCTCGCGTAATGCAGGCCATGGGTCAACACATGCAACTGCGCCCGGGACCACTCGACGAACTCGCCGTCGAGCCAGATAACGCCCTCGCGCCGATCAAACGGGATACTGCTCATATCCATATCTCCCCATTGTTCATGAATTTTCCTACGCCGTTTCCAGCAACACGGGTATCAATTCCGGCACGGCGGTGAGCTCGGTCTGAAAGAAGAACGCTCGCTCGCCGAAGGCCGGTTGCAGGTCATCGAACCAGGTCACTTGCGGGTCGAAGCGCGCGTAGAACGTGCGCAACACCCATTGCGGATTGCGTGCCTGGAGGAACTGCAAGACGAAGACCTTTTCCCCGGCGACGGTCTCGATGCCGTTGATCAACACCTTGCCGTAGAAGGTGCTCATGGACGGCCCGCGCACCGTGCGCGCCAGCCCCGACACCGTGCGGTACGCCGCCTGGAAGATCTCGAAGGCCCGGGCCAGCGGCATCGCGAAGTAGTGACTGGGGCCCGTATCGCGCTCGACGAACATGTAATAAGGCACGGCCCCGAGCCGTACACCTTCGGTCCACAGCGCGGCCCAATCGGCGGGGTTTTCGTTGATATGGCGGATCAGCGGCGCCTGCATGCGCACCGTCGCGCCCGTCGAGCGAATGCGCTCGATGGCCTGGCGGGCGATGGCCTGGCGGATCTCCACTGGGTGGTTGTAGTGGCCCATGATCGACAGGTTTTTCCCCGCCGCGACGATGCGTCGGAACAGTTCCAGCAGCTCAGGCGCATCCTTGTCGCTGACAAAACGCTGGGGCCAGTACGCCACGGATTTGGTGCCGATGCGGATGTTCTTCAGGTGTGGCAACGCCAGCAGCGGCTCGATGTAACCGGCCAGTGAGCGGGTGTTCATGATCATCGGGTCGCCGCCGGTAATCAGCACGTCAGTCACTTCGCTGTGCAGCCTCAGGTAACTGACCAGCTCCTGGGACTCGCGGGCGTTGAACTTGAGTTCTTCCTCGCCGATGAACTGCGCCCAGCGGAAACAGAAGGTGCAGTACGCGTGACAGGTCTGACCGGCACCGGGGAAAAACAGCACGGTCTCGCGGTACTTGTGCTGGATGCCTGGCAGGACTTTGCCGTTGAGGGTGACTCCGTTGTGGGTCAACTGCCCGGCCGGATGCGGGTTCATGCGCCGCCAGATCGCCTCGATCCGACGCTTGATCGCCGCGCTGTCATCCAGTTCGACCAATTGTTTGAGCGAGGCATACTCCTCCGGAAACAACATGTCCTTGTGGGGGAAGGTCATGCGGAAAATCGGGTCGTCCGGAATGTTGTTCCAGTCGATCAGCGTGCCCAGCACGTATTCGTTGGTGCGAAACGGCATGACCCGGGCCACCACGGTCATGGCCTCCTGCAACGCCGGCGTCAGCTTGTGCCAGTAGGGTGAGTCGCGGATGGTGCGTGAGTTATAGGGTTTGTAGCGTTCGTGCTCCGACAGTCCTTGCATGGCCGCGCTCCTGGTGATTGCCCTGAGTGTTGTTACGCGATGGCCGGCGCTTTGCGCTCTATGTCCATCCACGCCCGGACGCTGTCGCGACCCCACTGGCGGTGCACATACGCCGCGAGCCGCGCCGGCACCGGATCGTCGTTGGCAACCAATCGGTTGAGCATGATTGCAAGGTCAGTGTCGGCAATGCTCCAGTCACCGAACAGATGCTCGGCGCCCTCCTCCAGCAAATGGTCGGCGACGAAGAACAAGCGCTCGACGGCGGTTTGGGCATCGTCGGACAGCGCGGTGTTTTTCTTGCCGAAGTACACCAGGTCAAACGGGCGCTCCTTGCGCACCACCAGCAAGTCACTGCGCAACCAGGCCTGCAATTGACGGGCACGGGCGCGCAGCTGGAGGTCCTGCGGGTAGAGTTTTTTATCCCCCGGGGCGAGTTCATCGAGGTATTCGGCAATCGCCGATGATTCCGACAAGGCAAAATCGTCGTGAACTAACGTTGGAATCTTGCAGCTCAGCGAAAGCTCGCGATAACTCACCAGATAATTTTCGCGTGCTTTTAGATCAACCGTAACAAGTTCAAATGAAAGTTGCTTTTCCTTGAGCGCCACAAAAGCCGACATCGCAAAAGCGCTGACATGGTCGGCGCCGACATACAGTTTTAGCTTCCTGTTTTCCATAGAACACTCCATTGACCAACTGCAGGAATTGACATGCATTGGAAGTGATCGTAGTTAGTTGAATGAAGGCTGAATAGATACAGAATTTGTCCGTTTCTATCGATACAGAAAGTTGTTTTTCACCGGCAGACACGCAGCCAGAATCTCGGCAAAACTGCTGCAAAAAGAGCTACGGAGCAGGTCTGAAAAAAAAAGGGAGCCGACGAAAGTTGGCTCCCTGGGCTGTTGCAGTGGGAAATTACGGCTGGGTGGTGATCAGGCCATGGCTGTCGGCGAAGTTCGAAAGCAGTGCCATTTGCGGCATGTTGCTCATATTCAGCATCGCTAAAGGCTCGTGTCTGCTGGCGTTGACGAAGCCGTGTCTGGTCCACGCCGGCACCAGCAGCACGTCGCCGCTGCTGACGTTGACCCCATCGGCATCGCCGAGGGTCAACACGCCGCTGCCGCACTGGATGACAAACAGATGCCACCAGGAATGGGCATGACCGTTGAGCGTCACGCCGGGGTTCAGCCATTGCATGGCGATCGCCATACCAGGCGTCACCTCACAACCTTCAATGCTCTTGTCGTGAGCCAACGCGACAATATCAACGTCGCTGGCTTCAAGGGTCTGACGCATACCCGCCAGTTCAGTGCCTTTCCATACCTTGGGACCTGGCGTTCGATGATGCAGGCTCTGACGAAAGTCCTTATATGAAAAAAACGCACCTTGAAAGTTATCCATTCGCACGTCCTCTCTTGTTATTCCCCATACTTTAGCGCTAAACCTTAAGTTAAGGGTTCAGCGCTGTAAAGTCGGGAAACAACTTACAAAACCGATGGACGCAAGGCGGCGATCATGTCCACTTCTATCGCGGCGTTCTTGGGTAGCTGATAAACACCCACTGTAGTGCGCGTATGCTTACCGGCATCGCCCAGCACATGGCTGAACACATCCGAGGCACCGTTGGCTACTTCACTCAAATCGACAAAGTCCGCCGTGGACTTCACATAGACCGTTACCCGGATCAATGACTTGATCTTGTCCAGCGAACCAATGGCATCGACGATCAACGCCAGCCCGCGCATCGCGCTGATGCTGGCGGCCGCTTGCGCATCGGCCATGCTGAGGTCCAGCCCGACGCGGCCGGGGTAATGGATCTTGCCGTTCATGCGCGGCACCAGGCCGCTGATGTACAGCTCATCGTGATGACGGATCAGCGGCGCGTAATGCCCGCCTGCGGTGTTTTCGCCGTAGATGTCATAACCAAACTCTTTGGCCAGGGCGATGAAGCGTTCATCGCAGGTCATGTGCTGGATCATTGATCGAACCCTCTTGATCGGTAATGCAAAAAACGGGTGCTTGCGGGCTCAGCACACGGCGCGGGTGGCCGGTGCCAGGCAAGTCACCTCGATGCGTGACTCAATCACCTCGGCCAGACGCAACAGGTCGTTGCGCAGTTGTCCGTAGTGTTCGTTGAACAACACGATGTGGCCGATGAATGAAAAATTGTCTTTGACCAGTGCGCTGACCGAGTCGCCGATACGCTTGGCGTACTGGCCCTCCACCAGGTCGATACGCAGGGCGCTGGCCAGGGCCTCGATGTCAGGCGTCGCGCGCAGGATGCCGCCGGCCGGCGCCCGGAGCAGGCGAATGCCGCAGTAGCCGCGGGCCACTGGCTCATGCTGTTCGGTCTTGCCCTCCACCGCCCAGCGCACCCAGCGTTCCCACGGATCGAAATTGACGAAGGCGCGTTTCGCCAGGTCCCAGATGTGCATACCGCCGGGGCGCATGTTGGTTTCCACGGCCGAGGTCAGGTTGTCGCTGCGCAGAAACACTTCGTTGTGCCAGGCGCCGTTGTCCCGGGACACCAGGCTCGACATATGCCGACCGGCTGCCATCAAACGTGCCTGTACCTCAGCCGCAAGCGGCGCGGGGACGACTTGTTGGATCTCTGCGCGGTAGGCGCCTTCGGTGGTGGTTTTTTCAGTCACCCAGGTGCTTCCGGCCACGTAGTCCCAGCTGTATTCGCGGGCGTTCTGCACCAGCGCTTCAAGGACGATACCGCCTTCGCGGTAAGGCTTCAGGGCGAGCCAGGCGTCATCGCATTCCGAAGGGTGATGGATGACGCGACAGCCCCGGCTCGCGCCTTCGCAGGCCGGCTTGATGAAGGCTTTTCCGCCCAGTTCGACGACGCGCTGGCGCAGTTCCGACAGGCTTTCGACCCGCGCGGAAAACACCGGTCGGTATTCTCCGGGAGCGGTGCTGGCCGCAGCTTCGAGCTGGCGGAAGATCTGCTTGTCCAGGCCCGCCCGCGCTTCGCCCGGGGTAATGCCCGGCAGGCCGAAATGACTGGCCAGCGCTGCACCGAGCAGTACGCCGCGATCGGAGAACGGCAGTACGCCGATCAGCTTCCAGCTGTCGGCATTCAAGCACCCCACCACCAGTTCAAGGGACGTCGCCACATCGTCTTCGGCCAGTGAAGTGCTGCAGACGTGATCGGCCACCTGGTCGTCATGGGGCTGAACTTTCTCGACCAGCAGGATAAGCCTGGCGTTGTAGAGCGACTTGCACAGCTCGCGCAGCTTCTGGATGTCGTGAACCCGATTGCCGTTGTAACCGACCACTATTACGCATGAAGTCGTATTCATATTGCCCCCGACCTGCAAAGTGAAAACCGCAACGGCGATGACTCAGTCATGCAACGACGCATTGGATTTACGGTTGAGCCAATACCAGGCCAGGATCCCTGCGGCACCGATGGCGGCCAGCACCAGCGCGTTGTACGGCGCCGGCACCACCCGCATGATCAACACGGTCAGCCCGGCCCCCACTCCCAGGGACACTTCCTTGACGAACATGTTGTTTTGCTTGACCGAGAAGTAATCGAGGTAACTGAAGGCGCATTCGGCAATGGACAGCAGCGCCACCCAGACCAGCGCCCCGGCGAGGGTTTCGACGTGGAACGCGGCAGGCGAAGACAGCACCGCAAAACCGCCGACGATGATCCCGATCACCGCCACGACCTTGAAGCGCCCGGTGCGCTCGATCAGCTTCATCACCGGCACCTGGGCGAAGACCACCACGGCGCTGTTGAGGATCAGCATCAGGCCGTACCAGGCCGGCAACTCGCCGGTCTTGAGCAGGATTGCCTGTGGCAGGATCGAGAACACCCCGAACAGCTTGATGCCCATAATGATGCCGGCGATCACCCACGGCAGTTTGCTGCCCCAGTTGCTGCCGGCCTGGGTGGCCGGGCGGGCTACACCCGGCTCGGTGGTGAAGGTCGCGCCGAGGGCGATCGGCAGGCACAGCAACACGAACGCTGCCGCGCCGAGGAAAAACATCGTCGGCGTGAGCAGCGGCGACAGCAGGATCAAACCGGCCACCAGGCTGCCCATGTTCATGGCCACGCGGTTGTAGGCCGCGCCTTCCTTGGTCTGGGCCGCTTCGCTCTTGATCAGGTAACCGGCAATGGCAATGCCGTAGGCAAACAACGCGGCTGCAAACATCACCATGCCTTGATGGCTGGTCAGCGCCAGCAGCACCAGGCCAAGGCCGGCACACAGCAGCGTGACGCTCAGGGAACGGCGGCCAAGCACCAGTAAAGTCAGGGGCAACAACAGCAACAAGGCGCGATATCCAAGGGCCAGGATGCTGTTGGTGGCCGTGTCGAGCCAGACGTTGGCCTTGCCCAGCACCGCGAACAGCGAGACAGCAGTGATGATCCGGATCGTGAATAACCGCAGGTTAATGACCGGTTTGGCTACCGCGACCGTTGTTTCGACACTCATGCAGCACCTCAGGAACCGGGTGAATGCCCGCCGACAAAGGCCGACATCCAGAAAAGTCTGTAAGGGCATGGTAGAGAGAGAGGCTTGTCCTGATCAGGGCAAGTTCGTATAGAATCCAACGAACTTTACTGCCGGAGAGACCAGTAAAATGCAGGTTCAACGCGCAGTCATCGCCGCCATTGAATTCCAGCCCGGCGTGCCGCTGGTGCAACAGATCGTCGATCAGCTGACCCAGGCGATCAGCACCGGTGGCCTGCCCCACGGCGTCAAGCTGCCGCCGATTCGCGAACTCTCCGACTTGATGAACGTGGGCAAGTCCACGGTGGTCGATGCCCTGGACCGCATGCGGGCCAAGGGGCTGGTGGTGTCTCGCCAGGGCTCCGGGCATTACGTGCATCGCTCAGAAGCGGCGCTGAAAAGCGGCACCGGCCCGGACCTGCAACCCCAGGACACCCTGAGCGTAATTCGTCGCGCCTTGCTACTGGACAACGGCACGCTGCGCCCCGGCTGCGGTTTTCTGCCAACCTCGTGGCTACCCGCCGAAGAATTGCAGAAAGCCGTGCGCAGCACCTTGCGAGCTACGTCGTTGCGCATGGGCGAGTACGGCGTGGCCGGCGGTTACTTGCCGTTGCGCCAGGCCCTGCGGGTGAAACTGGCGACCTTCGGCATCGAAGCGCCGGTGGACCAGATCATCACCACCGCCAACACCATGCAGGCCATCGACCTGCTGATGCGCCTGCTGGTCAAACCCGGCGACACCGTGCTGCTCGACGACCCCTGCTACTTCAACATGCACGCCAACCTGGCGCTGCACGGGGCCAAGGTCATCACCATCGCCCGGGATTGCGACGGCATGGACCTCGACGCGTTCGAGCAACTGTTGATCGCCCACAAACCCGTGCTGTACATGACCAACAGCACGCTGCATAACCCTACCGGACACTCGTTCACCCCGGCCCAAGTCTACCGTTTGCTGGAACTGAGCCACCGTTATGGCTTCCACATCGTCGAAGACGATCTGTACTGCGACATCCAGCAACGTCGCACCCCTCGTTTGGCGGCCAGCGGGTTGGACAACGTGAGTTATGTGTCGGGCTTCTCCAAGACCCTGACCGCCAACAGCCGCGTCAGCTACACCGTGCTGTCACCGCAACTGGCGGCACGCATGGTCGCCCTGAAAATGGCCTGCGGCGGGGTGACGTCGGAGCTGGCAGAGCAGATCACCTGCACCATGCTCAGCGACGGCAGCTATGCCAAGCATGCGCGGCGCACGGTGGATCGGTTGTATGAGTCCAATAGTCGTGTGGCGAGTTGGCTTGCGGAGGCTGGGTGTTCGCTTTCCTCGTTGCCCGGCGAAGGCGTGTTTATCTGGGCACGGCTGCCGGACGGCTTGCATGCCGAGAACCTGGCTCGCCAGGGGCTGGAGAACAATATGGTATTGGCGCCGGGCACCTTGCTGAGCAAAGGGCCGGATGCCAGCCAGTTCCTGCGATTCAACGTGGCTCACAGCGACAGCTTGCAGGTGCGGGAGCGGTTTTTCCGGTTGCTCGACACTGCCCAAAAATAACCGACACGCCTCAAATCCTGTGGGAGCGGGCTTGCCCGCGATGGGACCGTCACATCCAGCATCAATGTCGCCTAACACACTGCCATCGCGGGCAAGCCCGCTCCCACAGGGTCTGCGGTGTCCCGGCCATCCCCGGCCACCAGATCGCTACGATTGCCGACCTCATCCTTGCCGGCTAACTTCGCCCGGTCGCTGCCAATTCAGCGACCGGGCCTGAGAACCCGGGTAAGATACGGGCGCACAAGCGCCACCAATCACGATTGCCGGCGCTTTTTTTATGCCAGTACATTCGTGCAATGGCGGCTGTGCGTGGGAGACCTTCGGGTCTGCCGGATTCCTGTATCTCCGGTTTCTCAGCCCGCGCATAGCTGCCACCCATTCGCCTGAGAACGAACGTGGTAGCTCTCAATTTTATACGGGAGTTTTACTCATGAACGCTATCGATCCGTCTGCTACACCAGTCATGCCCCTCCACCTCCAGCCCAGTAAGAGGTGAAGCCTAATGACCAATCCCCAAGACCTCAAAACCATCGGCCTCACCCCCTTCTCCTACCACGCCAACGAACCCCTGTTTCGCATCAATGCCGGCGTCCCGGTAACCGAAGCCCTCTACCACGCCTCCGACCTGCTCCACGTAGCCAAACTGCTCGCCTCAGACGCCGCCATGGTTCGCGACTCCGACCGACACGCCTGGGCCTCGCATTTTTTGCAGGACATGAGCAAGGCAATCATCGATGACGTGGTGAAAGTGCTCGACGCACCGTGTAACAACCGCGCGTAAATGAAAAAGCCCCGCGATTCTTTTGAATGCGGGGCTTTTACGATGCAGGCCGTTACAGCGTTTGGACCATACGATGCGACCTCTTCGCGGCAACCAGCGTTCAGGAAAACATGGCGCGTTGCTCAGCTTCGTAATGCCGGGTCTGGAAAGGCATGAGGGCTTGGGCTTTCAGGCCGAGGCCCTCACTTAACCCCCAAGAGACAGCGAGTTCATCACGGCGTCGACGCAATGGCGTGACGGTTTGTAGCGTCACGGCTTGCACGCAAGTCGAATGAGCAAAAAGCTCGAGGACATTGAGAGTTTCCGACACCCGGAGATCGGATAAGCAAGTAAATCGAGTGAATCGCTCGAGCAGATAGCCAGCACGCCGAACCTCCACTTCGTCAGAATGACGATTCAAAAAAACGCTTATCTCGCTTTCAAGATTTGAGTCCGAGTACCAGACAGCCTTGGCGGCGCTCACCAAGGCAGCGTCATCCGCTTGATTCAAAGGTCTTTTTACCAGCGTGTCCAAGGCGGATGAGAGGACGTGGCCGCTATGGGGCTTCGTCATCTGTGCTCTCCAGATAATCATGCAAAATATTCGTGAGGACGGAGATTGGTGACTCCTTGTTGCCAACATATACATCAATCGCCTGCAATGCCAGTCGACGAAACTCGGTAGTCAGGATGAAACCAGCCCTGAGAAGTGCCTTGATATCACCAATGTCCTGATCGGTCGCTCTGCCCAGCTTGGAAATGGCAATGTCGACAGGTGCCGCGATATGAACGTGCAGCGGGGACTCAACCGGGAACTCTGTAAAGGGAAGGCTCCGTTCCCAATAGTCCTCATGAATTGGGCCAAAACTGGTGTTGTATTGCAGGTCGTAGTTCAGCTCCATCAAGCGACCGGATCGCTCATCAACAAACTGTTCGGGTATCTCTGCGAGCATTGTTTGTAAGTGAAGACCTTTGGGAACATTAGCCTCATAAATTTCTGCATCGACGTCGGTGGAAACGCGATGATGGGTATAAAGGTGAACCGCGCAGCCACCGAACAGGATAATTTTGACCGCCCCTGGTACTGCGTTCTCAAGCTCCAGTTCCGCTTCGACAGATTTGAACATCGAAATCAAAGCCTGCCCCAACGCTGTATTCGTATTAACACGCGGGGTGATTACCTCTGGCAGTTCCATCGTAGATCCTCTGGGATGCTTGTAATAACGGCATCCCGAGGCTAGATAGGCAACTTCCGACCCTCAACCTGAAAAACTCGTGGGAAAGTTCAGGCAAATCCGTAGGCAGTTTTGCCGGTCAGGTCTCCCTATCGTAAGCGAGCTTGGTCGCGATGGCGGCAACGGACGAAACACAGGAGATGGAAACCCAATGACAAATCCCCCCAAGACCTCGGAACCATCCGCCTTACCCCATTTATTGGGTCTGACTGCGCATTTTTTCTTAAGTGGGCCAAGAAAATCTTAATAATTTGGGATTTTCTCAATTTTTTCTTAAGCGGACAGATATCGAATTCGCCTGTTAGTCCGCGTCGCGGCCATCGCGAGCAGGCTCACTCCTACAGGGATCGGTGTGCACTCAATCCAATGTAGGAGTGAGCCTGCTCGCGATGGCGGCACCACGGTTCGTCAGAATTCCACCAACAAAAAGCCCCGCTCTTCTCTCGAAGGCGGGGCTTTTCGATTCAGCATCCGACGTTTAAGGCGCGTACGTCAGCAGCAACTCGCTCGGCACTTTGAAGTCCAGGGACATCATCACGCTCAACGCGGTAATGGTGAAGATCGAGAACACGAACAGCTTGCGTGCCCAGACCGTGTCATCCACTGCCTTGTAGCCGGTCCAGGCCATGTACAGCCAGTACATGCCCATGGCCGAGGCGACGGCGAGGTAGCTCATGCCAGCGTAGCCGCTGAAGGTCAGCATCAAGGTCGCCACGAGGAAGGCCAGAATGTAGATCAGGATGTGCTTCTTGGCCACCTGGATGCCGCGCTTCACTGGCAGCACCGGAATCGATGCGGCCAGGTAATCGTTGAAGCGGAAGATCGCGATGGCATAGGAATGCGGCATCTGCCACAGGCTGAACATCACCAGCAGGGTCAGCGCGGCCATGTCGAAGGTGTTGCTGACTGCGACGTAGCCAATCACCGGCGGCATGGCGCCCGACAGACTGCCCACCAGCGTGCCGTGAACCGACTTGCGCTTGAGGTACAGGCTGTAGAAGCCGACGTAGATCACGAAGCCGATCACCGCGAACAACGCGGCCAACGGGTTGGCCACCTTGTACAACAGCGCAACGCCGGCGACACCCAGGACGGTCGCATAGATCAGGGCCAGTTTCAGGGAGATCAAGCCCTGGACCAGCACCCGGTTCTTGGTGCGTTCCATCTTCAGGTCGATGTCGCGGTCGATGCAGTTGTTGAACACGCAACCGGAGGCAACCACCAGGGACGTGCCGATCATGGCGGCCAGGAAGATGGCCAGATCGACATGCCCTTTGGAGGCCAGGAAAAATCCGCCTGCCACAGAAAGCACGTTACCGAAAATGATCCCCGGTTTGGTGATTTGGATAAAGTGCTTGAGGGACATGCGGACTTACCTCACTTCGCCATCATGAACGTGTGGATGCTGAACATGATCCACAGCGACAGGCCAACCAGCAGGACGATCACGATCGCGGCGAAGACAAACGCAATCACGTTGTTACGCTGCGCGGCCGAACGGTCCAGGTGCAGGAAGTACACCAGGTGCACCAGCACCTGGATGACGGCGAACGCGACGACGATCATCAGGGTGATCGACTTCGGCAGCGTCGGGTACATCACCAGACCGAACGGGATCAGGGTCAGGATCACCGACAGGATGAAACCGATGCCGTAGGACTTGACGCTGCCGTGACCGGCGTCGTGGCTGTCATGGGAGTGCGTGTTAGCCATTTACATAGTCCCCATCAGGTAAACAACGGTGAATACGCAGATCCACACGACGTCCAGGAAGTGCCAGAACAGGCTCAGGCAGCTCAGACGGGTCTTGTTGGTCGCCGTCAGGCCGTTTTTCTGCACCTGATACATCATGATCGCCATCCAGATCAGACCGCTGGTCACGTGCAGACCGTGGGTGCCGACCAAGGTGAAGAACCCGGACAGGAAGCCGGAACGGCTAGGGCCGTAGCCCTCGGAGATCAACATGTGGAACTCGTTGATCTCCATGCCGATGAAGCCGGCACCGAACACGAAGGTCATGGCCAACCAGCCCAGGACCTGCTTCTTGTTGCCACGGAAGAACGCCAGCATGGCGAAGCCGTAGGTGATCGAACTGAACAGCAGCAGAGCGGTTTCGCCCAGTACGTATGGCAGTTCGAAGATGTCGTGGCCCGACGGGCCACCCGCTACGTTGTTAACCAGTACCGCGTACGCCGCGAAGATCGACGCAAACAGAATGCAGTCGGTCATCAGGTAGAGCCAGAAACCGAATACGGTCATCTCGCCCGAGTCGTGGTGATGGTCATCATGCCCATGTCCATCGACATGGGTGTGTCCAGCATTGGTCACTAAGTTCGACATGGTTTAAGCCTGTTCCAACGAGGTTTCAACACGGGTGGCGGTGGCCGGGATCTTCCCTGCCGCTACCAGACGCTTGTGCTGCTCGGCTTCGATGCGCTCGATCACGTCGACCGGCACCATATAGCCTTGATCATCACGGGCCGCGTGGATCACGAAGTAGATCACGGTGCCGGCCAGACCAGCGATTGCCAGCCACCAGATGTGCCAGATCATCGCGAAGCCGAACACGGTCAACAGAGCACCCATGACCACACCGGTCGCGGTGTTGTTTGGCATGTGGATCGGTTCGTACCTGGCCGGAGCCTTGTATGCGGTACCGTTTTCCTTGGCTTCGCTGAACGGGTCGACGCCATCGGCTTTCGGCAGCACGGCGAAGTTGTAGAACGGTGGTGGCGACGAGGTCGACCATTCCAGGGTGTGTGCATTCCACGGGTCGCCGTGTTCGCAGATGTTTTCCGGCTTGTTGCGGTCACGCACGCTGACGTACAGCTGGATCAACTGGCAAGCGATACCCACGGCGATCATCACCGCACCGAACATGGCGACGTACAGGTACGGCACCCACTCAGGGTTGGTGGTGGCGTTCAGGCGACGGGTCATGCCCATGAAGCCCAGAGCGTAGAGCGGCATGAACGCGACGAAGAAGCCGCTGATCCAGAACCAGAATGCTGCCTTGCCCCAGCCTTCGTGCAGCTTGAAGCCGAACGCTTTAGGGAAGTAGAAACCGAAACCGGCGATGTAACCGAATACCGCACCGCCGATGATCACGTTATGGAAGTGCGCGATCACGAACAGGCTGTTGTGCAGAACGAAGTCGGCACCCGGAATGGCCAACAGTACGCCGGTCATGCCGCCGATGGCGAAGGTCACCATGAAGCCCAGGGTCCACATCACCTGGCTGGTGAAGCGCAGACGGCCCTGGTAGATGGTGAACAGCCAGTTGAACAGCTTCACACCCGTCGGGATGGAAATCAGCATCGTCGCCAGACCGAAGAAGGCGTTGACGCTGGCACCCGAACCCATGGTGAAGAAGTGGTGCAGCCAAACCATGAAGCCCAGGATCGAGATCGCGCCCGATGCGTAGACCATCGAGTGGTGGCCGAACAGTTTCTTGCCGGTGAAGGTCGAGATGACTTCGGAGAAGATACCGAACGCTGGCAGGATCAGGATGTACACCTCAGGGTGGCCCCATGCCCAGAACAGGTTCACGTACATCATCGGATTACCACCAAGTTCATTGGTGAAAATGTGGAAATCCATGTAACGGTCAAGCGTCAGCAGTGCCAGGGTAGCGGTCAGGATCGGGAACGAAGCCACGATCAGGACGTTGGCCCAGGTGCAAGTCCAGGTGAAGATCGGCATGTCCATCAGTTTCATGCCAGGGGTACGCATTTTCAGCACGGTGGCCAGGAAGTTGACCCCCGTCAGCGTTGTCCCCAGACCCGATAGCTGTAGCGCCCAGATGTAGTAGTCCATCCCCACGCCAGGACTGTATTGCAGGCCCGACAGCGGCGGATAGGCAACCCAGCCGGTCTTGGCGAATTCGCCGACGCCCAGGGACAGGTTGATCAGCACCACGCCGGAAACCAGCAGCCAGAAGCTCAGGGAGTTCAGGAACGGGTAGGCAACGTCACGCGCGCCGATCTGCAGCGGCACTGCAAGGTTCATCAGGCCGGTGAAGAATGGCATCGCCATGAAGATGATCATGATCACACCGTGGGCGGTGAAGATCTGGTCATAGTGTTCAGGTGGCAGGTAGCCAGGCGAACCCTCGGTGGCCATGGCCAGCTGGGTACGCATCATGATGGCGTCGGCAAAACCGCGCAGCAGCATGACCATGGCGACGATGATGTACATCACGCCGATTTTCTTGTGGTCGACCGACGTCAGCCACTCGGTCCACAGGTAGGTCCACTTCTTGAAGTAGGTGATTGCAGCGAACAGCGACAGACCACCGAGCGCGATCATGGAGATGGTTATCATCACGATCGGTTCGTGGAACGGGATCGCTTCCCAACTTAATTTACCAAACATCGTTTACTCCTCTGCCCCGGCAGCTGAATGCGAACTCGAGTCCATCCCTTCCATCTGGGCCACTTCTTTCTCTTCTTTCTCGTGCTTCACTTTCGGACCAGGTTTCATGCCTTCGTACTTGTCGACGATGGTCTGGAACAGGTTCGGCGTCACCGAGGAGTAGAGCTCGACTGGGTTGTTCTGGCTCTGCTTGGAAAGGGCTGCGTATTCAGCTTGTTCAAGCTGTTTAGGTGCCTTTTTGACTTCACTTACCCAGGCGTCGAAATCTTCCTGGGAAGTTGCGATCGCTTTGAATTTCATACCGGTGAAACCCGCGCCGCTGTAGTTGGCGGAGATACCGTCCATTTCAGCGTTCTCGTTGGCGATCAGGTGCAGCTTGGTCTGCATGCCCGCCATCGCGTAGATCTGGCCACCCAGCGCAGGGATGAAGAACGAGTTCATCACGGCGTCGGAAGTGATCTTGAAGTTGATCGGGGTGTGCGCCGGGAACACGATCTTGTTGACCGTGGCGATGCCTTGTTCCGGGTAGATGAACAGCCACTTCCAGTCCAGCGCGACCACTTCGATGGTCACAGGCTTGACGTCGGATTCCAGCGGCTTGTACGGGTCAAGGGCGTGGGTCGACTTGTAGGTGACGTAACCCAGGGCAATGATGATCAGCACCGGAACAGCCCACACCGCGATCTCGATCTTGGTGGAGTGGTTCCATTTCGGGGTGTAGGTGGCGTTGGTGTTGGACGCGCGGTATTTCCAGGCGAACAGGAAGGTCATCACGATGACCGGAACCACGACCAACAGCATCAGCAGCGTTGCGGTGATGATCAGGTTTCGCTCGTCCAGACCAACCTGGCCCTTGGGATTGAGCAAGGTCATGTTGCAGCCTGACAGCAACAACGTGCCGATCAGCGGCAATAAGCCTAGTAGTCTGGGGTACCTGTTTTTACTCATCTCACGACCTCTAAAGCAGCTTGCGCAATGCAGTTGGGTTTTGATCGCCAACACTTCACCCTGCCAAGGGTTGGCATTTTTCTTGGATTGAATAAGGGCATGCCCGTCGCGCGTCAGACGCTGTACGACAAATCCCGGGCCTGCGGTGAGTTCTTATTCGAATACGTGGTCAAAGGCCTTGTTACAGACCAATTCCATTTGGTGCGGGTAGTTGGAGGCTCCGACACCTGGGAATCGCATGAAGCCACCAGACCTCTCGACACCCTGTTTCTGCTCACCCCTGGTTAAGATTTGAGCAGTGCCGGGAATTCAGTGCGGGCGATTGTAGATATGTAATGTTTTATAAACCATGTCTCATCCCGAAATAATTTTTATCCGAACCGGCAACAATCATTAACCGTTTTCGCAAAAGTGGCGCATCTTATCGAAATTCATTCTCAACAAAAACACCAAAATAAGTAGGTCTTCCACCCACGGTTCAGACAGTATCCTGTCCCTCCTCTCGGCCCTTGACCTTGCCCAAGGCCCGATATGACGGGGGCTCTGGCCATTCGCCAGAGCCTGTTAAAACTGCCTGTTCGTGCTCGCAACGGAAAAAACCGCAAGCCTGCAAAACAGCCCAATTTCGTTACGTTTCCATGCACCAATCCGGCTTCCTCGAACGCCCTGCGACACTCGCTCTGTGACAACATGTCGCACATGTGTCGCACCCTTGATTGCCGCCCGTCACAGTCTTTTTACCCAGCCTCTGAAATGTGCTCTGCAAGCCAAAAAAAGCCCCGGTCCTCTCTTCGAGGAACGGGGCTTTTTTGTCCGACAATGCGTAGCGGCAGATGACCTCAGCGCAGCGCTTTGCGGTTACGCGAGGTCAGCAACGGCACCAGCACCACGATCAGCACGAAGGCGACCAGCGCCCACTGCGCCAGCGACAGACCGAGGATCGGCGGGTAGGGCGTGGAGCAGAAACCATCGACCTGGAAACCCAGCGGGAAGATCTTCGCCAGCGGCAAGTCATCGACAATCGGTTGCAGCACATCGATGCCGCAGCTGACCGCCGGATAGAACTGCGTAAAGACGTGATGCCCGGCAACGCCTGCACCTGCCACTGCACAGATCACCACCAGGGTTTCAAACACTGTGATGCTGCGGCGGGTGCGCATGGCGGCGCCGATGAAGGCGAAGATCGCGATCAGCAGCAACGCGTAACGTTGCAGGATGCACAGCGGGCAAGGGGCCTCGCCCAGAACAATTTGCATGTACAGCGCACCGCCGATCAGCGCCAGGCAAATGATGCCCAACAACACCAGGTAGCGCCGTTCACGCCCCAACCGCATGGATTCATCGCTCATCGCGTTTCCCTTCAAGATTTCGATTGCCCGCCAGTCTACACGCTGGCCCGGACCTTTGAGAGTCTGGAGCATGTGAGGGGGATTCGGGGGGAATAGACGATAAGGCGGTTAAGGAGGGATTAACTTTCTGGCTTTTTTCAGTTCAGGACTGAGGTGTGGCATTCGCGAGCAGGCTCGCTCCCACAATTTGATCTGCGTACGACACGGACCAATGTGGGAGCGAGCCTGCTCGCGATGAAGGCGACGCGGTGAGGCTGGCTCACCGCGCCCCCCCTTACTCCAGCGCCGCAGCCGGCCCGAAGAACTCATAGCGGCTTTGCTTCTCCGGCACACCCAGTGCCTTGAGGTGCCGCTTGATGGACGCCATGAAACCTTTCGGCCCCAGGAAGTAAACATCCAGGTCACGCTGCTCCGGCAGCCATGCATGCAACTGCTGCTGGCTCAACAAACCGACCTTGTGCGCCGCCGGGCTCACGCCGTCGTCCTCGGAGTAGCAATAGAAACGCTTGAGTTGCGGGTGACGCTCGGCCAGGCCATCAATCCAGTCGCGGAAGGCATGGACGCTGCCGTTGCGCGCGCAGTGGATGAAATGCACCGGCCGCTGGGTCTCCAGCGCCGCTTCGAGCATCGCCAGGGTCGGGGTGATGCCGACGCCACCGCTGATCAGCACCAGTGGCTTGTCGCTGGCGGTCAGGACGAACTCGCCCGATGGCGGGAACAACTGGATGCTGGCGCCGACCTGCAACTGGTCGTGCAGGAAGTTGGAGGCGCGGCCACCGTCCTCACGTTTGACGCTGATACGGTACTGGCCTTTGTTTGCCAGCGCCGACAGCGAGTAGTTACGACGGATCTCTTCACCGTCGAGGATCAGTTTCATGCCGATGTACTGGCCGGGTTCTGCCACCAGGATCGGGCCTTTGTCCGCGGGCTCGAAGTAGAACGAAGTGATCTCGGCGCTCTCCTCGACCTTGCCGGTCACGATGAATTCCCGCGCCCCGCGCCAGCCGCCCGGTGCCTGTTCCTTCTGGTCGTAGATGCTGGTTTCGGCACCGATCAGGATGTCCGCCAGCTGGCCGTAGGCCGCGCCCCAGGCTGCGATCACTTCCGGGGTGGCGATCTCTTCGCCCAATACTTCGGCGATGGCCCGCAGCAGGCAGGTGCCGACAATCGGGTAGTGCTCCGGCAGAATCTGCAGGGCCACATGCTTGTTGATGATTTTGGCCACCAGGTCGCCCAACTGGTCGAGCTGGTCGATATGGCGCGCATACATCAATACGCCGTTGGCCAACGCACGCGGCTGATCACCACTAGCCTGGTGGGCCTGGTTGAACAGCGGGCGGACTTCCGGGTATTCGGAGAGCATCATGCGGTAGAAGTGCGTGATCAGCGCCTCACCACCGCTTTCGAGCAGCGGCACGGTGGATTTGACGATGGCACGGTCTTGAGCGCTCAGCATAAGGTGACTCCTGGTCTTCTTGGATTGCTAACGGATTACCCTATGCTTATCAGCTTTCGTGCCAACTATTTAATCGTTATAAATCAATAAGTTAATAACTCAATAGTCATTTCGACACGACCTGCCTTATAGTCATACCGACTACACGGAGTCACTATGACTGCAAAATCCCTGCTCACTGCCCTGCTGCCCCTGGTCTCCGACCTGTCCCGCGAATTGCCCGAGGGCGAACGTTATCGCCGCCTGCTGGAAGCCATGCGCGCCCTGCTCCCGTGCGACGCCGCCGCCCTGCTGCGCCTTGATGGTGAATGGCTGGTGCCGCTGGCCGTCGACGGCTTGAGTACCGACACCCTCGGTCGGCGCTTCAAGGTCAGCGAGCACCCGCGTTTCGAAGCGCTGCTCAGCGGCCCCGGCCCGACCCGTTTCGCTGCCGACAGCGACTTGCCGGACCCCTATGACGGTCTGGTCGATGGCCTCGATGATCATCTGGAAGTCCACGACTGCATGGGTTGCCCGTTGTTCATCGACGAGCGCCCCTGGGGTCTGCTGACCCTCGACGCCCTAGACCCAGAGCGCTTCGAACCGATCGAACTGGATGCCCTGCAAGCCTTCGCCAGCCTCGCGGCGGCCACGGTCAACGCCGCCGAGCGCATCGAACGCTTGAACAACCGGGTCGAAGATGAACATCAACGCGCCGAGGTCTACCGCCAGGCCAGCGGCCAGCAGAATCGCGAGATGATTGGCCAGAGCAAGGCCCACAAGCGTCTGGTCGAAGAAATCAGCCTGGTGGGCGGCAGCGACCTGACCGTGTTGATCACTGGCGAAACCGGGGTCGGCAAGGAGTTGGTGGCCCAGGCAATTCACGCGGCCTCGCCCCGCGCCGACAAGCCGATCATCAGCCTCAACTGCGCCGCGCTGCCCGACACATTGGTGGAAAGCGAGTTGTTCGGCCATGTCCGCGGCGCCTTTACCGGGGCGATGAACGACCGCCGCGGCAAATTCGAACTGGCCAACGGCGGCACGCTGTTCCTCGATGAAGTCGGTGAGTTGTCGCTGACCGTGCAGGCCAAGTTGCTGCGGGTGTTGCAGAGCGGTCAACTGCAGCGACTGGGTTCGGACCAGGAGCATCAGGTCGACGTGCGCCTGATCGCGGCGACCAACCGTGACCTCGCCGAAGAAGTGCGCAGCGGCCGTTACCGCGCCGACTTCTACCATCGCCTCAGCGTTTATCCGCTGCTGGTACCGGCCCTGCGCGATCGCGGGCGTGATGTGCTGCTGCTTAGCGGTTACTTCCTGGAGCAGAACCGCTCACGCATGGGCCTCAACAGCCTGCGCCTGAACAGCGACGCCCAGGCCGCACTATTGGCCTACGACTGGCCCGGCAATGTGCGCGAGCTTGAACACTTGATCGGCCGTAGCGCCTTGAAGGCCTTGGGCAATTGCAAGGAACGGCCGAAGATTCTCAGCTTGAGCGCAGCCGATTTCGACTTGCCCAACGCCAGCGTTGAAGCCGCCGCCGAGCAACCCGTCGCCACCATCACGCAAGCGGTGACCGGCGATTTACGCGAGGCCACCGAGCATTATCAGCGCCAATTGATCGGTGCCTGCCTGGAGCGGCACAACAACAACTGGGCAAGCGCGGCCCGTGAGCTAGGCTTGGATCGGGCGAACCTGGGGCGGATGGCCAAGCGGTTGGGGATGAAATAGCGTCGCTATAGGGTGAGTGGAGTCTTTGTGGCGAGGGGGCTTGCCCCCGTTCGGCCGCGAAGCGGTCGTAAATCCGGCGACTCGGTTTGACAGTGGAAAGCCAAGGGCCGCTTCGCGACCCAACGGGGCGGTGCGGCGATCCGACAAGCCCCCTCGCCACAAGCAAGCTCCCTCGCCACAAAGGTCCACCGTTTGGTCCAAGATGGGAATTCACCCTAAAGCCTGCCCCCGACAAGTCGATAACCCGGCATCGAAGTCATTGGCGATCCCGGGATTGCCCGTCACCTTTTTCCAGAGAAGGTTCCTATGTCCTCCACCAAAGCCCGCGCAGACTCACTTTCGCTTCTGCTGTTTACCTTGCGCAGCGGCAAGCTGATGGCGATCAACCTGCTCAAGGTCAGTGAAATCATTCCCTGCCCGCCGCTGACCAGGCTGCCGGAGTCGCACCCTCACGTAAAAGGCATCGCCACCCTGCGCGGTGCCTCGCTGTCGGTGATCGACCTCAGCCGTGCCATTGGCGAGCGTCCGCTGGAAGACCCGAACGGCGGCTGCCTGATCGTCACCGACGTCAGCCGTTCCAAGCAGGGCCTGCACGTGCAGGCCGTGAGCAAGATCGTCCATTGCCTGACCACCGACATCCACCCGCCGCCCTTCGGCTCTGGTGGTTTGCGTGCCTATATCACCGGCGTGACGTCGGTCGATGGCACCCTGGTGCAAGTGCTGGACATCGAAAAAGTCATCCACGGCATCGCCCCGGCACAAATCGAAATGGCGCCGACCGAACTGAGCATGGAAGACGCCGAGCTGCTCGGCAACGCACGCATCCTGGTGGTCGATGACAGCCAGGTCGCCTTGCAACAATCGGTGCACACCCTGCGTAACCTTGGCCTGCAATGCCATACCGCCCGCAGCGCCAAGGAAGCCATCGACTGCCTGCTGGACCTGCAAGGCACCGCGCAGCAGATCAACCTGATCGTCTCGGACATCGAAATGTCGGAGATGGACGGCTACGCCTTCACCCGCACCCTGCGGGAAACCCCGGATTTCGCGCATCTTTATGTACTGCTGCACACCTCGCTGGACAGTGCGATGAACGCCGAGAAAGCACGACTGGCGGGGGCGAACGCGGTGCTGACCAAATTCTCTTCGCCGGAATTGACCCAGTGCCTGATCACCGCGGCCAAGGCTGTCGCCGAACAGGGTTATTGAATGTTGACCGAAGAATTCTGTTGGCTGATGCGGCGCGACCTCTCTGTCGTCGCGCCGTCCCCCGATTGGCCTGCTGGCCTGCAATTGAGCGAGTACCGCCCCGAACTGGGTGCCGCCGTACACCGGTTGATGGAGTTCGGTTATCTCGACGGTGGTGGTCGCGTAGCTGCGCTGGAGATGTGGCAACGGCAGTTCGAAACCGATCCGGAATATGATCCGGCCCTGTGTTTGATTGCCCTGGATGCCGGAGAAGTGGTGGGCGTGTGTCAGTGCTGGACCAGTGCCTATATCAAGAATCTGGTGGTGCATCCGCGGTTTCAGGGCCGGGGGTTGGGGCGTGCACTGCTGTTACAGGCGTTCAAGGTGTTCCAGCAGCGACGTGAAGGTTTCGTGGACCTGAAGGTACGTGAAGACAACCTTCGGGCGCGGCGCTTGTATGAAAGCGTCGGGATGCGCGCCGTCCGCCGGGAACCGGTTCCGCTCTGACAAACCGCCATTGCGAGCAAGCTCGCTCCCACAGGGGATTGCATTCCAAATGTGGGAGCGAGCTTGCTCGCGATGGGGCCGGCACAACCACCTCAAAACCTTCAGGCATACTCACCTTTCGGTCACAGCACCAAGGATGCCTGAACCATGAAAGCAGCAACCCTGACTATTCTCTGCCTCACTGCCCTCGCCACCCAGGCCCACGCCTCCAGCCCCAACGCCTGGGCCACCTACGATAAAGCCGTACTCACCAACTGCACCAAAGCCAGTGGCCTGAAGGACAGCAAACCGGTCGGCACCGCCGCGCAGTTCGATGACCGGGTCGGCTATACCGCGCTCCTGCTCCAGGGTCAGTACCCGCAAAAGCACATGAAAGGCGCACAAGGCACCGAGTTGTGCCTGTACAACAAAAAGAGCAAAACCGCGTACGTCACCGAATGGGACTCCATCCGCCCGGCCGGCAAGGCAAACTGAGTGGCGCATAACTTGCTTCGATCGCGACCTTTGCGGCGGCATTCTGTCGCCGTTTCATGCCCTGTGATGCGAATGAACGCTCAATGAATACAACCTTTTCCTGTGTAGGCTGCGGCAAATGCTGCAACGACCACCATGTGCCCCTGACCCTGGGCGAAGCCCGGATGTGGGCAGCCGATGGCGGTCAGGTGATCGTGCTGGTGGAAGCGTATCTGGGCAATGGCCTGGGTCTGCCGATGCACCAACGCGAACACGCCGAACGCCGTTCGGCGGCGGTGCGCAGCGGTGAATCCGAGGTGTACGTGGCCATCACCTTCGCCGCCTACAATGTCGGCCCCTGCCGGAATCTTGACGAAGACAACCTCTGCCGCATCTACGAACGCCGGCCGCTGGTGTGCCGTATCTATCCGATGGAAATCAATCCGCACATACCTCTGAACACCGCCGTGAAGGAATGTCCGCCTGAGTCGTGGGAAAAAGGACCGGACCTGATTGTCGGTGGTGAGTTGGTCGACCGGGAATTGTCGGAGTTGATCCAGCGCTCCCGTCAGGCGGATCGTGATGACATTCTGATGAAGGATGCGATTTGTGCGTTGCTGGGGATTCGTACGACGGCGCTGAAGGGCGACGGGTTTACCGCCTATCTTCCGGATATGGCGGAGTTCGCCGCGCTCATTGACGACCTGGCCGGGCAAACGTTGCCAGAGTGGGGCAGCGAATGGCTGTTTCATGTGTCCGGCGATGGCATTGCCGAGCAAGTGTTGGCCGCAGGTGCGCAATTGGCGGCGGATACGTCGGCGAATTACTCGTTTATTTCGTTGCGGGCGGTTTGATCCGAAGGATTCGTCACTTGTAATGGCCCCATCGCGAGCAAGCTCGCTCGCGATGGGGCCAGGTCAAGCACCGCAGCATGAAGGCCTAGCGCTTGCCCATCGACCGACGAGTCCCCGGCGGTGCCATGCCCGGTGTCTTGGTGTGGCCGTTCTTGGCGCCGTTCTTGTACCACGGCTGGTTGGAACCCTTGGCGGCCGCCAGCTCACCCGGCTTGAACGGGAATTTGAAGGTCGGGATCTCGGCTTTGGATTCGCTGTCGGCGCTGGAGTCGACGCTGTCTGGCAGCTCTGCCTGTGCGTCGCTCAAGGCGTCGGCTACCGGCGGTTGTTTCGGGGATGTCATGAAAGCTCCGGGTGGTGCATGAAATGTCGGGCCCGGTGAGTGGGCCGCATGCCACAGTATAAGAAGTGCCGCAGTATAACTGGATGGAGCAGCACAAGCTGCAAGCTTGCAACGACCGCTGAGCGACTCGCACAAATCCCGTGAAGAATGTTAGCGTGCTCATCATTCTTCACCGCCCGACGAGCCCCCCCTATGAAAAAGACTGTCCTGGCATTCAGCCGCGTCACTCCACAAATGGTTGAACGCCTGCAACAAGACTTCGACGTCATCGTGCCGAATCCGAAAAACGGCGACATCAACGCCCAGTTCAACGAAGCCCTGCCCCATGCCCATGGCTTGATTGGTGTAGGCCGCAAACTCGGTCGTGCGCAACTGGAGAACGCCGCCAGCCTGGAAGTGGTGTCCAGTGTCTCGGTGGGCTACGACAACTATGACCTGGCCTACTTCAACGAACGCGGGATCATGCTGACCAACACGCCGGATGTGCTCACCGAAAGCACCGCCGACCTGGCGTTTGCCCTGTTGATGAGCAGCGCCCGTCGCGTCGCCGAACTTGACGACTGGACCAAGGCCGGGCAATGGCAGGCCACTGTCGGTGCGCAGCTGTTCGGTTGCGATGTGCATGGCAAGACCCTGGGCATTGTCGGCATGGGCAATATCGGTGCGGCCATCGCCCGACGCGGTCGCCTGGGGTTCAACATGCCGGTCATCTACAGCGGCAACAGCCGCAAGACCGAGCTGGAACAGGAACTCGGCGCACAGTACCGCAGCCTCGATCAATTGCTGGCCGAGGCCGATTTCGTGTGCCTGGTGGTGCCGCTCAGCGAGAAGACCAAACACCTGATCAGCCATCGCGAACTGGCGCTGATGAAGCCGAGTGCCATTCTGGTAAACATTTCCCGTGGTCCGGTGGTGGATGAACCGGCGCTGATCGAGGCGCTGCAAAACAACCGCATTCGTGGTGCCGGGCTGGACGTATACGAAAAAGAACCGCTGGTCGAGTCGCCACTGTTCCAGCTGAAAAACGCCGTGACCTTGCCGCACATCGGCTCGGCCACCCATGAGACCCGCGATGCCATGGCCAACCGTGCCCTGGCCAACTTGCGCAGTGCGCTGTTGGGGGAACGACCGCAGGACCTGGTCAACCCGCAAGTCTGGAAGGGTTAAAAAAAGGGCAGGCGTTATAAGCGCCTGCCCTTTAATACAAAGAACAAAAACAATATCACTCTCAACCTGTAAAAAGCTGTCTGGATACACACCCTGCAATTCAGTCAATAAACATTCAATAAAACCACGCGCTAGACTCTCCTTACTTTTCCAGCAACAACGGGAACAACAAAGGAGACCATCACCTTGAACCCACTCACGACAAATAAAGTCATACGCTTCAGTAAAGCCACACTAATGTTATTCATTAGCTTTTTTGGATTGCTGGTGATGTACAGCAACTTTACAGACTATACAACCAACTACGAAAACATCAGTCACATCCTGAGCATGGAGACCACTGATGACGACGGGAGGTACAGCTACAGGGCCATTACCTCGCACATATTCCATCACCGAATCTACTGGTTCATCATTACACTTGAACTTATCTATACGCTCTTCTTCATGATCGGAACCTGTTATCTTTATAAAAACATGAATAGCAGCGCTGAAGAATTTCACGAAGCCAAAAAGCCCGCGATCATTGGATTATTCATTGCACTCTCGCTTTACTATGTCGGCTTTCAAGTTATCGGAGTGGAATGGTTCAACATGGACCAATCACAAGCCTGGAGTTACAAAGACTGGACCCGACACATTGTCGACTTCATACTTCCGCTGCTGATTTATATTGTGATAAAAGTCGAGCACTGAGGACTTCAGTGCTCAATGAGCATCGTTTCAAGCGAGCTTGCTACTTCCCTGTACCAAGCGTGGTTTTGGCTTGCGAAACACCAGTACGTTACCCAACATCACCAACACCAGCCCCAACAACGCCGGCACCGTCCATTGGTAACCCTCGGCGAACGCTGACACGTTGAGCGCCACCACCGGAAACAGCACCGTGCAGTACGCAGCCCGTTCAGGCCCCATGCGTCCGACCAGGGTCAGGTATGCGGTGAAACCGATCACCGATCCCGGAATCACCAGGTACAACAGTGACCCGATGTAACGCGCGCTCATCTCCATGTCGAAGGGAATGCCTTTGACCAGGCACCACACCGAGAGCATCGCCGCCCCGTAAGCCATGCCCCAGGCATTGGTGGTCAGTGGCTTGAGACCGGCCTTCTGCTGCAGGCTCGAAAGCATGTTGCCCGCCGAGAAACACAAGGTGCCGCACAGGGCCAGGCCGAGACCGAGCAAGGTTTCCGGACTCGCGGTATGCCCGGCCAGCTCCGGCCAGAACAGCAGTCCCAGCCCCAGCAGGCCCAACGCACCGCCCATCAGCACATTGCGGGCGATTTTCTGACCGAAAAACACCCGCGCATTGAGGGCATTCCACAAGGTGGCGGTGGAAAACACCACCGCCACCAGACCGCTGGGGATCCACTGGCTCGCCGTGAGGAAGCACATGAAGTTGACGCAGAACAGACACAAACCTTGAGCCAGGCAGATCAGGTGCCCGCGACGGTTCATCACTTGCAGGCGTCGGCTGAGCAGCAGGATCACGAACAGCACCAGCGCGGCGAGGCCGAAGCGATAGACGATCGACACGGGAATGGCCACCACGCCCAGTTGCCATTTCAAGGCAATCCAGGTGGTACCCCAGATCAGCACGGTCAGCAGGTACAAAGAAAGGTTCATGACTAAGGCTCCTCGATAGGAGCCCAGTGTCCGGCGCAACGCCTGGGCGCACTTGCATAAACTTGCGCTTTTGTCTGGCGACAGGCTGGCAGGCGCACGTCTACGGAGTAGGATGCAAGGCGTTGGAGAGAACCCATATGGCCGCACTGGACAACCTGCAAGTCTTTCAAGCCCTCAACCGCTCGCCGAATGCTCGCCTCGAGCACAGTGCCGAGCTCGGTGACGGCTTGTCTGCAGCCTTGTGGAGCAATCACCACGACGCCCAGGAATACGAAGCGCCGAGTCATCACACCTTGTCCTGTTACCTCGCCGGCGGCACCGGCACCTTTCGCCGCGACCAGCCCACCAACAAGGGCGGCCCGGACAAACTGTGCATCCTCCCGGCCGATCACCAGTCAGGCTGGGTGATCAACGGCGATATTCGCCTGGCACACCTGTATTTCAGCCCCGAACAGTTTGCCCTCGGCTGCGTCACCCTGCTCGATCGCGAACCACGGGAAATGCAGCTGCGCGAGCAGACCTTTCTCGATGATCCGCAGCAGGCGCTGCGCTTTCGGCAGTTGATCACCTTGAACTGGGACGAGCCGGGCGAGCGCCTGCTCACCAGCAGCCTGGCTCACGAATTGCTCAGCCATGCCCTGCTCAGCCAGGTCAACGTGCGTCAGGGTTTGCGCCTTAAAGGCGGGCTGGCCGCGCATCAGCGCCGGCATCTGGTGGAGTTCATCGACAGCCATCTGGACGAGGCCATCAGCCTCGGTCAGTTGGCGGCGTTGTGCGCGTTGTCGGAATACCACTTCGCGCGGATGTTCCGCGAAAGCTTCGGCTTGCCACCCCACCAGTACGTGCTGGCTCGGCGCCTTGAGCGGGCGCGGGAGTTGCTGCGCACGACCTCGCAGCCACTGGGGGAGATTGCGCTGGCTTGCGGTTTTTCCAGTGCCAGCCATTTCACCAACCGGTTTCGCCAGTCACTCGGCGGGACGCCCGGTGAGTATCGGCAGGCGTTTTTGCGTTAGGCCCGGGATCTTCGGCGCCACAATTGCCGCCTTCGCGAGCAGGCTCGCGATGAACGATGACGCGGTCGGTCGTCAGAACTCCAGCGTGCTGGACAGCGAAATCTGCCGCGAATCCCCCATGGAAACAAAGAACCGACTCGCCGCCGAGGTGTAGTAAGTGCGGTCGAACAGGTTCTTCACGTTGAGCTGAAACTTGACCGTCTGCCCTTCGACCCTGGTGTCGTAGGTGGCGAACGCATCGGCCACGGTGTAGCTCGGCAGGTCGAAATCGTTCACCGCGTTGCCCGCGCGCTCACCCACATAACGCGCCCCGGCGCCGACTCGCAGTTGATCACCGCCAATGACGCTGCCGAAGTCATAGACGGCCGACAACGAGCCGCTGTTCTTCGCCACGTTTTGCAGTTGATTGCCTTGGTAAACAGGGTCTTCGGTGACCTCGGCATCGGTGTAGGCGTAGCTGCCGATCATGCTCCAGCGATCGCTGAGTTGACCGCTCAAGTCCACTTCCAGGCCACGGGAGCGCACTTCGCCGGCGGCACTGTAAATCGTGGTCGGGCCTTCGGCGTTGGCCACCAGCACATTGCGTTTCTTGATGTCGAACAGTGCAATGTTGCCGGTGACGCGGCCCGGCAGATCAAGCTTGGCACCCAGCTCCCAGGACTTGGCTTCTTCCGGTGCGATGCCGCCGTCAAGCACAGTACTGCTGCCACTCAAGGGCGCGATGGTGGAGTTTGGCTTGAACGACTCGGTGTAGCTGCCATAGAACGACAATGCATCGGTGTACTTGTACACAAGGCCTGCGCGCGGCACCCATTTCTGCCCGTTGCTGTCGGTGTTGGCGTGGAACGGCACGCCTTTGCCGGCGTACTGGTCATACGCCTGGAAACGCGCGCCGGCCACCAGAGTCCACTGATCGGTGAGGTGGATGGAGTCTTGCAGGAAGACCGAATCGCTACGCAGTTCATCGGTCTGCGCACTGTCGGGCGCACTGACGGTGGTGCCCGGCACTTCCTGACCATAGATCGGGTTCACGTAGCTGAACTGGGTGCGGCTTTTCTGGCGGATCAGGTCTTCGCGGAAGATCTTGCGGTATTCGTCGTCGATGCCGAACAGCAGGTCATGCTGCATGCCGAGTACGTTCACATTGCCTTCGAGGCTAGCGGTGGTGAAACGGTCGGTGCTGATCGCATTCCGGGTGCCGTCCATGCTGCGGGTCAGGATGCCCTTTTTGGTGTCGATGGCGGTCACGCGCACCTGGCTGGCATCGTAGGTTTCGCGGTTCCAGCTGTAGCCGAAATGAGCTTTCCAGTTGTCGTTGAGTTCGTGATCGGCCTCGAAGTGATAGAGGTCCGAGCGCCCTTCCATGTTGTTGAACGGCTCGTCGAGGCGCTCGTTGCGCGAGATGTCCAGCGGATGGTTGGTCCGTGGATCAATCAGCGTGCCACGGTCGAACGGCGTGAGGAATTCGCGGTGCTCATAGGAGAACAGCAGGCTGGTGCTTTCGCCGTACCAGGCCAGCGACGGCGCGATCAGGCTCTCGCGATGCACACCGAAGTTGCGCCAGTAATCTTCGTCTTCGTAGTCCAGCACCATGCGGTAGGCCAACCCGGAATCGCCGAGGGCACCGGTGCTGTCGAGACCGCCGCCGCTGCCGTTCTTGCCGTCGCCATAGCTCGAACCGCGCGCGGTCAGTGCGTTGTATTGCTCAAGCTCGGGCTTCTTGCTGACCATATTGACCACGCCCCCCGGATCCTGGATGCCATAGAGCAACGAGGCCGGGCCCTTGAGCACTTCGACCCGGTCGACACTGGCGTTGAGGCCACGGCCCTGCACGATCGGCATGCCGTCGCGCATGATCGAGCCGTTACGGTTGTCGCCAAAGCCACGGACCATCACTGAGTCCTGGGTGCTGCCCAAGGTGTTGGCCTGGGTGATGCCGCTGACATTGGCCAGGGCGTCATCGAGATTGCGCGGCGCCTGGTCGCGAATGACCTGGGCCGGGACGACGTTGATGGTCTGCGGGATTTCCTGAATCGGGGCCGAAGAGCGCATCACCGAAGAGGTCGGTGGCGGCTGGTAGCTCATGGATTCATCCATCGACGAGGTGATGGTGGTCGCGCCGAGATTCAATGCGCCGTCGGTTGGCCGCGGTTCCAGTGCGAAGGTGTGGCCGTCGGTGCGACGGAAGGTCAAACCCGAACCGGTGAGCAGACGTTGCAGGGCCTGTTCGGCGCTCATCTGGCCGTTGATGGCCGGCGCATTGACGCCGTACGGCGCTTCGTCGGTGTAGACGACGCTGATGCCGGTCATCCGGCTGAAATCACTCAGGGCCTGGGGCAACGGTTTGGCGGCCAGCGCGAAATTGAATTGCCCACGGGGCTGACTGCTGCCCGCCTCCGCGGCCAGCGCCACGCTCAGCGGCAACAACGCCAATGCCGAAAAGCTCAACGCAGACACACCCAACCATTGTTTGACCGAACCCGACTTTGCCCTGGACTTCATGACTCATGACCTGTGTAGAACCGCAACGGATGCGAATGACTCGCAGTTTCAGTCACTACACGGATGGCAATCGGGTTTACCTCAGCAGAAATTTGAAAATATTTTTATTGAAAGAAAAGTGGCGTTTGACCCACCGACTTCATGAGCAGGCTCGCTCCCACATTTGGAATGCATTTCCCTGTGGGAGCGAGCCTGCTCGCGAAGAGGCCAGCAGCTTTAACGCAAAATAATCAGGTGCCCCAACACCTGATGCTGCTCAAACCCCAACACGCCCTGCAACGAACTCAACACTGCCTGCGGGTTCCTGCTCGGAAAGCTGCCACTGACCCGGCGCGTCGCCAGTCCATCGTTCAGTATCACAATCCGACCGGGGTAATAGCGCGCCAAATCCTGCACCACATCGGCCAACGTCGCCTTGTAGTAATTGAGCCAGCCCTGGCGCCATGCCAACTGCGCTTCGCTGTCCACCGCGTGGAGTTTTTCCGCCGAGCCTTCGCCATAGGCCACTTGCTGGCCGGCGGTGAGAATTTGCTGTTCGGCGTTCTGCTGCGCCGTCACGCCAACCCGTCCTGACAGCACCGTGACCTGCACGCCGTGGGGCTGCAAACGGACCTCGAACTGCGTACCCAGGACCCGCGCCTGGCCTTTCTCGGCGTCCACCACAAAGGGTTCCCCCGTATGCGTCACGCTGAAAAAACCGGCGCCGCGACGCAGTTGCACATGCCGCTCACCACGACTGAAATCTACGGCGATAGCGCTGTCGGCATCCAGTGTCACCTGCGACTGATCGGCCAGGGTGACGGTGCGGATTTCCCCCTGTGCCGAGACGTAATCCGCCCCCAGGTCATCAATCCAGCGCATCGGCTGCCAGCCTGTGCCGACACTGATCATCAACAGCAGGCACGCGGCCATCGCCAGCACACCGGACCAGCGCCCGACCGTGCTGCGCCGCGACTTGTCCATGGCGTTGAGATACCCCTGCAAGGCAAAAGCGTCTTCATTGGCGAGCGCGCGCGCCGGCCCTTCGCTCAACTCCCACAAGACCTGCGCCCGGGCATAGGCCTCGGCATGGGCGGGGTCGGCTTGCAACCACTGGCTGAACGTCGCCTGGTCACCGCTGCTGGGCTGGTCATGCAACAGACTCAGCCAGGCCAGCGCGGCCCGCTCCTGCGCGGGCGTCGGGGTGACGCGTTCGAGGTGGTTCACGATGCTTTCCCTGGCGTACGCGATTCGGGTTCCCGAAGGCTGGCCTTGCAGGCTTCGAGGGCGCGCATCATATGTTTTTCCACGGAACTTTGGGACAAGCCCATGGCCTTGGCGATCTCGGCGTACTTGCGGCCGTGAATGCGATTGAGCAAAAAGATCTGCCGCGTACGCTCCGGCAAGGCGCGCAACGCGGCTTCGACGTGACGCAAATCGTTGCCCGCCTCCAGCGCCGCTTGTGGCCCGCTGCCATGACTGTCCGGCGGCTCGACCATCAAGCCTTCGCTGGCCCGGACTCGCGTGCCTTCACTGCGCAAATGGTCGATGGCGATGTTGCCGGCGCAGCGCAGCAGGTAGGTGCTGAGTTCCTCGACTTGCACCAGCGGCCGCCGCCAGAAACGCAGGAACAAATCCTGTACCAGGTCAGCCGCCGTCGCCCGGCAACCGACACGCCGACTCACCAGTGCTTCCATTTGCGAACGCTGGGAGAGAAACACCTGGAGAAAATGCGCACGGTCGCCGCGCTGTTCATCGCACTCGATATCGTGGGAATCGGGGGGCAGAGTGATCATCGTTCATGTTTCGATCTGAAAACCGGTGAGGCCACGACAGCGTCAGGGGGCCGGCAAGGCCGCAATACTAATGATAAATATTCTCATATGCAAAAGGATCGGGTGTAGCCCCTATTTCGCCCGTTGGCTGCACCGCAAACCTGGCTGCCCCCGGAGCCAGCCAATGGCCATGGAATCCAAAAGCCACCGAAAACAAAACGGGCCTGCAATGCAGGCCCGTTTTCATGGGAAGGTAAAAAAGTGAATCAGGTGTCAGCCGTTAAGCGCTGCCTGTTCGTTCTCAAGAAACTCTTCTTCCAGCAGCTGGTCGGCATGGGCGTCACTCTCGATGGGCACCACATTAGCTCGTTTGCCGCGTAATTTGCCGAACATATGCTCCAGCGCATGTTCAAGTTTGGTGGCCGCTCCGTCGATCGCCTGCTCCATGGTGGAGGCCTTATGGGTGACGGAAACCGGCTGATGGCCTTTTGGCCGCGCCTCCAGTTGGCAGCGCATGTCGTGGGGACCGGGCTTATCGCCGTTCTCGTCCCGCAGGTGAACCTCGACTCGTGTCAGGTCCTCTTCGTAGCGTTCGAGCGTGCTCTCAATGGTCGTACGTACCCACTCCTCCAGTCGTTTACTGCCTTGAATATGGTTATCGCTATTGACTTGGATTTGCATAGTTCATCCCTTATTTCAGCTAGCTCGCGAGAGGCCGGTCAGCTAAGCCCTTGGGCGTCATCACCGTGACCTCTTACTTACACAATCGGTCTGTACGCTGAACAATTCAACCCCTGAAAAAAGATAAATATTCATACGCAAAAAAAGCCGGACAACGAGCAAAAGCGCTGTTACTGTCGGGAGTTGGGTCACCCTGCTTACCCGCCAAAATTCCTCACATTTGCCGCTCCCCCAACGGGTGCATGCTGCGAAAAGCACCCGCCTCCTCCACCAACCAATCGTGCACCGCGCGCACACCCGGATGGCTCAACGCCCCCGGTGCGTAAAGCAGCATGTAACGCTTGTGATTGGGCACCGCCAGGCCAAACGGCACGATCAAGGCACCACGCTCCAACTCATCATTGAGCAACGTTCGTCGCGCAATCGCCACGCCCATCCCGGCGATGGCCGCTTCGATCGTCAGGTGATTGCGATTGAACGTATGCCCGCGTCGCACATCCGCCCCCTCGAAGCCGATGGCATTGAGGTAAAACTCCCATTCCGCGTACTCATAGCTGCCGCGCCAGGCGGTGATGTCGTGCAGCAAGGGAAAGTGCATCAGGTCTGCCGGACCGTGCAGCGGAGGACGACCACGCAACAGGCTCGGCGCGCACACCGGAAAAATCTGTTCATCCAGCAAGGCTGTGGATAGCAGGCCCGGGTAGCTGCCGTCGTTCAGGTCGATCGCCAGGTCGAAGTCGCCTTCATGCAACGGCACGCTGCTGTCCTCGGCCACCAGGCGCAACTGAATGTCCGGAAAACGCTGCTGCAAACGCGGCAGGCGCGGCGTCAGCCATTTGCTCAGGAACGACGGAATCGAACGCACCCGCAGAATCCCGCTGATCATGCCCGCGTCCAGTCGCCGCAATTCCGCGTCGATGCTGCCAAAGGCCTCGTTAACGGTAATGGCCAGGCGCTGGCCCTCTGCGCTCAGCTCAACTCCGCGGGCGCGGCGGTGAAACAGGCGAAAGCCCAGGCGCTCTTCCAGCTGGCGGATCTGCTGGCTGACCGCTCCCGGTGTGATGTGCAGCTCTTCGGCGCATCGCGTGAACGACAGGTGCCGTGCGGCACAGGCAAACACGTTCAGCCAGACATACGTCTGGGCGTGTAATTGACGGCTCATCGTTTAGCCCTGCTAAAGGATGTCTTAGGAATTTTCGTTGGTCACGCAGGATCGTGACAGGCAGTATCGCCCAAATTGCGCTTGTCCTACAGAAATGGCAGCGATTTCCCTTCCATTGAATGTGCAGGCTTTAGCATGGCTATCAGTGTTTTCGATCTCTTCAAAGTCGGCATCGGCCCGTCCAGTTCCCATACCGTCGGTCCGATGCGCGCTGCCGCAACCTTTGCCCAAGCGCTGGTCGATCACGGTCTTCTGGCTGACGTGCGACGCGTGGAAATTCGCCTTTACGGTTCTCTGTCGGCGACCGGTGTCGGCCACGCAACGGACCGCGCCTGCGTCATGGGCCTTATGGGCGAATGGCCCGACCGCATCGATCCCACCAGCATCGACAACCGCATTCACACCCTGCGCAAAACCGGCAAATTGTGTCTGGCAGGCGCTGTGGAAATTGCCTTCGACTGGCAACGCGATCTCCTGCTGCTAAACGAGAGCCTGCCCTACCACCCCAATGCCATGTCCCTGACAGCCTTGGGTGAAACCGGCGAACTGTTCGAGCAAACCTATTACTCGGTGGGTGGCGGTTTCATCATCGAAGCGGCCGAAGCCGAATCCGGGATCGCACCGACCGGGGATGTGGTGCTGCCTTACGATTTCTCCAGCGCCGCCGAACTGCTCAAGCTCTGCAACCAGCACGGGCTGCGGGTGAGCGAACTGATGATGGCCAACGAACGGGCATGGCGCAGTGACGCAGATATTCGCCAGGGCCTGTTGCATATCTGGTCGGTGATGCGCGAATGCGTCGAGCAGGGCTTGCGCCACGAAGGCATCTTGCCCGGCGGTCTGAATGTTCCGCGTCGAGCGGCGAAACTGCATCGCAGCCTGCAGGAAATCGGCAAGCCGAACGTCATTACGTCCACCTTGTCGGCAATGGAATGGGTCAACCTGTACGCCCTTGCCGTGAACGAAGAAAACGCCGCCGGCGGGCGTATGGTCACGGCACCGACCAACGGTGCGGCGGGGATCATTCCGGCGGTGCTGCACTACTACATGAAATTCAATGCCGATGCGTCTGACGATGACGTGGTCGCATTTTTCCTGGGCGCCGCTGCGGTCGGCATCCTGTGCAAGAAAAACGCCTCGATCTCCGGAGCCGAAGTCGGCTGCCAGGGTGAAGTCGGCTCCGCCTGCGCCATGGCCGCCGCCGGCCTGGCAGAGGTGCTTGGCGCCACCCCGGAGCAACTGGAAAACGCCGCCGAAATCGGTCTGGAACACAACCTCGGCCTCACCTGCGACCCGGTTGGCGGACTGGTGCAAGTGCCGTGTATCGAGCGCAACGCGATCGCTGCCGTGAAGGCCATCAACGCCACGCAAATGGCCCTGCGCGGCGACGGCAAACACTTCATTTCCCTGGACCGGGTGATCCGCACCATGCGCGATACCGGGGCCGACATGCACGACAAGTACAAAGAGACATCGCGGGGCGGCCTGGCGGTGAACTGGGTGGAGTGTTGACCGTTTAGGTTGCACGCCAGCCGTTATTGCCCTGAAACGGGCAGGCAAAAGGCAGACAAAAACCAGGCGGGCCTCAGTGCCCGCCTTTTTGTTACCGGTTTTTTGTCCAACAATTTTCCGGCATGGGCCTTGCTACTTCCCTGCTGGAACAATGATGGCGAGATGGCCGGTGGTCTGGCATTGCGAACCAACCCGATCACGGCTGGTCAACAACTGCACGTTCAATCAGGCGGTGACGCATCATGGACAACCCTTTCCAGCTCATTACCGATGCCTTTGCAGCGGATTACCAGATCAACCTGAGCATTCAGGGCCTGGATGGCAGCATCATGCTGACCCTGTCCAACAGTGGACACGTAGTCGCAAAGCGCATGATCAGCGCCGAACAACGCAATGACCCCGAGCGCCTGAAACGACTGGTGCAAAGCATTCAGTTCGGCATTGCCATCGAGCAGGGCCACAGCGCCGTGGCCATCCTCGAATCCATGACCGATGACGGCACGCGCAGCCTGCCGCCACCATCAGCCAATGGCCGTCCCCGACCCGCCATGGGGCTTTAGAGCTCGCCCTTTTCTACTTCCGGATGTTCACTGGAGCCCGCACCTGTCTTGCGGTGTGGGTTCTCGATCTTCACCGAAGGAAATTGCGACGAAGCGTAACGCACCACCAGAATCGCAAACGCCAACAGCAGAATCCCGCCGCACAGGTAGATGATCCCCAGGTCCGGCGGGTTGTGGTGCGAAACGTTGGAAATCAGCAGCCGCGTCAGCGCGGTGATCGCCACGTAGATCAGGAAGCGCACGGGCATGTGGTTGGTCTTGAAGTAAATCCCGACCATCGCCCCCAGTTCCAGGTAGATGAACAGCAGCAAGATGTCATCGATCTTGATGTGCCCTTCTTCGATCATCCCGAGAAATTCCATCACCGCCGCCCACGCGGTCACCGCACCAATGGCGAACAGCGCCATGTAGTGAAAGGTTTCGACAAACAGATTGCCCAGGGACTCGGCCAGTTCATGCACGTTCTGCCGCAGTTTTTCGGCCCAGTTGATTTTCACTATGCTGCTTCCTTAGGTCGATTCGACCGGATGATGCGGGTTGGACGTGACGGTTTTCCTGCATGCAGAAAAAAGGCCAGCCCATGATGGCGAGCCGCTCTGGATTACGCGCGGTGGCGTTTGGTCGCACCTGTGCAGCGCCTCGCCTGACAAATCTCGAATCCGGTCTACATTAAAAAGCCACTACCCAAAAGACAGGGTTTCGCTTATCCTTTAGCTGTATATAGATACAGTAGTCGAAATCGACAACCAATGTGAAGGCATGTGAGGTGGTGAATGGCCGTCGAAGTGGTATACCGCAGCAGCCGAGATCTGGAGCGCTTGTTCATGGATAAAGCCGAAGCTGACCGTCATGACAAAATGCTCGAACTGGCCGAACTGCTGGCTGAAGTGTTGCAAAAAGCCGTTCCGTCCCTGACCGAGCAGCAAGTGGAAGAAGCCGGGATCTACATGGCGAAGAATCGCGATGTGTTCGCCAAGGCGTTCAAGAGCCAGCCGGACGCCCTGTCCGAACTGCTCAGCGCACCGGTGGAAGTCGCACAACCTGTTGCAGCGACCGAGGTCGTTGAGGCCGCAGAGCAGATCACCCCGGCCAAGCCTGCCAAGGCCCCCAAAGCCGCCAAGTAGGCAAAGTCCGAATTGAACAGGCCCTGAGTCGAATGACCCAGGGCCTTTTTCATGCCTGTGGATAACGCATGCCCGATTCAGCGGTACAACACTTTCTCCGCCAACTCGTCGGCCACCCGTGCAGGGGAACGTTTTTCCGCTTGGGCGTGGGCGAACACTTCGGTCAGGCGCGAGCTTATTTTCGACAGGTGTGCGGTGATGGTCGACAGTTCTTCGCCGCGGTGCTTGAGCGACACGTAAATCAGCCCACCGGCGTTGATCACGTAATCCGGCGCATACAGAATGCCGCGGCGTTCCAGTTGGTCGGCGACATCCAGATGCGTCAGCTGATTGTTCGCCGAACCGGCCACCGCCGAGCAGCGCAACTGCGTCACGGTATGGCTGTTGAGTACACCGCCCAGGCCGCAGGGCGCGAGGATGTCGCAAGGTGTGCTGAGCAGTGCTTCGTTGGCAATCGGGTGCGCGCCGAGTTGCTCCATGGCCAGTTGCACCTTGCCGTGATCGATGTCGCTGACCAGCAGTTCGGCACCGGCGGCGTGCAGCTGTTCGGCCAATGCATACCCGACATTACCCAGGCCCTGGATGGCCACGCGCAGGCCTTCGAGGTTGTCGCTGCCGAGCCGGGCCATGGCGGTACTGCGGATGCCGGTGAACACCCCCATCGCCGCGTGTGGCGCGGGGTCGCCCGCCGAGGTGGTGCTGGTGACGTGCTGGGTCTGCTGGGCGATGCAATCCATGTCCGCCACTGACGTGCCACTGTCGATGGCAGTGATGTAACGGCCCTCGAGCTGTTCGATGCAGCGTCCGAAGGCTTCGAACAGCGCCGCACGGTTTTCCACATGGGCCGGGCGCACGATCACCGCCACGCCGCCGCCCTGGGCCAAACCGGCCAGCGCAGCCTTGTAGCTCATGCCTTGGGCCAGGCGCACAGCATCCTCGACCGCCGATTCGTCGTTGGGGTAGGCAAGGTAACGGCAACCACCCAGGGCAGGCCCCAGCCGGCTGTTATGAATGGCAATGACCGCCTTCAACCCGGTGACCGAGTCGACGCTCAGATGCAGCGATTCAAGGCGAGTGCTTTGCATGAGAGCGAACATCGTAAGGCTCCCGAATCACGTCTTGTAGACGCCAGTATAGGCTTGCGCCCAAAAATTGCAGAAGCGCACCGGAATAAGCACGGCCCCGAAGCAGGCTTTCGGAAATAACCTGTGGTCGCCCTTTTGCAGCACTGGACGAATGCCGGAGAGGGGGCTAAAACGAGGCATTGCCCGGAGATTTTGATGACCCCGCGCCAATCGTTCTTCGCCTGCCTGCAACGTTCACCGCCCGCGCTGTTCGAGGCGGCACTGTGGATTGCGGCCGAGCACGACAGCGAGGTGCAGCCGCAAGCGTTGATGGCCGATTTCCAGGAGTTGCAACAACGAGTCAGCGGCGGCTTGCCGATGCTGCCGGTCAGTGAACTGGCCCAGCCACTGCTGCGGCGCATGAATGATATTGGCTTCGCCCAGGACGACTTCACACCTTTGCGCCCGCAAGTGGCACTGCTTGACAAGGTACTGGAGCGCCGACGAGGGCAACCCTTGACGTTGGGGCTGATTGCGCTGGAGTTGGCCAAGGGCCTGGAGATTCCCATGGTCGGGGTCAACTTCCCCGGGCATTTCCTGCTGCGGGTGCCGGGCGCCGATCATTTGCTCGACCCCTGCGGCGGCCGTCGCCTTTATCCGAACGATTGTCGGGAACTGCTGCACCGCCAGTATGGCCCGAACATTAAGCTCAGCGCCGAGCACCTGGTAACCGCCGAGCCGGTGCAGATGCTGCAACGGCTGTCGCGCAACCTGCGCCAGCTGTACCTGTCCCACGAAGATTTCATCAATGCCTTGATCGACGCCGAGCGCGTCCTGGAACTGGGCAATGCCACTGCCGCCGACTATCTGGCCCGGGCCAGCCTGTACCAACGGCTGGACTGCCCGAACGCCGAGCGTTTTGACCTGGAGCATGCGCTGCTGCTCAGCGACGACCCGATCCAGCGGATTCGCCTGACGGAACGACTGGGGCATTTGCCGCCCAATTCCATCGTCCATTAAAAGCAAAAGATCGCAGCCTGCGGCAGCTCCGAGGATCGGGGTAGGAAATGCCGCAGGCAGCGATCTTTTGATCCTGCTTCTGACTTAAGGCGTATCTGGCTGATTCGCCGGATGCGCCTTGATGAACGCCGGGTGAGTCGCCGCCAATGCCGCCACTCGCCGGATTCGCGGATAAGCCTCAAGGGATACGTTGAAACGCTCGGCCGCGTACAGCTGCGGGATCAGGTAGACGTCCGCCAGCCCAGGTTCGGGACCGAAGCAATAACCGTCATCACCGATCAACTGCTCCACCGTGGCCAGCCCCTGGCTGATCCAGTGGCCAATCCACTCCACCACCTGCGGTTCGTCGTGGCCCGACTGGCGCAGCCGATTGAGCACGCTGACGTTGTGCAGCGGGTGCACATCGCAGCCGATCACTGCCGCCACGCCGCGCTCGTGAGCACGAGCAGCCAGGTCTTTGGACAGCAGTGGCACCTGTGGATAACGTTCCTCCAGGTACTCGATGATCGCGGGAGACTGGATCAGCAACTCGCCTTCATCGGTACGCAAGGCCGGTACGCGGCCCTGCGGGTTGATGCCCAGATAAGACGGCTGTCGATGCTCGCCACCCTGCGGTGCGATCAGGTTGACCGGCAAGGATTGATAATCCAGGCCCTTGAGCACCAACGCGATACGCACCCGGTACGAAGATGTCGAACGGTAGTAGGTATAGAGTTCCATGCCCCGCTCCTGTTAACGCGCCGGCAGCACTTTACCGCGGCATTCGCCGAAACCGATGGAAGCAAAACCGTCGCGGCGGCAACGGCCGCGCAGGATGATTTCATCACCGTCTTCAAGGAATTTACGCACTTCGCCCGAAGCCAGCTCGATCGGCTTTTTACCGCCTTCGGAGATTTCCAGCAGGCTGCCGAACTGACCGTTTTCCGGCCCCGACAAGGTGCCCGAGCCGAACAGGTCACCGGCCTGCAATTGGCAACCGTTGACGCTGTGATGAGCAACCATTTGCGCCACGGTCCAGTACATGTGCCCGGTGTTGCTCAGAGTCAGGCGATGGGCTGGCAGGTTCTGTTCGCGCATGGCCTCGGTGAGCAGCAACACTTCCAGTTCGATGTCGAATGCGCCAGCGGCCTGATCGCGTTTGTCGAGCAGGTACGGCAGTGGCTGTGGATCGCCCTGGGGACGCGCAGGTTGGGCACGACGGAACGGCTCCAGCGCTTCGGCGGTGACCACCCACGGCGAGATGCTGGTGATGAAGCTTTTCGACAGGAACGGCCCCAGCGGCTGGTATTCCCAGGCCTGGATGTCCCGTGCCGACCAGTCGTTGAGCAGGCAGAAACCGGCGATGTGATCGGCGGCGTCGCCAATGGCAATCGAGTCGCCCATGTCGTTGCCCTGGCCGATCCAGATGCCCAGCTCCAGTTCGTAGTCCAGGCGCGCGCAAGGGCCAAAGGTCGGTTCGCTCTGTCCGGCCGGCAATGTCTGGCCTTTCGGGCGGCGTACGTCGGTACCGGACGGGCGAATGGTCGACGCACGACCGTGGTAGCCGATTGGCACGTACTTGTAGTTCGGCAGCAGCGGGTTGTCCGGACGGAACAGTTTGCCGATGTTCTGCGCATGCTCGATGCCGACATAGAAATCGGTGTAATCGTTGATTTTCGCCGGCAGGTGCATCTCGCAATCCGCCGCCAACGGCAGCAGTTTTGCGCCCTGGGCTTCGATCTTGCCGTGCAGGGTGCTGCCCTCGGCAAACAGTTCCAGCAAACGCTCGCGCAACGCGACGCGAGCCTCGCGGCCCAGTTCGAAGAACGCATTCAGCTGGCCGCCACGGGTGGCTTCGACCGCCGCTTTCGCGGCGCCATCGAACAACCCGGCCTCAAGGGCCGCTTGCAGGTCAAAGACATGTTCGCCAATGGCCACGCCACTGCGCGGTGCCGAGCCATTGACGCTGAACACGCCCAGTGGCAGGTTTTGCAGGGGGAAATCCGCGTGGCCGTTAGCGGATGCAACCCAGCTGCGAGTGATGGAAGTCTGCGTCATGGGTTATCTCCGGGTCGGGTCGAAAGTGGCGGGCAGCGTGGCCCAACAGGCGTCGTAAGTGTTTTGCAGTTGCGGACAGTCGAGGGCGAAACGGCTTGGGCGCAACACCTGGCTGGTCTCGAACATGAACGCCATGGTGTTGTCGATTTTCGCCGGTTTGAGGTCAGCGTTGATCGCCTTGGTGCAAGTCTCTCCGTCGGGACCGTGGGCGCTCATGCAGCTGTGCAACGAAGCACCGCCGGGCACAAAGCCTTCGGCCTTGGCGTCATATTCGCCCTGGATCAAACCCATGTACTCGTTCATCAGGTTGCGATGAAACCACGGTGGACGGAAGGTTTTCTCGGCCACCATCCAGCGTGGCGGGAAGATCACGAAGTCGAGGTTGGCCAGGCCGTGTACGCTCGTTGGCGAAGTCAGCACGGTGAAGATCGACGGATCGGGGTGATCGAAACTGACAGTGCCGATGGTATTGAAGCGGCGTAGGTCATATTTGTACGGCACGTTGTTACCGTGCCAGGCGACCACGTTGAGCGGCGAATGATTGAGCTCGCAGGCCCACAACTCGCCGAGGAACTTCTGCACCAGCGTGGTGGGTTGTTGCAGGTTTTCGTAGGCCGCCACCGGGGTCAGGAAGTCCCGCGGATTGGCCAGGCCATTGCTGCCAATCGGCCCCAGGTCCGGCAGCCGCAGCGGCGCACCATGGTTTTCGGCGACGTAACCGCGGGCTTGCGGGTCGAGCAGTTCGATGCGGAATTTAAGGCCGCGAGGCAGTACGGCAATTTCCAAAGGCTCCAGTTCAAGCACGCCCAGTTCGGTGGCAATGCGCAGGCGCCCCAGTTCAGGCACCAGCAACATCTCGCCATCAGCATTGAAGAACACGCGCTCCATGGAACGGTTGGCGCGGTAGTTGTAGATGCTGATCCCGGCCGGTTTTTCTGCGCCCGAGTTGGCGGCCATGTTCACCAGGCCGTCGATGAAATCGGTCGGCTCGGCGGGAATATCCAGCGGGTTCCAGCGCAGGCGGTTGGGAGTCACCTCACCCAGCGGGCCGCCAGCCAGTTGCCGGTCCAGTTTGACGAATGCCGGGTGATTGGCCGACGGTTGAATGCGGTACATCCAGGTCCGCCGCGCCTCGCTGCGCGCCATGGTGAACGCCGTGCCGGAGAACAGTTCGGTGTAAAGGCCGTACGGGGCTTTTTGCGGGGAGTTCTGGCCGACAGGCAGTGCGCCGGGCAACGCTTCGCTGCTGAATTCGTTGCCGAAGCCTGACTGGTAGGCCAGCGCTGGCGTCGTTGAATCGGGGTTCATGGAGCCTCCTGAACAGGGAGTCGGCAGTGGCCGCTCGCTCTGTTGCAGAGGTCGAGGCACGCCTGGGTTGTTTTTATCGTAATCTAATTACGCATAACGTAATTTGATTGGTATTGACCGTCAAGCTATAAAGACGCCCATTCGTCCCGGGATCACAGCACCACCATGGAAAAGACCAGCGACAGCAACGGCAAACAGAAAGTCCGCTCGGCCGAGGTTGGCACCGACATCCTCAAGGCTCTGGCCGAGTTGTCGCCCTCGACTTCGCTGTCGCGCCTGGCCGAACACGTGCAGATGCCGGCGAGCAAGGTTCACCGCTATTTGCAGGCCTTGATCGCCAGCGGATTCGCCGAACAGAACGCCGCCACCAACCATTACGGCCTGGGCCGCGAAGCCTTGCGCGTAGGGTTGGCGGCACTCAACAGTATGGACGTGCTGAAAGTCGCCGCCCTGCCCCTGGCTGAACTGCGCGATGACTTGAACGAAACCTGTTTTCTGGCGGTGTGGGGCAATCAGGGCGCGACCGTGGTGCATATCGAACCGGCGGTGCGTGCAGTGACTGTGGTGACACAACTGGGCTCGGTGTTGCCATTGCTCAGTTCTTCGACGGGACTGGTGTTTGGCGCTTACTTGCCTGCGCGTGAAACCGTGGATCTGCGTAAACAGGAACTGCAAAACGTTACCGCCCACGCCCTGGCGGATGATCAGGCCTATACAACGATGAGCGAACAGATTCGCCATCGGGGCCTGCATCATGTGCATGGATTGTTGATGCCGGGAGTGGATGCCCTGTCGGCACCGGTGTTCAACGCCATGGGCAGGATCGCGGCAGTACTGACCGTGGTCGGGCCGACCTCGCTGTTCCATGCCGATGAAAACGGCCCGGCGGCGCAGCGGTTACTGGCTGCGACACGGGCCATCAGTTGGAGAATGGGCTACGAAAGTCCCTGAGTTTCAGATCAGGAAATCCGGAGCAATTTCGATCACCAGGTCGCTGATGTCCTTGATCGTGAGTTGCGGATGCACATCAGATTCCCGGGAACTGTAGGCGACCGAATAAACGCCCAGTCCTTCGCCGTGATAGTAAGGAATTTCATCATGTTGAAAATGAGCAAAGATATCTTCGGCCAGACTTCTGGATTGAAGTATCTTTCGCCCGTCCGGCTCAGTCACAAAGCTGGTCAAGTACACGTTATCAATATTGATTTCCGGGATCTGATACTTTAACGCTGCATGGACCTGTTCAAGACCAGAAACCTTGATCGAGCGTTTTGAAAGATTGATTGAGGGCGCATCGATCAACCAACGGACGGTATCCATTACTATTCTTTCAAACTCTATCAGATCCAGTCCTTCAACCTGATGTTCCCGCTCAAAAGTATATGGCCGATTGAAGACCCCATTGATACCCTGAATATAATTAGGCAGTGACTCTTTCTCAACCCACTCCAGCGTCTCATCGAATAACGTCCTGGACTCGCTGACGTCAGTGCCAAGAATATCAACCAGCGTATTCAGATAGGTCTTGAACGGGTTGATCCCGAGTCCCCCCAAGCGTTCAGTCAACAGCACCTCGACGGCGAAATCCGCACGAATACGCTTCAATAGCACAATCTTACTGTTAGAAAAAAAACTGTCACTCATACAGACTTCCTGTCACGTTAAGAGCCGAGCATCCTGCTCGACCTGTCGTTCAATGTACTGACATCGCAACCAATTGCTTATTTGCCAGCGCCACTGACCATACTAATCAACACAGTTATTTATGCACGCGACAATATGTTTTAATTAATTTCCCGACTAAAAACCAACAACTATCAGACCTGCATTATCAACCCCAACTTCTTCGCCATGGCAACTGCCTGTGTACGCCGTTCCACACCCAACTTGCTGTGAATGCGCCGGGCATGGGTTTTCACCGTATGCAACGAAATGAACAACTGCTCGGCAATTTGCTGATTGGAACTGCCCTGGGCAATCAGGCCGAGCACTTCCAGTTCCCGAATACTCAGCAGGCTGGCATCCAGGGCCAGCGCGGTCACCGTCTCCTCGCCTTGTAAACGACTGATCAGGCTCGGCTGACGCAAGTTCAAATCACGCAATGCCTGTTGCCCCTGACAACGTTTGACCAACGCCAGTCCGGCCTCCAGTGCTGCGTGGGCCATGTCCGGTTCACCCGTCAGGTCCGCCACTTCGCAGATGGCCAATTGCAGCTCCGTTTCCAGCGCCACCATGGCGTGTTGTTGCGCGTGCTCGAGTAACGCCTTGAGTCGATCCAGTGGACGTTGCACCAGTTGCAGTTGAGTCTCGGCCAACACCAACTGGTATTCGATACGCGCAATCAGTTGCAGTGTAGCCGGCGGTGCCTGGCGCGCGTGGGCCCCGCGGTAATGACGCAAGACCCGGGTCAGCGCCTCCCGCGCCAGCTCCGGTCGCCCTTGTTGCAGCCAGAAATGACTGCTGATTTGCAGCAGCACGCCGCGATAAACAGTGTCGGGGATCTGCCGTTGCTGCATCAACCGTTCGGCCTCGCGCAGACGATCAAATGCTTGGGCGTAATCACGTTCATTGGCCGCCAGTTGCGCCTGCCCGAGAAACCCGTACAACACGTGTTTGTCCTGACTGTGCAGGCAGTCATCAAGGCCCGCCTGGAAACATTCACCGGCCAATTCATCCTGGCCCTGGCAGAGGGCCAACCGCCCACGCCGCAAGGCGATTCGTCCCAGCAACGGCATCGGTCGATCAGCCTGCCGTCCGAGCATTTCATGGATGTCGGCCAGCAACTGCCCCGCTCGCCGCGGTGCACCACGCTGTTCCAGCAACTGTGCATGATCGAGTTCAAGCAAGCCTTCAAACAGCAACGAACCTTGTGCCCGCGCCAAGCACAGTGCGTCACGATTGAAGGCCTGAGCGGCATCGAGGTCGGCGTTGAGCAGCGCTTGCTGGGTCAACCCGGACAGACACAGCAACCGTGCGGGCCACGCCTCCGCCGCCAGTTCGTCCAGTGCCTCGATAAAATGAGCCCGTGCCGCCGGCAGGCGCCCCTGCAAATGCAGCAACCAACCCTGTTGCGCCTGCCAACGCGCCAGCAGTTGCCGTTGCAAGGATGCCGTCGGTTGCGGGGCAAATCGGGACAGTTGCCCGATGCAGGCAGCCGCCTGCTCGAAACGCCCGGCAAACAGCAATGCTGCAGTGATCAACCCCACCCGTTGCGGCGTGCCCAGGGTCAACTGTTCACCCAGTTGCTCGTGCAGCTTGAGTAACCAGCTGACGTTCTGACGCTTGAATAGATGCTCAAAACTGAAGTGTTGCAACAGACTGACCGCGACCTCATGCTCTTGCGCCAGCAACGCCTGCTCGAAGGCCCCCTGCCAGTCTTCTTCGGCGCTGAACCATTGGCACGCGCGGCGATGCCAGGATCGCCCGGCCGGGGTCGGTTCTTCACGCATCTCCCTGGCCAGTGGTTCGAAGACCCGCAACCACTCGACGGAGTCTTCCCATGGTTCAATGAAGCAGCCCATGTCCTGCAACGCGTGCAGCCACTGCGCGCCCTCACCCGTACCGAAAAGATGCTCGCACAAGCTGGCGTTGAACCGTGGCAGATGAACCAGCACCTTCCAGACCTCGACCAACTCCGGCGGCAAGGTGTTGAACAACTCGTGTTGCAGATAATCGAGCAATGTCGCCGAACGCCCTTGCTCACCCGACCACGGACAACCATTGAGCAACGCGATCCGCACGCCAGCGCACCAGCCACCGCTGCGCTGAACCACCCTTTTGGCGGTTTGTGCCGCCAGGGTCGGCTCGACATGACCGAGCAACTGCCCGACCTCGGCCTCGTTAAACGCCAGCGTCCGGCCCTCGCACTCGTACAACTCATCATCGAGCAGCAGCCGCGGCCAGTTGCAGGGTGGTCGTCGACGGGAACTCATCCACCAGGTCAGTGCCGGGCTGGCGACGGCCAACAGGCGATCGAGCATCCGGTCGAGTTCCGGATTGGGTGCCCGGCAGTAATCATCGATAAACAGCCAGACCGGCGCCTGTAATCGGGCCAGATGCGCCAGCAGCCCGGGCTCATCCGTCGAGGGCAGGCCCAGCGCTTGCGTCAGGCGCAACAGAAAATCGACTGTGCTCAAGGACGCCCCCGCCAGCGGCAGCCAACAGACCCGGAAGTGTTCCGGCGCCCGTAGCAGGCATTCGGTGAGCAACGCGCTCTTGCCACTACCGGCCGGTGCGCAAAGCAACTTCACCCGCGCGGTCGAAACCAGCATGGGCTCGATCAGCCGCTCGCGGGACAAATGATGGGACGACAGTCGGGGCAGAAAGCCAGGGCGGTCCAGACAGTGCGTCATTGCAGTCATTGTGGTGCGCCTTTTTTATAATTCTGGCGCCACCCTAGCCCCCTCCCGAGCGCTTGTTGAAGAAGTATTCAACACACTGATCGACCGCTATAAAAAAGGTGACCGCAAAGTCACCCTTTTGTGTAGGAGCCTGTAGGAAACCTACCGAACCCCCGTGCTACGCAAGGCTGCTGGCGTGTAGTCCCCCGCTTTTGCATCGATGTTGAATTCGAAGCTGCGCTTCTCTTCGTTCTTCATTCCCAAGGCGATATAGCGGCCGGCGATCAGGTCATACAGCGCTTCGACGGTATAGGCCGGAACCTGGTGATCGTAGTAGAACTGGGCATGCCCTTCGGCGACACGCCAGAGCTGGCCACGCCCGTCGTAGTGGTCGGCCAGCGCCACTTGCCAGCTGTCTTCATCGATGTACATGTGGCGCTTGGCGTACACGTGCCGTTCGCTCGGCTTGACCGTGGCGACAACCTCCCAGACCCGGTGCAACTCATAGCGAGTCAGGTCCTGATTGATGTGCCCGGCCTTGATCACATCGGTGTACTTGAGGTCTGGCGAGTCGAGCTTGTAGCTGTTGTAAGGGATGTACATCTCCTTCTTGCCGATCAGTTTCCAGTCGTAGCGATCCGGCGCGCCGGAAAACATGTCGAAGTTGTCGGTGGTGCGCAGGCCGTCGGATGAGGTGCCGACGCCGTCATAAGCGACCTGTGGCGCACGCCGTACCCGGCGCTGGCCTGCGTTGTAGATCCAGGCCTTGCGCGGCTCCTTGACCTGGTCGAGGGTCTCGTGGACCAGCAACACGTTGCCCGCCAGCCGCGCCGGCGCGGTCACTTCCTGCTTGAAGTAGTTGAGGACGTTATCGTCGCTGCCCGGTTTCAGATCGCTGAGCAACGACGGCACGGCGACCTCGTCCTTGAAGCGGATCACGGTGAAGTCGCCATTGGACTGCGGTGTCGCCTGGGTGATGGTGCGGCGCAGATTGCCGCCGTGGTAACGAGTGACATGGTTCCAGATCACTTCCACGCCATTCTTCGGGATCGGGAACGCGTAGTAGCGATTGCCGGTGAAGTTGGCCAGACCGTTACCGTCGTTGATCGGTGTTACGTTCAGTGCACTGCGCTTGGCCGACTCATAGATTTCTGCCGGTAACGCCACGGTGCGATGGCTGGGATAGACCGGAATCCTGTAAGTCTCTGGATAGCGCTTGAACATCGCGATCTGGCCGTCGGAGAGCTTGTCCTTGTACTTGTCGACGGTCGCCGCGGTGATCACGAACAAGGGTTTTTCGTTGGCGAACGGGTCGGCCAGGAAACCTTTGCTATCCACCGCGCCAGCGTTTTTCGAGATGCCGCCGGTCCAGGCCGGAATCGAGCCATCGGCATTGCCGGTCTTCTCGGCACCGAGCGGTGTAAGGCTGGTGCCGAGCTTGCTGGCTTCTTCCGGCGACACCGCGGCCATCACATTGGCGGCCAGCAGACTCAGGGCCAGAACGGTGCCCAATTGCAGAATCATCTTGCGCATTGAATTCATCCTTTTCAGCCAGATCAGAAGTTCACACCAAAGCTCAACGCCACGAAGTCACGGTCGGTGAGGACGTTGTAGTTCCCGCCGAAAAAGTCGGTGTAACTGAGGCTCGCGGTGTAGGTGTTGCGATAGTCCGCATCGACACCGAGGCTGATCGCCTTGGCGCCTTCGTTGAACAGACCGTTGGGGCCATAGCCAGAGACATCGTGGGACCACGAGAGGTTGGGCCTGACGTTGATCCCGGCGATGAGGTTGTTGTAGTCGAGGATGGCCCGGCCGCGATAACCCCATGAAGTCGAGGTCACGAAGCCGCCGGTGTCGCCGCCGAAACCATATTGGCCATACACCGAGTCGCGGCCGTAGCGCAGTTTGGTGCGCGACTCCAGACCACCGACCCGAACCACTGCGGCCTCGCCCACCAGGGTCAGACGATCCGCACCGGCGACCTGATCGATGAAGTGCGTCAGGGTGCTCTGGATCTGCGTCACTTCCTTGCGGCGATAACCCTTGTTGTCAGCCCCGGGGGACGTGGCGATGGGCGATGCCGCACCACCCGCGATCGGATTGAGCATGGCCAGGGTCAGGTCATTGGTGTTGACCTGCACCGGGAGGTTGGGGCGGTAGCTGATTTCCCCGTTCCACGCGGTGCCGGTGGATAAGGTGGTGGAGAAGCTCGCGCCGTAGAGGCGGATGTCCTCCGGGTATTCGAGGTAATACTGGCCGCGACCGAGCATCACACTTTGGGCCAGGCCCGAACCGCTGCCGGGGGCGATGCGGTTGGCGGCGGCAACGATCCCCGGAATGCTTGCCAGCGTACTGAGGCCGGCGGTGGTGGTCCCGACATTCGGCGAACGGCTGTGGTAGTTCATGAAGTACAGGCCGTACTCGGTGTCGTCCCCCAGCCAGCGCAACGCCGTACCCCACTGCCCGGAATCCCGGGCATCGCGGTCGCCGCCACGGGGAACGATCACCCCCTCCTTGCTGACCTCGAAGCCCTGGCCAAAAGCAGCCGCAATCGGCTGCAGCGGTGCGATGGCCGGGTTGGCGACGGTGTAGCCCTTGTTGCAGCCGTCCGCCACCACATCGACACCAAAGAAAGTGCCGCAGTTATCGACGACCGTCTGGTCCCATTCCAGTTGATAGAAGCCTTCCACGGTCAACTTATCCGTCAGACCCTGGGAGGCGAACAGCATGTTGACCGGGATCAGGCCTTCCTTGATCTCGGCGCCAGGACGACGGAACGCGGACACGTCAACCGGATTGATGCTGTTGATCGAGTTGCCGATGAACGTGCTCTCGCCCCAACTGACCACCTGCTTGCCGGCGCGGACCGTGCCCGGCAAATCGGCGAGGGAGTAGTTGTGATAGACGAAAGCGTCGAGGATTTGTCCGCCTGAAGACTTGGCGCCTTCTTTGCGGTTGTGATCGCTGATGTCCTTGAATGGGCGGCTTTCATCCTTGAGTTCAAAGTCGTACCAGTACTTGCCACGCACAAACCCACCGGTGTCGCCGTACTTCAGTTCGAGGTCGTGAATACCCTTGAAGATCTTCGAGAAGGTTTCACCCTTCTTGAAATTCAATCGCCCGTCGTCGCCGGTCGAAGACTGGCCGGAACCGCCGTTGACGGTGCCCACCAGCGCGCTATCCGCATCACGCATGCCCCAGCTCGCGCCGACCGACAGCGAGGAGTCGAATGTCCCCTCGATTTCCCCGATGTTGAACGAAATGGCCTGCGCCTGGGCACAGCAACCCAAGGCCACCGCAGCCGCCAGCGCCTGCGGTGTGAAGATGGCGCGCATTGTTGTTTTTGTCATGCGTCTTCCCCGGTGAGTGACAGAAGGCCTCACCCTACTGCCGGGCATCGGGGCCGATAAGCGCACCAAGGAGGTATTCGTGGTGTACCTCTAAAGGATGACTGGTACAGGTCATCACCCGGACGACGAGCAGCCGAATCCTGACTGTTGCCGGGGCTGCAACAGTGCATGTCCGTAATTGGTATTTTTCCTACGACACCAAGGGCTTATTCTTGTCTGGCTGTCACGGTAAACCACCGCAGGCACCCTGTACCGGCCTGCACCGTGACTGAAAGATTTCAGATGAATTGAAGATTCGGTTCATCACCCCGTGTTCACTGACGTTGATTTGTAGCTCCTGATCCAACGTCTTACTTTGGCCGCTGCGTTTGCAGCGGCCTTTTTTATGGGCGATGGTTCTTGATGAGTAACGGCTGCCAGTCGGTAACCCCTGACCATACAGTCAAACTTTCGCATTCCTACATTTCTTTCAGAAAGCGCCTACAAACATAGGTAAACACCAAAGGCACTCGAGTCATTAAGTTGAACAGCAAGTCGGCGAACGACTTTTATCTTCGTCCGGCTTCAAACTTACTTATTGCGAGTGCAACCATGAAACCCATCATCTACAACCACTATCGCTCAACCAAAAGTTTCAACAGTCGAATACGCTTTCTGATTCTTCACTACACGGCCGCAGACTTTGCGAACTCTGTCAGTGCCCTGACCGGCCCGAATGTCAGCGCGCACTATCTGGTTCCAGATATCACGGACCCCAGCTACCTGAAAGCCGGCTATACCGGGCAGGAAGTTTTCAACCTGGTGGATGAAATTCATCGTGCGTGGCACGCGGGTGTCAGTCAGTGGGGCAGCCGCAGCAATCTGAATGACACGTCCATCGGCATTGAAGTCGTCAACCTGGCGACCGACAACAAAGGCGACTTCACCTTTCCGCCGTATCACCCTGAGCAGATTGCTGCGATTGAACAACTGGCGCTGAATATACTCATGCGTTACCCGGATATCACGCCGACCCAAGTTCTGGGCCACTCCGATGTTTCGATCGGCCGCAAAAGTGACCCGGGACCGATGTTTCCCTGGCGGGAGCTTTACTTGAAAGGTGTCGGCGCCTGGTTCGATGAAACTACTCGGGACGAGTATCTGCGCCAATACAACAGATCGGGGGTTCCAGCCCGAAGTGAATTGCTGGGGCTGTTCAAATCCTATGGATACGATGTTTCGGGCGCGTCAACGGACGGCGGCTTTCAACAGTTGGTGCGGGCATTCCAGATGCATTTTCGCCCGGAAAACTTCGATGGAAAAATGGATGCACAGACAGCCGCCAATTTGAAGGCGTTGGTTGTCAAATACTTCCCCGGCTGACCCTTGGCAAACGGCTTTGCAGCCGACAATGCAACAACCGGCAAGGTCAGTCAATGTGGCCTTGCCGGCGCTATCAGAGCGAATACTTCTGCAAATTCCCCATCATTTCCTTCAGCGCTTCGATGTTGTCCTTCGGATGCGCCGCGCCTTCGAAGTCGCAAATCTGCTGCCAGTGCGCCGCCACGTCTTCCGGGGAGAAACCGGCCCGTGGATCGAAGCCGATGCCGAGGCTGCGCTCCCAGCGGACCTTGCCCATCCAGCCGCCGCCGACTTCAAACAAACCGGAGGTTTCCTCGCAGTTCTCGCTGGCCAGGTACACCACCAGCGGGCTGACCAGTTCCGGCTTGAGCTGCTCGAAGACCTGCGGCGGGATCAGGCCTTCGGTCATGCGCGTGCCACCGGTGGGGGCGATGGCGTTGACCAGGATGTTGTTCTTGCGGCCTTCGATGGCCAGGGTGCGCGTCAGGCCGTAGAGACCGAGCTTGGCCATGCCGTAGTTGGACTGGCCGAAGTTGCCATAGATGCCCGAGGTCGACGCAGTGAAAATCACCCGGCCGTAGTTCTGCTCGCGCATGTGCGGCCAGGCGGCACGGCTGACTTTGTAGGCACCTTCGACGTGGACGCGGTAAACCAGGTCCCAGTCGGCGTCATCCATTTTGTGGAAGGTCTTGTCACGCAGGATCCCGGCGTTGTTGACCACCACGTCGACGCGACCGAAGACGTCCAGGGCGTGCTGGACCAGTTTGTCACCGTCAGTGACCGAGTCATGGTTGGCTTCGGCAATGCCGCCAGCCTCGCGGATCTCCGCGACCACGCGGTCAGCGGCCGAGGCATTGGCGCCTTCGCCCTGGGCCGAGCCGCCAAGATCGTTGACCAGTACCTTGGCGCCCTGCCTGGCGAACAGAAGTGCATGCGTCCGTCCCAGACCGCCACCGGCTCCGGTGATGATCACGACTTTATCTTCGAAGCGCACAGACTCATTCATGGGGGGACTCCAGCAGGCCAATGGACAGTGAGTCCGAGTTTCAGGCACGGCGCAGCGGGTCACAATGAACACGGGGGAGGCTGAATGGTGCGCGATAAGGCTGGGGGATGATTGATAGAGAAAATGGACACGAAACCCTGTGGCGAGGGGGCTTGCCCCCGTTGGGCTGCGCAGCGGCCCCAAACCATACAGCGCAGTGATTCAGGTATAACGCGTTTAGCAGGTTTACGACTGCTTCGCAGCCGAACGGGGCGGTGCGGCGATCCGACAAGCCCCCTCGCCACAACAGTTCACTTTAAGGTTCAGGAACATGCCACCTTGCGCGGCGGCAAGAGCAATTGATCGCGAAACGCCAGGTAGTGCTTAAGCACCTCGCCGGGGGCCTCGATCTGCGGGTAGTGGCCAATGTCGGGCAACACCACTGTGTCCGCATCCGGGATCAGCTCCCGGTAACGCTCGACCATGTGCACGCCGGAGACCGGATCGACCCCGCCATCGATCACTCGCAGCGGCACTTCACCGCGTTGCATCGCGCTCACCCAGCGGTTGCGCCAGACGCGTCGCTCCGGGATGTAGGCGATCAATTTGTGCATGATCCGTGGCCCACGCTGGCTTTCGACCAGACTCCAGAAATCATCCATCTGGCTTTCACTGGGACGGGTTTGCGGACCGAAAATCTGCCGAAAGCTTCTCACCAAGCCTTCACGACTGAAGGCGCGGCCAATCATCCAGCCCAAAGGACTGAGCAAGAGTTTTTGCATCAGTAGCGGGTGGTGGGTTTCCGGAAACAGCCCGCCGTTGAGAAACACGCAACTGGCCAGTTCCAACCGCGATTCGTAATGCCGGGCCAGCAGTTCCTGGGCCACGCTGTCGCCATAATCGTGGGTGAGCAGGTGCACTGGCTGTTCGACATTCAGGTGTTCAAGCAGTGCCTGTTGCAGATCCGCTTGCTCCAGCAGGCTGTATTCGTGATTCACCGGTTTGGACGAATCGCCGAAGCCCAGCATGTCGCAAGCGATCACGCGAAAACGCTGGGTCAATGGCTGCCACAGGTAATGCCAGTCCCAACTGGCGGAAGGAAAGCCGTGAATGAGCAACAGCGGCTCGCCCTGTCCTGCTGTCCAGTAACGGATGCTCTGGCCACGGAACACGAACGTCTGGCTGCGTTTGCGCCAGACACACAGGGGGATCTCGGCGAGTTCCATTAGAGTTTATAACCCGGGTCCAGTTTATCGAGTTTGCGCAGCAGCGCCGGCCAGGCCAGCGCTCCGCCCATTCCTTGAGCACTTCGGGTGACACCCGCGATCATGGCTTTGGCGCCGGCCAGAATCTGCGGTTCGATGGCGATCAGTTCAGCGGCACCGTTTTGCGCCATGACCTGAATGTCGCAGGCACGCTGAAAGGTGAACATCATCAGGAACGTATCGGCGATGGTGCTGCCGCAGGTCAGCAGACCGTGGTTGTGCAACATCAGGAAATTGTTTTCACCGAGGTCGGCCTGCAGACGCACTTTCTCTTCATGGTTGAGCGCCACGCCTTCGTAGGCATGGTAGGCCAGGCTGGAAAGCACGAACAACGACTGTTGGCTTATCGGCAGAACGCCCTGCTTCTGTGCGGACACCGCCACCCCCGAAGCCGTGTGGGTATGGAGCACGCAGACGACATCGTGACGAACTTCATGCACCGCGCTGTGGATGGTGTAGCCCGCCGGATTGATCTCGTAAGGACTGTCCATCAGCTTGTTGCCGGCCTGATCTACCTTGACCAGGCTCGACGCGGTAATTTCGTGAAACATCAACCCGAACGGGTTGATCAGGAAATCTTCGGTGCCGGGCACCTTGGCGGAGATATGGGTGAAGATCAGGTCATCCCAGCCATGTTGGGCGACCAGGCGATAACAGGCCGCCAGATCGACGCGGGTCTGCCACTCGGCAGCACTGACCTGGTCTTTGACACTGGGTGGCGATTGGACGGGAGCGACGGTCACGGCAAGAAGCCTCGATGTTTTTATTATGGAGTGTTTCCTATGTTTACCGAGTCTAGTCAGCCCTTGAGGTTCGTGTAGTTGCGTTGGCAGCCAGCTTGATGGCCCAGCGGGTCAGCCGCCCTGCTGCCCTGGATCCATGTCAAATGACCGGCGTCAGCAAAGGTCTGACAGGCAGCTTTCAGCGCACTGTCAGATCCCTGACTGCCGTTGGTACCGGGGCAACGCTCAGTCGCGCAGTGCGCTGATCAGGTCCGCCAGCCAAGGCTCGGCGTCCGTCTCAGGGGTCACGCTTTCACTGGCATCCAGGCGCAGCATCGGCAGTACTTCGCGAATGCCCAGTTCACCGAACAATTCGCGCATCTGCTCGCCGCCGCCACAAAAAGTATCGCCATAGCTCGCATCGCCCAACCCGATCACCGCGCCCGGCAAACCGCGCCAGGCTGCTGGCAATTGGTCACGAATGCTCGAATACAGCGGTTGCAGGTTGTCCGGCAGCTCACCCATGCCGGTAGTGGAGGTCACCGCCAGAAAGGCTTCGGGGCCAAACGCCTGGACGTCGGCGAGGGTCGCTCGGGGGTTGTGCCAGGTTTCGAAACCGGCGGCTTTCAACAGGCTGGCGGCGTGGCGGGCAACTTCTTCGGCCGTGCCGTACACCGAGCCGGAAATGATGGCGACTTTCATCAATCTGATCCTGAATCCGAGTAAAAGACCCGGATATTAACAGCACGGTCGTGATAGTTCTTTTAGAATGCAATCGACAATCAATCAGGAAAGGATACTCCGATGATTAATGCACAGCTGCTGCAAATGGTGATCAATGCCTCCAATGACGGTATCGTGATTGCCGAAAAGGAAGGCGATCAGGACAAAATCCTCATTTACGTCAACCCCGCGTTCGAACGCCTGACGGGGTACTCCAGTGAAGAAATCCTCTATCAGGATTGTCGCTTCCTGCAGTCGGGGGACCGCGATCAGGAAGCCCTGCCGCTGATTCGCGATGCATTGAACCGTGAAGGATCCTGCCGGGAAATACTGCGCAACTACCGCAAGGACGGCACACCGTTCTGGAACGAATTGTCCCTTTCAACGGTGAAAAATCCGGCGGACGGGCAAACCTATTTTGTCGGTGTGCAGAAAGACGTCACCGCGCAGGTCAAGGCGCAACAGCGCGTGGCACAGCTGGAGGGGCAGTTGGCTGAACTTCAGGCCGAGCTTGCCGCGCTCAAGGCGACGAACGGCGCAAACGAAATTCAGAATTAATGGTCAGTAACTACAATCACCAATGACTTTGTAACTATATCTTTCGAGCTGGCCATGCAACGCGACGCGCTCCTGACCCAGGATGAGCTGGATTTCATCCAGACCATGCAACACAACCCGCAACTCAATGTGCGGGACGCGACGTCGAGCCTGCTCGTCAACGGTGGTTCGCAAATCCGTGACCTGCTCACCCGCCTGGCGGCCCATGAGCAGGTCACCATTCAAGCCAGCTTCGAAAACCAGCAAATGACCTTCCCCCTGCACCTGGTGGAAGACGAGTTCCATGCGCTGCATTTGCGTCTCGGCGTGCCAAGCATCTATGAAGACGGGCCGATGGTCCGGCCTTGGCGCCTGGTGCTGGACGAACCGGTAGCCCTGGAAAACGCCAAGGGTCAACCCGGCACCCTGTGGGTACACGAAGTGTCGTGTAAAGGGGTTTTGCTGGAAGCTCGCAACAAGACCAAACCGCCGAAGCATTTCGCCTTGTGGTTCAGCCCCTCAGGCTACGAGCGGATTGCCTTGCGCGGCACCTTCGAGAAAGAAAACGAAAAGGGCTTCTACGCCTATCAACTGAGCCAGAGCGATACGGACGAAACCGAGCGCCTGCGCCAGTTCATCCTGCAACAGCATCGTTTGACTCATCCTGCGCTGCATCTCTGAACCTCAAGTATCCAGAGTACCCGCCAGGAACTGCTTCAGACGCTGGCTCATAACCTCCCCTTCATTGCCCAGGCAACCGATCGATGACCCGGCCAGGCTTTCCTGTACCAGGTCGCAAGCATCGCCGGCCAACAACAATCGGCACTCCAGACTCGTGGCCAGGCGATTCAGGCGCCGCGGCAACTCGGGAGCCGGCACATGATTGGAAAACAGCACCAGCGCCAAGGGTTTGATCCTTTCACACATCAGCGCCAGTTCCTCGAATGGCTGGCCCATGTTCAGCACGCGAACGGCCACTGGCCCGGAACTCAGGAACAGGGCGGCGACCAGCAGTTCCAGTTCCCGGCACTGGCCAACCAGGGCACAGATGACCACGCGACGCGGCTGTTTTTCGCGAATCAACAACAAACGCTGCACCACCCGGGAACGCAGAAAGCCATCCAGGAACAGCCACTCGCTGGTTCCACCGAACTGGTCCTGGCGTTGCAATAACTGCTTCCAGATGGGCATCAGAATGTCCTGAAACACCACCGGCAGGGAGTAACTGGAAAAGATCTGACCGTAGACCTGCTCCAGCCGAATGTCGTCAAACCCGTTGACCGCAGCAAGCACCTGCTGCCGCCACTGCGCGTAATCGGCTTCCACAAGACTGTTGGGGATGATGTGCGACAACGGCTGGAGCGGCTCGGTCCTGGCCAGGATCTTGCCGATCTTGCTGACGGCAACCCCGCGCTCGATCCAGCCGAGGATGCTGTGGACACGCTCGATATCGGACATCGAATAGAGTCGATGCCCGCTATCGGTGCGTGTTGGAACAATCAGGCCATATCGTCGTTCCCAGGCTCGAAGCGTGACCGGGTTGACACCTGTCAGTCGCGCCACCTCGCGAATAGGGAAGAGTTCTTCCTGTTCAAGAGCGACGGCCTGCGTGGAGCCTGAAGCAACGTCTGTAAGTATGGGCATCCTGTTGAAACATCTCTGTATCGTCCGAGCGTTATTTTAACGCCCCTGCCCCGTAAAGTTTCCGTAAAAAATCGATGCAATGAATGAGCGGATAAACGTCGCAGACGCCACGGGCGGAATCAGGAATAATCCTTGCTTGTTTCGAGTCGCAGCCCACCACCCCGGCGCTGTGCCTGGCGAAGTTCCTATCCGGAGCGACGCAAATGCCTCACGGAGATACACAATGTCTACCCCTCCCGTCACGCTGATGGTTGCACGCCGCGTTGCCAATGGACGTTACCAGGACCTGATTGCCTGGCTGCGCGAAGGCGAACAACTGGCCACCGATTTTCCCGGTTATCTCGGCTCCGGTGTGCTCGCTCCGCCGCCCGAGGACGACGAATTCCAGATCATTTTCCGCTTCGCCGACGAACAGACCCTGCACGCCTGGGAGCATTCGGCCTCGCGCACTACCTGGCTGGCACGTGGCAGCGACCTGTTCGCCCACCCGACAGAACATCGGGTCAGCGGCATCGAGGGTTGGTTCGGTGCCGTCGGTCAACGCCCGCCGCGCTGGAAACAGGCCGTGGCAATCTGGCTGGCGTTCTTTCCGGTCTCGCTGCTGTTCAACTTTGTGCTGGGGCCGCTGATGAGCGAGATGGCGCTGCTGCCCCGCGTGTTCGTCAGCACCCTGTGCCTGACGCCGTTGATGGTGTATTTCTTCATCCCCCTGTCGACCCATGCGCTTGCAGACTGGCTGCATAAAAAAACCCAATCACCCTCATTGACGGTCAATTCGGTCAGCGATCACTAGCGTTTCTTTCGTTCATCGATCTACAGACCGATAACATCGGGATCGCAACGGGCGGGAGAAGCTGGCCGCTAGCGGGAAAACTTCAGTTATGCTGCACGCATTTAGCCCGTGCATAGACCTACTGAAGCTGATCGCACAACTATGAATAGTCCAATACTTGTCACCGGTACCAGCAAGCGCGTCGGCCTCCAACTTGCCACTACTCTGGCGGAGGCCGGCAATACCGTTATCTGCGTCAGCCGCTCCTTAAACCCAGTGACACCGCACCCGAACATGTTGCCGTTCCAAGCAAACCTTGAGCTCCAGAGCGATCGCGAGGCGCTGATCGCATACATCAAAACCAATTTCGACAGTTTGCGGGCGGTGATCCACAACGCGTCTCTGTGGCTCGACGATGGCCTGGAAAATCTGAACAGCATGTTCAAGCTTCATGTCGAGGCGCCCTATCATTTGAACCTGGAACTTGGCGAGCATCTGCTGCGGCTGGAAAGATCCGACATCATCCATATCTGCGACGAAACCTCAACACGGGGTAGCAAGAGCCATATCGGATATGCGGCCACCAAGTCGGCACTGCAAAACATGGTGTTGTCTTTCGCAGAGAAATACGCCCCCACGATCAGGGTGAACGCCATTCTTCCCGGCCTGCTCATCCTCAAGGAAAACAGCACTCAGGAATACTCCCAGCGGACCTTGAAGAAAGCCCTTCTCGAGTTTGAGCCCGGCGCACAACCGTTGATCGACGCCGTCATGTTCTTGCTCAACACCAACTACAGCACTGGAACCAGCGTCGTCATTAATGGCGGGCGCCACATCAAGAAAGGAATCATCAATGATTGACTCGAAAAAGCTGATCTATCTGCCGCGCTGGATAAAAATGATCATTGTTTCAGCGTTGACGCTGTGTCTGTTGGCCGCGGTTTATGTGTCTTTGTCCTTTGTCGGTGTTCCCGATCACAGCGACTGGATCCTGTTGTCCTTGTCGCTGGCACAACTGGCAGCCACCGCACTGGTCATCAGCCTGATACTGATTTTTGGCGAGCGCGAGGCCAACCTGCACTACCTGATCAGCAAGACCGAAACGCTGCTGCTCAAAAACATGCCGAAAACCCTGGCTAACATCGAAGATTCGCATGGGCAAAAACTTGAAGTCGCGGTATCTGCGATCAACAACATCTTTGGTGCCAACTATCGTCTGCACAACAAAAATACCAAAACCAAAATGTGGGTCGGTTTCAATGTTGACCGGATCATCGTTGCCTACTTCCTGAAAACCACTGAGTCGGTAGAGACCATCAAGGACATCTTCCAGTACACCTTCGGCGGTGCAGAGTCGGTGGGTTACAAAGTCAATTTCGAGCAAGCCACTATCAAAAACTCCGGCGAGCAAGTGCTGTCCATCTGGTGCACATGGCCAGGTATGCAGGATGGCACTAACATTTCCACTGACCTGCTCAACAGTCCGGATAAGAAACTGTTCATCATTCAGGACATCGCAATGATGACGCAGTCGTTCATCCGGACTGCCGAACGCAACTCGGTGAACATCTTTACCGACGCCGACCCCGCGCCTTTATAGTCCCGTCCTTTCAATAACTTTGCCTCATAGCGTGCGAGAGCCCCCATGACCGATCAACAACGCCTGGAACTCGAAGCCGCCGCCTTTCGCCGGCTGGTGGCCCACCTGGACAGCCGCAAGGATGTGCAGAACATCGACCTGATGAACCTCTCGGGTTTTTGCCGCAACTGCCTGTCCAAGTGGTACAAGGCGGCGGCCGACGACCGCCAGATCGAGGTCAGCCTCGACGAAGCCCGCGAAGTGGTTTACGGCATGCCGTACGCCGAATGGAAAGCCCAATATCAGCAAGAAGCCAGCGCCGACCAGCAAGCGGCGTTCGCCAAAGGAAAACCCAATGAGTGATTTGAACACCCTGCGCGCCAGCCTCAAGACCGGCGAACATGCCTTCGCCGACACTTTGGCCTTCATCGCCGCCGGTTACGACTACCAGCCCCAGGCCTTCAACAACGGTGGAGTCGAAAACGCGGCCGGGCAGAACGAAGGCTCGTGCAAGACATTGGGTCTGGCGCTGCTCGAAGGCTTGAGCGATGAAGAAGCGCTGCTGGCTTTTGGCGAGCATTACCGTTCGGTGCTGGCGACGCCTGAAGGCAGCGATCACGGCAACATCCGGGCGTTGATTGCCCATGGACTGGCTGGTGTGAAGTTCGCTCAGCCGCCGCTGACCCGCCGCTGATTCAAATTGTAGGAGCGAGCCTGCTCGCGAAAAACTCAAGAGCACTGCTGGGCCTCTGGTTTACGCGTAATCGTTCACCACCATCGCGAGCAGGCTCGCTCCTACAGGTTCTGCGTTCACGGCGCGGAACTGATCAGAAACACAACCCGACTTTTAAGATTGACCCGGCAACTTTATTTCGTTTGCCCCGTAGCGCCGCTCACGGCTTAGATAAAAAGAAGCCCTCCTTCTTCCGAGCCGGTCATTCATGCGCAGCGAAACCATCAGCCAGTCGATCAACATCGTTCACCCTGTCACGCTCAGCCACGGCAAAAACGCCGAGGTCTGGGACACCGATGGAAAACGCTACATCGACTTCGTCGGTGGCATCGGCGTACTCAACCTCGGCCATTGCCATCCGCGCATCGTCGAGGCCATTCGCGAACAAGCCACCCGACTGACCCACTACGCGTTCAACGCTGCTCCCCATGTGCCTTACCTCGAGCTGATGGATCGCCTGAGCACGTTCATCCCGGTGGATTACCCGGTCAGCGGCATGCTCACCAACAGCGGCGCGGAAGCGGCGGAAAACGCCCTGAAGATCGTCCGTGGCGCCACCGGCCGTAGCGCGGTCATCGCCTTCGACGGCGCTTTCCACGGTCGCACACTGGCCACCCTCAACCTCAATGGCAAAGTCGCGCCGTACAAACAGAAAGTCGGCGTGCTGCCGGGGCCGGTGTTTCACCTGCCCTTCCCTAGCCAGGACAACGGCGTCACCTGTGCCGAGGCCCTCAAAGCCATGGAGCGCCTGTTCAGCGTCGAGATTGATGTCGAAGACGTCGCCTGTTTTATCGTCGAACCGGTGCAGGGCGAAGCGGGCTTCCTGGCCATGGAGGTCGAGTTCGCCCAGGCGCTGCGCAAGTTCTGCGACGACAAGGGCATTGTGCTGATTGCCGATGAAATCCAGTCCGGTTTCGGCCGTACCGGCCAGCGCTTCGCGTTCTCGCGACTGGGCATCGAGCCGGACCTGATCCTGCTCGGCAAAAGCATCGCCGGCGGTGTGCCGCTGGGTGCGGTGGTCGGGCGCAAGTCGCTGCTGGACAACTTGCCCAAGGGCGGACTCGGTGGCACTTACTCCGGCAACCCCATCGCCTGCGCAGCGGCACTGGCAACCCTGGACGAAATGACCGATGCCAACCTGCATGCCTGGGGCACCCAACAGGAAGAAGCGATTGTCGGCCGCCATGCAACCTGGCGCGCGAACAACCTGACGCCATACCTGGGACGCCTGACCGGCGTCGGCGCCATGCGGGGTATCGAGTTGATCAACGCCGATGGCTCGCCCGCACCGGCACAATTGACCCAACTGCTGGCTCTGGCGCGGGATGCGGGCCTGCTACTGATGCCCAGCGGAAAATCGCGGCACATCATTCGCTTGCTGGCGCCGTTGACCATCGAGGCTGCGGTACTGGAGGAAGGCCTGGATATCCTTGAGGCGTGCCTGGCAAAACTGATTTGAACGCACAATCCCTGTAGGAGCGAGCCTGCTCGCGATAGCGATTTTTCATTCAAGATTGATGTCGACTGAATCACCGCAATCGCGAGCAGGCTCGCTCCTACAAGGTCATCGCATTTTTCGAAGGCACAAAAAAACCGGCCGAAGCCGGTTTTTTCATTTCGACGAAAGCAGAATCAAGCGTTCTGCAGATTGTCGAGGTAACGCTCGGCATCCAGTGCCGCCATGCAACCGGCGCCAGCGGAGGTGATGGCCTGACGGTACACGTGATCAGCCACGTCACCGGCGGCGAAGATACCTTCGAGGTTGGTCGCAGTGGCGTTGCCGTCACGGCCGCCCTGCACAACCAGATAACCGTCTTTCAGGGTCAGTTGGCCTTCGAACAGCGAAGTGTTCGGGGTGTGGCCGATGGCGATGAACACGCCGTCGACTTTTACTTCGTCGAAGCTGCCGTCGTTGTTCTTCAGGCGGGCACCGGTCACGCCCATGTTGTCACCCAGCACTTCGTCCAGGGTCGCGTTCAGCTTCAGCTCGATCTTGCCTTCGGCAACACGGGCATTCAGCTTGTCGATCAGGATCTTCTCGGCGCGGAAGGTCTCGCGACGGTGGATCAGGGTGACCTTGCTGGCGATGTTGGCCAGGTACAGGGCTTCTTCAACAGCGGTGTTGCCGCCGCCGACCACAGCCACAGGCTTGTTGCGGTAGAAGAAACCGTCGCAGGTCGCGCAGGCCGAAACGCCTTTGCCCATGAAGGTTTCTTCCGATGGCAGGCCCAGGTAACGAGCGCTGGCGCCGGTGGCGATGATCAGTGCGTCGCAGGTGTAAGTCGCGCTGTCGCCGGTCAGGGTGTAAGGCTTGGCAGCGAAGTCCACGGCATTGATGTGATCGAAAACGATCTCGGTTTCAAAGCGCTCGGCGTGCTCGCGCATCCGCTCCATCAGCGCCGGGCCGGTCAGGCCGTGGACGTCGCCCGGCCAGTTGTCGACTTCGGTGGTGGTGGTCAATTGACCGCCGGCCTGCATGCCGGTGATCAGCAGTGGCTTGAGGTTGGCACGGGCGGCATAGACCGCGGCGCTGTAACCGGCAGGGCCGGAACCGAGAATAATCACTCGCGAATGACGGACTTCAGACATGACCTGCTCCTGTTGACCGGCCCGGAATCCCTGGCGCGGAACGCCGGATTGCCGGCTGGAATAAAAAAGAACGGTTGAAAGCACTTGGGGAAGGCTTGAACCCGACCGTCCTGTAAAAAGATTGGGTGCAGCGTATCGAGGGGGCGAAGATTAAGGAAATACGGTTTAACAATCCAGCTCATAGGTGGTCTCTATGCCATCTCGCCGATGATATCGACGTCTTTGTTACAGTGAATGTCGATACCACCATCGCGCTTTCGCCTGTGAAGCAAAGCCGGTAAGGTCGGCGCGTTTTCCCTCTGCACGGAGCCTCTTATGCCCGCCCCTGTTCTGTCCGGCCCGCAATACCTGCGCGAAGGCCTCAAGCTGGTGCTGAGCCCCAGCCTGCGTTTGTTTGTGCTGTTGCCGCTGGCAATCAACCTGGTGCTGTTCGTCGGATTGATCTACCTGGCCGGCCATCAATTCAGCCTGTGGGTCGACACCTTGATGCCGTCCCTGCCCGACTGGCTGGGTTTTCTCAGCTACATCCTCTGGCCGCTGTTCGTGGTGCTCGTCGTGCTGATGGTGTTCTTCACCTTCACCATGCTCGCCAACGTCATTGCCGCGCCGTTCAATGGCTTCCTCGCGGAAAAAGTCGAAGTGGTGGTGCGCGGCACCGATGACTTCCCGGCCTTCAGCTGGGGCGAGCTGATTGCGATGATCCCGCGCACCCTGGCCCGGGAAATGCGCAAGCTCGGCTACTTTCTGCCCCGGGCAATCGGGCTGTTCATCCTCTCGTTCATCCCGGTGGTGAACATCATCGCCGCGCCGCTGTGGCTGTTGTTCGGGGTGTGGATGATGGCAATCCAGTACATCGACTACCCGGCGGACAACCACAAGCTGGGCTGGAACGAAATGCTCGCCTGGCTGCGACAGAAGCGCTGGCAGAGCATGAGCTTCGGCGGCAGCGTGTACCTGGTGCTGCTGATCCCGGTGGTCAACATCCTGATGATGCCGGCGGCCGTGGCTGGCGCGACGTTGTTTTGGGTGCGTGAACGTGGGGCGGAAAACCTGGTGACCCAGCGCTAAGTCACAAATCCATCATCCTGACGTCACACTGACGACATGGCCCCAGCCGACACTGGGGTCATGACGACAGCTCTGCATATCACCCTGATCACCGAAACCTTCCCACCGGAAATCAACGGCGTGGCCAATACCCTGGGTCGCTTGTGCGATGGATTGCGCGCACGCGGGCATCAAGTGGAGCTGGTGCGACCGCGTCAGGGCTGCGACCAGCAGTTGGGCAGCGACGATGAATTGCTGCTGTGCCGCGGCTGGCCACTGCCGGGCTATCCCGGCCTGCAATGGGGTCAGTCGTCGATGCACAAACTGCTGCGGCGCTGGACGCGTCACCGCCCGGATGTGCTCTACATCGCCACCGAGGGCCCGCTGGGCCTCTCTGCGTTGCGTGCGGCACGGCGACTGGGAATTTCCGTGGTCAGCGGTTTCCACACCAATTTCCAGCAGTACTCCAACCAGTACGGGCTTGGTTTGCTCACGCGCCTGCTGACTCACTACCTGCGCTGGTTCCACAATCGTTCGACCATGACCCTGGTGCCCAGCGTCAGCCAGCGCCTGGAACTGGAGCGACGTCATTTCGAGCGGCTGGCGTTGCTGTCCCGTGGGGTCGACAGCGAATTGTTTCACCCGACCAAACGCTTGAATGCCCTGCGCGAGCAATGGGGACTGGCCGAGGTAGACATCGCCGTCATTCATGTCGGGCGCCTGGCCCCGGAAAAAAACCTTGGCCTGCTCAAACGCACTTTCAATACCCTCAAGGCGAGTTATCCCCAGCGCACGCTGAAACTGATCGTGGTCGGCGATGGCCCGCAGCGCCAGGAACTGGAAAACGAAATGCCCGAGGCGATTTTCTGCGGCGCGCAACGGGGTGAAGCCCTGGCCTGTCACTATGCCTCGGGCGACGTGTTTCTGTTTCCGAGCCTGACTGAAACCTTCGGCAATGTGGTGCTTGAAGCACTCGCTTCGGGGCTTGGCGTGGTGGCCTACGACCAGGCGGCAGCCGCCCAGCATATTCGTCATGGCTACAACGGCGTGCTGGCGATGCCGGGGGATGAAGAAGCGTTTTGCGATGCAGCGGCATGGCTGCTGGAGGAAAGGGAAGCCTTGCGCAATGTGCGGCTCAATGCGCGCCAGCATGCAAGTCGCCAGGGCTGGGCGACGATCATCGAACAGTTCGAGGGGCAGTTGCGCGGGGCGTGTGCCGGGGAGATGGTGGTGCCGAATGCACCCACCGTACCTTGAATCCTTGGTGTCATTGAGATTGCCATCGCCGGCAAGCCGGCGATGGCGTCGATGCAGACGCCGCTTAAACCAGCGTCATCAACGCCTCACGGCTGAACGGCAGAATGTCTTCCTCACGGCCGTCGCGCACTTTTTGCGCCCAGTCCGGGTCCACCAGCAAGGCACGACCGACCGCCACCAGGTCGAACTCATCGTTGTTCAAGCGCTCCAGCAGTCTCTCCAGGCTGGCGGGCTGCGCGACCTTGTCGGTATTAACCATGAACTGCAGGAACTCGCCATCCAGGCCGACGCTGCCCACGGTGATGGTTGGCTTGCCGGTGAGTTGGCGGGTCCAGCCGGCCAGGTTCAACTCGGAACCATCGAACTCCGGCTCCCAGAAGCGGCGGGTCGAGCAGTGGAAAATATCCACGCCCGCGTCGGCCAACGGCTTGAGGAACTCGCCCAAGGCTTCCGGGGTTTGCACCAGACGTGCGGTGTAGTCCTGCTGCTTCCACTGGGAGAAACGGAAGATGATCGGGAAACCTTCACCGACCGCGGCACGCACGGCCTGAATCAATTCAATGGCGAAGCGCGAACGATTGGCCAGGCTGCCGCCGTATTCGTCGGTACGCTGGTTGCTGCCTTCCCAGAAGAACTGGTCCACCAGGTAACCGTGGGCGCCGTGAATTTCCACGCCGTCCATGCCGATGCTCTGGGCATCCTTGGCGGCCTGGGCGAATGCGGCGATCACGTCCTGGATGTCTTGTCTGCTCATGCCGTGCACCACGACCTGACCTTCCTTCACTTTTTCCGACGGGCCATAACCCGGCACGCTGGCGTCTGGCTCGGTGCCGATACGGCGCACGCTGCCCACGTGCCACAGCTGCGGAACGATCTTGCCGCCTTCGGCGTGAACGGCGTCGACGACTTTCTTCCAGCCGGCCAGGGCCGCTTCACCGTAGAAATGCGGAACGTTCGGATAGCCGTTGGATGCCTTGTGACCGACGGTGGTGCCTTCGGTGATGATCAGGCCAACGCCCGCAGCGGCGCGACGACGGTAGTATTCGATCACTTTGGAATTAGGCACGCCGCCCGGGGAAAAGGAACGGGTCATCGGCGCCATGACAACGCGGGTCGGCAGTTCGAGGGTGCCGAGGTGGAACGGTTTGAACAGGGCTTTGACGGGCATGGGACGCTCCACGGGAAGTAATTTTATGACGGCGATAATATGGAGAGTCTGACGCCTTGAACAGCATTATTGATCAGCGTGATTAAGGGTCAAAAGGCAGGAGTACTGTAGGAGCAGCCGGTCGACGCTCGACTGCTCGCGATGTTCGTCAACGATAACGTAGCAAGCCAGACACACCGCGGCGCTCTCAGGTTCATCGCGAGCAGGCTCGCTCCTACAGGGGGGAATCAGCTCAGCGCTTTTTCAATCGCATGAACGATGGTCGGATCATCCGGCGCCGTACGTGGCGAGAACCGAGCCAGTACACGGCCGTCCTTGCCCAGCAGGAACTTCTCGAAGTTCCAGGTGATGTCGCCGGGAAATTCCGCGCCCTCGCCCGCCAGCAAGCGGTACAACTGATGACGGTCATGCCCGTTGACTTCCAGCTTGCTGGACAACGGAAAGGTCACGCCATAGTTGAGGCTGCAGAAATCCTTGATCTCTTGTTCGGTGCCCGGTTCCTGCCCCGCAAACTGGTTGCACGGCAAGCCCAGGACGCTGAAGCCCTTGGCCTTGAATTGCTGGTAGAGGCTTTCCAGCGCCGCGTACTGCGGGGTCAGGCCGCATTTGGAGGCGACGTTGACCACCAGTACGACTTGGCCTTTGAAAGGCGCCAGAGGTAGCTCCTGTCCATCCAGGGCTGTCAATTTAAGGTCGTGAAAAGCACTCATGGCGTACTCCAGATTCCCGTGTTCTTCTCGAAACAGCCACTTGGCGGTGTCGTCAGGGACGGCCGCAGACTAAAAAGGCGCCCACAGGGCGCCTCTCCAGTTATCTGAGCTTAGCGCAGAAATCAGTGGTGATGGCCACCTTCGCCATGGACGTGGCCATGAGCGATTTCTTCCTGGCTGGCGTCACGGATGTCGATGATCTTGACCTGGAAATTCAAGCGTTGACCAGCCAACGGGTGGTTGCCGTCAACGGTCACGTCGTCGCCGTCCAGATCACGGATGGTCACGATCTGCATCTGGCCGTCCGGAGCGGAAGCGTGGAACTGCATGCCCACTTCCAGTTCGTCGACGCCTTCGAACATGCTGCGGCTCAGGGTGCTGACCAGTTCTGCAGCGTATTCGCCGTAAGCGTCTTCAGGTTCTACGGCAACAGTCAGCTCGTCGCCGACAGCCTTGCCTTCCAGAGCCTTTTCCAGGCCCGGGATGATGTTGCCTGCGCCTTGCAGGTAGACCAGCGGCGCGCCGCCGGCGGAGCTGTCGATGACCTCACCAGCGTCGTTGGTCAGGGTATAGTCGATGGAGACAGCCTTATTGGCGGCGATCAGCATGGGGCGAGACCTTTTGCATAAGAAGATTGAAAGGCCAAGTTTAGCGAAGCAATCGTCCGAAAGCGAACACAACCCGGACAGACGGGATTCGACGGTCACAGGCTTCCACCAGGACGAGGACGGACACTGGGTGGCCGAGCTTTCCTGCGGCCACACCCAGCACCTGCGGCACCAGCCGCCCTGGCAATCCCGCGCTTGGGTCATGGACCCTGCGCAGCGCCAGGAAAAAATAGGCCAACCCTTTGCCTGCGGTTGGTGCGCACAAGGCTCGGTTAGCGATAACCTTGGCGACTGAATTTCGGTAGTTGGCCAGATATAGGCTTTCACCATTGCCATGCACCTTTAGAGAATCCGCATGCAAACTTTTTTTATCGCGCCCACCGATTTTGGTGTGGGTCTGACCTCCATCAGCCTCGGGCTGGTGCGTACCCTTGAGCGGGCCGGGCTCAAGGTCGGTTTCTTCAAACCGATTGCCCAGCCGCATCCAGGCGACACGGGCCCGGAACGTTCCACCGAGCTGGTGGCGCGTACCCACGGTTTGAAACCGCCCCAGCCACTGGGCCTGGCCCATGTCGAGCGTATGCTCGGCGATGGTCAGCTCGATGAGCTGCTCGAAGAAATCATCGCCCTTTATCAGCAGGCGGCCATCGGCAAGGACGTGCTGATCGTCGAAGGCATGGTGCCGACCCGCAGCGCCAGTTACGCCGCGCGGGTCAACCTGCACCTGGCCAAGAGCCTCGACGCCGAGGTGATCCTGGTCTCGGCGCCGGAAAACGAAGTGCTGACTGAACTCTCCGGCCGCGTCGAATTGCAGGCGCAATTGTTCGGCGGCCCGAAAGACCCGAAAGTCCTCGGTGTGATCCTCAACAAGGTCAAGACCGAGGAAAGCATGGAGGCCTTCGCCACGCGCCTGAAGGAACATTCGCCGTTGCTGCGCAGCGGTGATTTCCGCTTGCTCGGCTGCATTCCGTTCCAGCCGGAACTGAACGCCCCGCGCACCCGCGACGTCGCCGACCTGATGGGCGCGCAAGTGCTCAACGCCGGTGATTACGAAACCCGGCGCATGACCAAAATCATCATTTGCGCCCGCACCATGCGCAACACCGTGGAGCTGCTCAAGCCCGGCGTGCTGGTGGTGACCCCCGGCGACCGCGACGACATCATCCTCGCCGTCAGCCTCGCGGCTTTGAACGGCGTGCCGCTGGCCGGCCTGCTGCTGACCAGCGACACCCTGCCCGACCCACGCATCATGGACCTGTGCCGCGGCGCCCTGCAGGCCGGGTTGCCGGTGCTGTCGGTGAGCACCGGCTCCTATGACACCGCCAACCTGCTCAATGGCCTGAACAAGGAAATCCCCATCGACGACCGCGAGCGCGCAGAAATCATCACCGATTTCATCGCCGGTCATCTCGACGCCAACTGGTTGCATCAGCGCTGCGGCACGCCACGGGAGATGCGCCTGTCGCCAGCGGTTTTCCGCTATCAATTGATCCAGCGCGCCCAGGCGGCCAACAAGCGCATCGTCCTGCCCGAAGGCAGCGAGCCGCTGACCGTGCAGGCCGCCGCGATCTGCCAGGCCCGAGGCATCGCTCGCTGTGTGTTGCTGGCCAAGCCCGAGGACGTGCAAGCCGTCGCCCGCGCCCAGGGCATCGAGTTGCCACCGGGCCTGGAAATCATCGATCCGGACTTGATCCGCGAACGCTATGTCGAGCCCATGGTCGCGCTACGCAAAAGCAAAAGCCTTAACGCGCCGATGGCCGAGCAACAACTGGAAGACACCGTGGTGATCGGCACCATGATGCTGGCCCTGGATGAAGTCGACGGCCTCGTGTCGGGCGTGATCAACACCACCGCCAACACCATCCGCCCGGCCCTGCAGCTGATTAAAACCGCGCCGGGCTGCACCCTGGTGTCGTCGGTGTTCTTCATGCTGTTCCCGGAAGAGGTGCTCGTCTACGGCGACTGCGTGATGAACCCGCACCCGAGTGCCAGCGAACTGGCCGAGATCGCCCTGCAAAGCGCTGATTCGGCCTCCGCCTTCGGCATCACGCCACGGGTGGCGATGATCAGCTACTCCAGCGGCGAGTCGGCCAGCGGCGAAGAAGTCGAGAAGGTCCGCGAGGCGACCCTGCTCGCCCATGAACAACAGCACTCGCTGCTGATCGACGGCCCCTTGCAGTACGACGCCGCCGCCAACGAAAGCGTGGCCCGGCAATTGGCGCCGAACAGTCAGGTGGCCGGTCGTGCCACGGTGTACGTGTTCCCCGACCTCAACACCGGCAACACCACGCACAAGGCCGTACAGCGCAGCGCCGACTGCGTCAGCCTCGGGCCGATGCTGCAAGGCTTGCGCAAACCGGTGAATGATTTACCGCGCGGCGCGCAGGTCGATGACATCGTCTACACCATCGCGTTGACCGCGATTCAAGCTGCCAACCGACCTATGGATGTGTAAATGCTGGACTTCCTACCTGCTCCGCTGCGGGGCGTGATCGCCTCGCTGCTGTTGGCACTGAACACGATTCTTCTCTGCTCGTTCCTGTTCTGCGTGGCGCTCGTCAAGGTACTGCCGTTCGCCCTCACCCAGCGCCTCGCGGGCTGGCTGATGAGTCATACCCACGAAGCCTGGATCAGCCTCAACAAAGGCTGGATGAACCTGGTGCGCCGCACGCGCTGGCACATCAGCGGCCTGCAAGGTCTCGACTATCAGCACTCGTACCTGATCACCAGCAACCACCAGAGCTGGGTCGACATCTTGGTACTGCAATATGTGCTCAACCGGCGCATTCAACCGCTGAAGTTCTTTCTCAAGCAGGAGCTGATCTGGGTCCCGGTGATCGGTCTGGCCTGGTGGGCACTGGGCTTTCCATTCATGAAACGCTACTCCAAGGCCTATCTGGAGAAGCACCCGGAGAAGAAAGGCAAGGACCTGGAAACCACCCGCAAGACCTGTGCGAAATTCCGCGACAACCCGGTGGGTATTTTCAACTTCGTCGAAGGCACACGCTTCACCGAGGGCAAGCACAAGCAACAACAGTCACCCTTCAAGTACCTGCTCAAGCCCAAGGCAGGCGGCATTGCCTTTGTGCTGGATGCGATGGGCGAGCAGCTTGAATCCCTGGTCAACGTGACCATCCACTACCCAGCCGGGCGTCCTGGTTTTTGGGATTTGTTGTGCGGGAATGTTGCGGACGTCGTGGTGCACCTTGAAGAGCTGAAGATTCCGCCGCAGTTCATTGGCAAGAACTACGACCAGGACGGCGAATACCGCCTGCAGTTTCAGGGCTGGATCAACCAGTTGTGGCAGGACAAGGATGCGTTGCTGGAACAGATGCATCGCGAGTATCCAGCGAAGTCTTGAGGTGCCTGTACCGGCCTCTTCGCGGGCAAGCCCGCTCCCACAGGATTCGCGTCGTATACAAATGGCATGAACAACCCAAAAACTGTGGGAGCGGCGGTGCGGCGATCCGACTTGCCCGCGAAAGCGTCGGAACAGACACAAAAAAGCCCGCAGACAATCACTTGTCTGCGGGCTTTTCCTTGCAGCTTGAAGCTAGAAGCTTGTCGCTGCTATTGCCTTAGATCGCCCCACGCTCACGCAGCAGACCCAGCACTTGCTTGACGCTTTCCTCCAGCGACACGGACTGGGTGTCGATCACCAGGTCGGCATCCAGCGGCACGTCGTACGGGAAGGACTCGCCCGGGATGTTATCCCCGGCCGCCGCGTACAAACCTTGCGGATCACGCTCGGCGCAGACCGTCGGCGAAGCCTGGACGTAGACCGTCAGCAGACGCTCCTTGCCGATCAGTTCCCGGGCTTGTTCACGGCCTTCGGCATTCGGGGCAACGAACGCAGCGAGGGTCAGCAGACCGGCCTCGTTGAACTGACGCGCGACGTGGGCGGCACGACGCCAGTTCTCGGTACGCCCGGCGCGATCCTGTGGCAGACCTTTGTTCAGATCGTGACGCAGGTTCTGGCCATCGAGTACGAACACCGCGCGACCCAGGTCGAACAACTTGCGTTCAACCGCATACGCCAGGGTGCTTTTGCCCGCGCCCGACAAGCCGCTGAACAACACGGTGGCAGGTTGCTGGCCGAAGCGCTGTGCGCGTTCTTCGGTGGCGACGTGAGCCAGTTTGCCGTGGTGCGTGCTGGTGCCATGGGCCAAAGGCTGGGCGACGATCATGCCCGCGCCAACGGTGCCGTTGGTCAAGCGGTCGATGATGATGAAGGCGCCGGTGGTGCGGTTGCTGTCGTAACCGTCGAGGGCAATCGGCGCATCGAGCGCGATCTTGACCTTGCCGATTTCGTTCAGCTGCAACGCGCTGGCCGGACCCTCTTCCAGGGTGTTCACGTCGACCTTGTTGACGATGCTGGCGATGGAGCCCGGCACGTAACTGGTGGCGCGTTTGATGTCGTATTTCTTGCCCGGCAGCATCGGCTCTTCAGCCATCCATACCAGCATCGCTTCGAAGCTGTCGGTCACCGGCGGCACGTTGTCGGCGTGAACCAACAGATCGCCACGGGAGATGTCGATTTCGTCTTCCATGGTCAGCGTGACTGCCTGACCAGGACCCGCGTGCTCCAGTTCACCTTCGAAGGTGACGATGGACTTCACCCGGCTGCTCTTGCCCGACGGCAGCACGACGACTTCGTCGCCTTTCTTGACGATGCCGCTGGCCAGCGTACCGGCGAAGCCACGGAAGTTCAGGTTCGGACGGTTGACGTACTGCACCGGGAAACGCAGGTCGGTGAAGTTGCGATCGCCCGCCACTTCCACGGTCTCGAGGATTTCCATCAGCGACTGGCCGGTGTACCACGGCGAACGCTCGGACTTGTTCACCACGTTGTCGCCCTTCAAAGCCGACATCGGCACGAAGTGCATGCTGGTCGGCTTGAGCTTCAGGCCTTCAGCGAACTGCAGGTAGTCGGCCTTGATCGACTCGAACACGCCCTGGTCGAAGTCCTTGAGGTCCATCTTGTTGATGGCAACAACGATGTGCTTGATGCCCAGCAGCGAGGCGATGAAGCTGTGGCGACGAGTCTGGGTCTGCACACCGTAACGGGCGTCGACCAGGATGATCGCCAGGTCACAGGTGGAGGCACCGGTGGCCATGTTGCGGGTGTACTGCTCATGGCCCGGGGTGTCGGCGATGATGAATTTGCGCTTGGCGGTGGAGAAATAGCGGTACGCGACATCGATGGTGATGCCTTGCTCACGCTCGGCCTGCAGGCCGTCGACCAGCAATGCCAGGTCGATGTCTTCACCGGTGGTGCCGACTTTTTTCGAGTCGCGGGTAATGGCTTCCAGGTGATCTTCGTAGATCATCTTGGAGTCGTGCAGCAGGCGCCCGATCAGGGTGCTCTTGCCGTCGTCGACGTTACCGCAGGTCAGAAAGCGCAGCAGCTCTTTACGTTCGTGCTGGCCCAGGTAGGCGAGGATGTCCTCGCTGATCAAATCAGATTGGTGGCTCATTGCATTCAAGCTCCAAGCTGTAAGCTTCAAGCGGCAAGCTTGTCGGCGTACAGCTAGTCAGAAATTTTATTGATCAACCCGCTAAGCATTTTTGAAAGCTCGCGAGATTCTGAAATCCAAAGTGCCGCCAACGGTTCTCTGATGTAACCAATTTCACTGCCAATGATTATCTGTGTCCGCAGCTCCCCGCAGGAGGCCTTAGCTATCGACAGAAACCGACATTTTTCTTCTGCAGTGAAACGTTCCATTCCCTCGGCAATATTGCTGGGAATCGAAAGCCCTGAACGAGTGATCTGACTTCTAAAGGCCAGATCACTGCACTCAGCCATTTCCTTGTAGAGGTTGACTGCCAATGCTTTGGCTCTTTGCCAAACAATCAGTTTCTCGAAATCCATTTCGAAACCCGCTTTTGATTCGCTTGCAGCTTGCCGCTTGAAGCTTGCAACTGCTTCTTAGAAATAACCCTGACGTTTTTTGTCTTCCATCGAGCCGGCGCCATCGTGGTCGATGACACGGCCCTGGCGCTCGGAAGTTCGCGTCAGGAGCATTTCCTGAATGATGTCCGTGAGGCTTTCGGCCTCGGACTCCACCGCGCCCGTCAACGGGTAGCAACCAAGGGTACGGAAACGCACTTTCTTTTTGACGATGCGCGCTTTGTCTTCATCGCTCAGGTGCTCGAGGATGCGCTCGTCGTCGATCATGATCAGCGTGCCGTTCTTCTCGATGACTTCACGCTCGGCGGCGAAGTACAGCGGAACGATCGGGATGCCTTCAAGGTAGATGTACTGCCAGATGTCCAGCTCGGTCCAGTTCGACAGCGGGAAGACGCGGATCGACTCGCCCTTGTTGACCTTGCCGTTGTAGACGTTCCACAGCTCGGGACGCTGGTTTTTCGGATCCCAGCGGTGCTTGCTGTCGCGGAACGAGTACACACGCTCTTTCGCGCGGGATTTCTCTTCATCGCGACGGGCGCCGCCGAATGCTGCGTCGAAACCATACTTGTCGAGTGCCTGCTTGAGGCCCTCGGTCTTCATGATGTCGGTGTGCTTGGCGCTGCCGTGGGTGAACGGGTTGATGTCCTGCGCCACGCCGTCCGGGTTGACGTGGGTGATCAGGTCGAGGCCCAGATCGGCGACCATCTTGTCGCGGAAGCTGTACATCTCCTTGAATTTCCAGCGAGTGTCGACATGCATCACCGGAAACGGCAGCTTGCCCGGGAAGAACGCCTTGCGTGCCAGATGCAGCATCACGGCGGAGTCTTTACCGATGGAGTACAGCATCACCGGGTTATCGAACTCGGCGGCCACCTCGCGGATGATGTGGATGCTTTCCGCCTCCAGCTGTTTCAGATGCGTCAGTTTGTCGACCATGGCTACTCACGAAAGCTTTCTTATGAACGGCCAGCGGGCCGTGTTCGAGCGGGGATCCTAGCACAGCGACCTCTTCTAATCAGGACGCTAACTAGATCGAAAGAGCATATGAATATGCCTGCCTGTTTGGGCACCTCAGCCCCCTGTGGGAGCGAGCTTGCTCGCGATGACGGACTCACATTCGACATTTACATCAAGTGTTACACCGCTATCGCGAGCAAGCTCGCTCCCACAGGAAATGTATGGCGTTCTCAAATCGGATTCGGGCAATCGATGAAGATGTGTTCCAGCGCAAACCGACGGGCCAGATAATCCCCCAGCGCCTGAACGCCGTAGCGCTCGGTCGCATGGTGACCGGCGGCGATGAAGCTGATGTCGTTTTCCCGGGCGCTGTGGAAGGTTTGCTCAGAGGCCTCGCCGCTGAGGTACAGGTCGACGCCTGCCAGAATGGCTTGATCGATGTAACCCTGGCCACCACCGGTGCACCAGCCGACGCGGCGGATCATGGCATTGCCTTCGATCAACAGCGGCTCACGCCCCATCACTTCCTGGACGCGGCGAGCGAAATCCCGGGGCATCATCGGCTCATTCAGCGAGCCAACCAGGCCGACAATCTTCAGGTTGTCCGGGTCCAGTGGGCCTTCGACGGTGATGTCGAGCTGCCGTGCGAGCTGCACGTTATTGCCGACGTCCGGGTGCAGGTCCAGCGGCAGGTGATAGGACAACAGGCTGATATCGTGCTTGAGCAGGGTCTTCAGGCGGCGCTGCTTCATGCCGGTGATGCACGGGTTCTCGCCTTTCCAGAAGTAGCCGTGATGCACCAACACCAGGTCGGCATTGGCTTCCACGGCCGCATCGAGCAAGGCCTGGCTGGCGGTGACGCCGCTGACAATGCGCATCACTTGCGGCCGCCCCTCGACCTGCAGGCCGTTGGGGCAGTAATCAGCGATTCTGGCGCTGTTGAGGTAGCGGTCGGCTTCTTCGACCAGGGTGCACAGGGCGACGGCCATAAAAGACTCCTAAATATCCCGTTCAGAGGCGCGCGCGGCCTCGTATAATGCGCGTCATTATGAGCGGTCTCATACCGCCTGCAACTCTCTCAGGAACTGCTTAATGCTCAAGGCGCTGCGTTTTTCCGGCTGGCCGCTGTTGGCCGGCGTGCTTGTCGCTCTTTTGATAATCCAGCGTTACCCGCAGTGGGTCGGGCTCCCGAGCCTCGACGTCAATCTGCAACAAGCGCCGCAAACCACCAGCATGCAGCAGGGCCCGGTGTCTTATGCCGAAGCGGTATCCACCGCGGCGCCGTCGGTGGTGAACCTGTACACCACCAAAGTCATCAACAAACCCAACCATCCGTTGTTCGAAGATCCGCAGTTCCGTCGCTTCTTCGGCGATAATTCGCCCAAGCAGAAACGTATGGAGTCGAGCCTCGGTTCCGGCGTGATCATGAGCCCGGAAGGCTACATCCTGACCAACAACCACGTGACCAGCGGTGCCGACCAGATCGTGGTGGCCCTCAAGGACGGCCGGGAAACCCTGGCACGGGTGATCGGCAGCGACCCGGAGACTGACCTCGCGGTTCTGAAAATCGACCTGAAAAACCTGCCGTCGATCACCGTGGGGCGTTCCGACAACATCCGCATCGGCGACGTTGCATTGGCCATCGGCAACCCGTTCGGCGTCGGCCAGACCGTGACCATGGGCATCATCAGCGCCACCGGGCGCAATCAACTGGGCCTGAACAACTACGAAGACTTCATCCAGACCGATGCGGCAATCAACCCGGGCAACTCGGGCGGTGCGCTGGTGGATGCCATCGGCAACCTGACCGGCATCAACACGGCGATCTTTTCCAAGTCCGGGGGCTCCCAGGGCATTGGTTTCGCGATCCCGGTGAAGCTGGCGATGGAAGTGATGAAGTCGATCATCGAGCACGGCCAGGTGATTCGTGGCTGGCTGGGTATCGAAGTGCAGCCGCTGACCCAGGAACTGGCCGAGTCGTTCGGTTTGTCCGGACGCCCTGGCATTGTCGTGGCGGGGATTTTCCGCGATGGTCCGGCACAGAAGGCCGGCCTGCAACTGGGTGATGTGATTCTTTCCATCGATGGCGAACCGGCCGGTGATGGCCGTCGCTCGATGAATCAGGTGGCGCGGATCAAGCCGACCGACAAGGTCGCGATCCAGGTGATGCGCAACGGCAAGGAGCTCAAACTGACGGCGGAAGTCGGCCTGCGCCCACCGCCGGCTCCGGTCAAAGATAAAGAAGAAGAGTAAGCGGCTAATACAAACCCTTGTAGGAGCGAGCTTGCTCGCGCCTACAGGGGGCAGCGGTGGTTTACAGGTCGCCGAGGCCGTCGATCAGCGCCTGATTCTGCTCTGGCGTGCCGATGGAGATCCGCAGGAACTGGGCGATCCGCTCCTGCTTGAAGTGCCGGACGATCACGCCTTGCTCGCGCAACTTCGCCGCAAGCCCCGCCGCATCGTGCTGGGGGTGACGGGCGAAAATGAAGTTCGCCGCCGATGGCAGCACTTCAAAACCCTTCTCCTTTAGCTGTGCAACGACCTTCTCGCGATTCTCGATCACCAACGCGCAGGTCTTGTCGAAATACTCGCGATCGTCGAACGCTGCGGCAGCGCCGACATTCGCCATACGATCCAGCGGATAGGAGTTGAAGCTGTTCTTGATCCGCTCCAGCGCCTCGATCAGGTCCGGATGCCCCACCGCCAGGCCTACCCGCAGACCGGCCAGGGAACGGGACTTGGACAGGGTCTGGGTCACCAGCAGGTTCGGATAGCGGTCCACCAGGGTGATTGCCGTCTCGCCGCCGAAGTCGATGTAGGCCTCGTCGACCACCACCACCGAATCCGGGCTGGCCTTGAGAATCTGCTCCACCGCCTCCAGCGCCAACAGGCAGCCGGTCGGTGCGTTCGGGTTAGGGAAGATGATCCCGCCGTTCGGTTTGGCGTAGTCCGCCGGGTTGATCTGGAATTGCTCGTCCAGCGGCACCGCGTCGAAGGTGATGCCGTACAACCCGCAGTAGACCGGGTAAAAGCTGTAGCTGATGTCCGGGAACAGCAGCGGCTGATCGTGCTGCAGCAAACCGTGGAAGATGTGCGCCAGCACTTCATCGGAACCGTTGCCGAGGAACACCTGATTGCTCTGTACGCCGTAGTACCTGGCAACGGCTTGCTTGAGCAGGTCGCTGTTCGGGTCCGGGTACAGGCGCAGGTTGTCATTGAGTTCGGTTTGCATCGCAGCCAAGGCTTTCGGCGATGGACCGTACGGGTTTTCGTTGGTGTTGAGCTTCACCAGTTTCGCCAGTTTCGGCTGTTCGCCCGGCACGTAAGGCACCAGATTCTTGACGAACGGGCTCCAGAATTTACTCATGCTCACTCCCCCTGCTCTTCATTAAAGAGCTCGTCAACGATGCGATATTCGGCACTGCGAGCGTGGGCGGTCAGCGACTCGCCACGGGCCAGCACGGAAGCGGTCTTGCCCAGTACGGACGCGCCCTGCTCAGAGCAGAAGATGATCGACGAACGTTTCTGGAAGTCGTACACACCCAGCGGCGAAGAGAAGCGCGCAGTACCGGAAGTCGGCAATACGTGGTTAGGACCTGCGCAGTAGTCGCCCAGGGCTTCGGAAGTGTGACGCCCCATGAAGATCGCGCCGGCGTGGCGGATTTTCGGCAGCCAGGCCTGTGGATCGGCAACGGACAATTCGAGGTGCTCCGGCGCGATGCGGTTGGCCACTTCGATGGCTTGCTCCATGTCGCGAACCTTGATCAGTGCACCACGGCCATTGATCGAGGTTTCGATGATCGCGGCGCGCTCCATGGTCGGCATCAGCTTGGCGATGCTGGCGGCGACCTTGTCGAGGAACTCGGCGTCGGGGCTGACAAGAATCGCCTGGGCGTCTTCGTCGTGCTCGGCCTGGGAGAACAGGTCCATGGCGATCCAGTCCGGATCGGTCTGGCCGTCGCACACCACGAGGATCTCGGAGGGACCGGCGATCATGTCGATACCGACTTGGCCAAACACGTGGCGCTTGGCGGTGGCGACATAAATGTTGCCCGGACCGACGACCTTGTCGACCTTCGGCACGCTTTCGGTGCCGTAAGCCAACGCAGCAACGGCTTGAGCGCCACCGATGGTGAACACGCGGTCGACACCGGCGATGCAGGCAGCAGCCAGCACCAGCTCGTTGATTTCACCCCGCGGGGTCGGTACCACCATGACCACTTCGGTGACGCCGGCGACCTTGGCCGGAATCGCGTTCATCAATACCGACGACGGGTACGATGCCTTGCCGCCTGGCACATATAGACCGGCGCGATCCAGCGGCGTGACTTTCTGGCCCAGCACGGTGCCGTCGGCCTCGGTGTAGCTCCAGGAATCCTGCTTCTGTTTTTCGTGGTAGCTGCGCACACGAGCCGAAGCGACCTCCAGGGCTTCGCGCTGAGGCACGGAAATGCGGGTGAGCGCCAGTTCCAGACGCTCGCGCGGCAGGATCAGGTCGGCCATGGACTTCACGTCCAGACCGTCGAACTGGCGGGTAAAGTCCACCAGTGCCGCGTCGCCACGCTCACGCACGGCCTTGATGATGTCCAGCACCCGCTGATTGACCGAGTCGTCAGACACACTTTCCCAGCTCAGCAGATGATCCAGATGATGCGCGAAATCCGGGTCAGCAGCGTTGAGTCGGCGAATTGCAGTCGGTGCGGTCATAGCGAGAGCCTCATAGGAATGGCAAAAACTCAGGCGCCCTAACTTAGCAGTCGTTTCCGCTTGGGCACCTGAGAATTCTGGCTATGAGGCGGATAGACGGGCGCGACTTAACGTCGCGCAGGTGAATCAGCCGCGGTGTCGAGACTCCACTGCCTTGCGCAGGGTGTCGATCAACGCCTGGATACGGGCGTGCTGCATCTTCATCGAAGCTTTGTTGACGATCAGCCGGGAGCTGATGGCAGCAATGAAATCCTGTGGCTCCAGGCCGTTGGCCCGCAGCGTGTTACCGGTGTCGACCACGTCGATGATCTTGTCGGCAAGGCCGATCAGCGGTGCCAGCTCCATCGAGCCATACAGCTTGATGATGTCGACCTGACGACCCTGTTCGGCGTAATAACGCTTGGCAACGTTGACGAACTTGGTGGCGATGCGCAGGCGACCCTTGGGCTCGACCGCACCGACCTTGCCGGCCGTCATCAACTTGCACTGGGCAATTTGCAGGTCCAGTGGCTCGTACAGGCCCTGGCCGCCATATTCCATCAGCACATCTTTACCGGCGACACCGAGGTCGGCAGCACCATGTTCGACATAGGTCGGCACATCGGTAGCACGCACGATCAGCAGGCGTACATCTTCCTGGGTCGTGGGAATGATCAGCTTGCGGCTCTTGTCCGGATTCTCGGTCGGCACGATGCCCGCTTCAGCCAGAAGCGGCAGGGTGTCGTCAAGGATGCGGCCCTTGGACAGTGCGATGGTCAACATGGGAAACGTCAGTCCTTATCAAGGTACTCATGCCCGGTCGCAAATGGCGCCGGACACACATCGAGCCGAAAACGGCTCGACTTCAACAAATCAACGGGCATGTCCTTATGCCCATGCAGCAGGTACTAGCCCGGAACGCGACGGATCTTGGCGCCCAGCATCTGCAGTTTTTCTTCGATGCACTCGTAGCCACGGTCTATGTGGTAGATGCGGTCGATCAGCGTGTCGCCGTCGGCGACCAGGGCCGAGATCACCAGGCTGGCCGAAGCACGCAGGTCGGTCGCCATCACTGGCGCGCCCTTGAGTTTTTCGGTGCCGGTGACGATGGCGGTGTTGCCTTCAACCTGGATCTTGGCACCCATGCGGTGCAGTTCGTAGACGTGCATGAAGCGGTTTTCGAAGATCGTCTCGATCACAGCACCGGTGCCTTCGGCAATGGCGTTGAGGGAGATGAACTGCGCCTGCATGTCGGTCGGGAACGCCGGGTACGGAGCGGTCCGCACATTGACGGCTTTCGGACGCTTGCCGTGCATGTTCAGCTCGATCCAGTCTTCGCCGCAGGTGATTTCGGCACCGGACTCACGGAGTTTTTCCAGAACGGCTTCGAGGATGGTCGGATCGGTATCCTTGACCTTCACGCGACCACCGGTCACCGCCGCCGCCACCAGGTAGGTGCCGGTTTCGATACGGTCGGGCATTACTTTATAAGTAGTGGTGTGCAGTCGCTCGACGCCATCGATGGTGATGGTATCGGTACCGGCGCCGGAAACCTTGGCACCCATGGCGTTCAGGAAGTTCGCCAGGTCGACCACTTCAGGCTCGCGAGCGGCGTTTTGCAGGACGCTGCGGCCTTTTGCCAGGGCCGCGGCCATCATGATGTTTTCGGTACCGGTCACGCTGACGGTGTCGAAGAAGAAGTGCGCGCCGCGCAGGCCGCCTTCAGGCGCCTTGGCCTTGATGTAGCCGCCTTCGACGTCGATGACTGCGCCCATGGCTTCCAGGCCACGGATGTGCAGGTCAACTGGACGCGAACCGATGGCGCAACCGCCAGGCAAGGCGACTTCGGCTTCACCGAAACGGGCAACCATCGGACCGAGCACCAGAATCGACGCACGCATGGTTTTAACCAGTTCGTACGGTGCGACCAGGGTCTTGATGGTGCGCGGGTCGATTTCGACGGAGAGTTTCTCGTCGATCACAGGCTCAATGCCCATGCGCCCGAACAGCTCGATCATGGTGGTGATGTCGTGCAGGTGCGGCAGGTTGGCCACGGTCACCGGGCCATCGCACAGCAAAGTGGCGGCCAGGATCGGCAGGGCAGAGTTCTTTGCCCCGGAGATGCGGATTTCGCCGTCAAGACGAGCACCACCAGTAATAATCAATTTATCCATAAGAATCTCGACGCCCTTGGGCTCAGGTGCGCTCGGCCCAGGCCGCGCTGCTGAAAAATTTCATAGTGACCGCGTGGATGCTGCCATCGGTGATCCACGGGTTCAAATGGGCATAGACCTGCTGCTGACGCTTGACCGGGCTCAATGCCGCCAGTTCATCGCTAATCACGTTCAGCTGGAAATTGCAGCCTTCGCCCTCGACTTCTACTTTCGTTCCGGGCAGCTTTCCTTCAAGAAAGCTCTTAACTTCGTTGGCCTGCATGCTCAACCTCAATCGGCGCCCTGTGCGCGCGGGTCGGACATCATACAAAAAAGCCCCGCGCCTGCGAACCCCGCCAAGCAGGACTCGGACGGGGGGCTTGTTCATAGATGCGGGTTAGGGATGCGCCAACAGCTCGGTCAGCTCACTGACCTGAGCGATTTCACGCATGTCTTCCGGCATCCCGTGGATGCTCAGGGCCTTGCCGGCCGCCTGTGCATCGCGGATAAAGCACAGCAGCAACGACAAACCGACACTGCTGGACTTGGTCACCGCCGAGCAATCGACCACCAGCGCCGCAGCCTTGCTGGCCTTGATCAGCGCCTTGCCCTGCTCGCGCAGGCCAGGGCCGGTGCGGTAATCCAGCACACCACTGAGTCGCAGCTCGCCCGCTTCGTCCATCTGGACTGCCGACTCACTCATTGGGCTGACTGCTCTGGCTTCTTGTCGGTGGCTTCCTTGGCCTTGGCGACTTCCCCGGCCCAACCATTGATGGTCTTGTCCAGGTCGTTGCCATTGCGCTGCATCGCATCGGCGAACTGATCGCGGAACAGCTTGCCAATGTTGATGCCGTTGATGATGACGTTACGCAGTTTCCACTCGCCGTTGATCTTTTCCAGCGTGTAGGACACTGGGTAGATCGCGCCGCTGCTGCCCTTGACGGTCATGCCAACGCTGGTACGGTCGCCCGACTCGTCTTTGGCCGGTTCAACGGTGATGCCCTGGTTGTTGTACTCAAGCAAGGCATTGCCATAGAACTGGAACAGGCCCTTCTTGAAGTTTACTTCGAAGGTTTTCATCTGCGCAGGCGTAGCTTTCTTCGAGTATTTGACCGTCATGATGCTCTTGGAAATACCCTCGGCATCCACAACCGGCCCGACGATGTTGTCCAGCGCCGTATAGAAGTCCTGCGGGTCCTGCTTGTACTTCTCTTTGTTTGCCGCCAGGTCCGCGAGCATACGGTTGGTTGTGTCCTGCACCAGATCGTGCGCCGAAGGCGCCGCTACGGCATGGGACACCAACGGAAACACCGCGAGCATTACCAACAGGCCACGTCGCAAGGTAGAGATCATTTAACTGTTCCTCATTTAGCTTCTTTGCTAACGGTATTGAGCAGGAATTTACCGATCAGGTCTTCGAGCACCAGCGATGACTGCGTGTCATGGATGGTTCCACCATCCTTGAGCAGGGTGTCTTCCCCGCCCACGCTGATACCGATGTACTTCTCGCCCAACAGGCCAGCAGTCAGGATAGATGCAGTGGAGTCCGCCGGCAGATTATCGATGCGTTTTTCCAGCTGCATGGTCACCCGACCGGTGAAACTGTCGCGATCCAGATCGATGGCCGTGACCTTGCCGATGGTCACACCGGCCATGGTCACCTTTGCTCTGACCGTCAAACCGGCGATATTGTCGAAGTAGGCGTAAAGTTTATATGTGTCGGTGCTCGGAGTCGGGGACAGGCCACTGACCCGCAACGCCAACAGGAGCAAAGCCAGGATGCCAGCCAGCAAGAAAAGGCCGACACCGATTTCCAGGGTGCGGTTTTGCATCAGAAATCTCCAAACATCAAGGCGGTCAGAATAAAGTCCAGGCCGAGTACTGCCAACGAGGCATACACAACGGTCTTGGTAGTGGCACGACTGATCCCCTCGGAAGTGGGTTCGCAGTCATAGCCTTGGAATACGGCGATCCAGGTCACCACAAAGGCAAAGACAATGCTTTTGACGATCCCGTTGAGCACGTCATCGGTGAACGTCACACTGTTCTGCATGTTCGACCAGTAGGAACCTTCGTAGACTCCCAGCCAGTCGACCGCCACCCACGAGCCGCCCCAGATCCCCACCACGCTGAAAATCATCGCCAGCACCGGCAGGGAAATGAAACCGGCCCACAAGCGTGGCGCGATGATGTACTTGAGCGGGTCGACCCCGATCATTTCCAGGCTGGACAACTGCTCGGTGGACTTCATGTTGCCGATTTCGGCGGTCAACGCCGAACCTGCGCGCCCGGCGAACAGCAAGGCGGTCACCACCGGCCCAAGTTCACGCAGCAGCGTCAGGGCAACCATCTGCCCGACAGCCTGTTCTGAACCATAGCTGGAAAGAATGTTGAAGCCCTGCAGCGCCAGCACCATGCCGATGAACACCCCGGAGACCACGATGATCACCAGGGACATCACGCCCACCGAATGCAACTGCTTGACCAGCAGCCCGAAACCGCCACCGATGCCGCCCCGACCAAGCAAGGCATGGAACAGGAACAAGCTCGAACGCCCGAACACCGCCAACACATCGATGCCGGCCTGGCCGAAGCGACGAACGCGTTCTATCAATGAAATTCTGCGCATCAGCGCTTCCCCAGAAGATCTGCGCGGTAATCCGTCGCTGGAAAGTGGTACGGAACCGGGCCGTCGGGTTCACCGGTCATGAACTGGCGAATGCGCGGTTCATCCGAGTTCATCAATTCGTCCGGCGTACCCTGCCCCAACACCTGACCATCGCCCACCACATAAATGTAATCGGCAATGCTCGCGGTCTCGGCCAGGTCGTGGGATACCACGATGCTGGTGATGCCCAGCGCATCGTTGAGCAACCGGATGAGCCGCACCAGAACGCCCATTGCGATGGGGTCCTGGCCGACAAAGGGCTCGTCGTACATGAGGATCTGCGGGTCGAGCGCAATCGCCCGAGCCAGCGCAACACGGCGTTTCATGCCGCCGGAAAGCTCGTCGGGCATCAGTTCGATGGCACCCCGCAAGCCCACGGCCTGCAGTTTGAGCAGAACGATGTCGCGGATCATCTCTTCCGGCAGTTGCGTATGAACCCGCAGCGGAAACGCGACGTTCTCGAAAACATCGAGGTCGGTAAACAGTGCGCCGCTCTGAAACAGCACGCCCATATGCTTGCGCGCATCGAACAGGTCGCTGCGCGACAGCTTCGGCAGGTTCTGACCGTTGACCCAGACTTCGCCCTTGGTGGGCCGCAACTGGGCGCCCATCAGACGCAAGAGCGTGGTCTTGCCACACCCGGAAGGCCCCATGATGCCGGTGACCTTGCCGCGCGGGATACGGATATCGACATTATTGAAAATGCTGCGCGCACCGCGCTTGAAGGACAGTCCCTTCAGCTCGACCGCGTAGGCGTTATCGGCACTCATCTAAACTCCTTGCGATGCAGCCTCTCACTCGGACGCCTGGCTTTCTCACGAAAGCACATACCTCCCGGGCAGGCCGAACTGGCGGCGAACTATATCACTGCAAAGGCTGCGCGCCCAAGACCAAAGCCAGGTCATGTTCAACTGCATCACAGGTAGAAAGCCCCGTTTAGAAGGTTTCCGGCAACAAGGATGACAATGCGCTACGAACAAGCGTGAGGGATTCGATCATAACCGCTATAATCGCCGCCTTTTCATCAGGCTATACGATTTCTGACATGAGCCAATCCAGCGACCTGATTCAATCAGCACAACGCACCATCCGCCTCGAGGTAGAAGCCGTGCAAGGCCTGGTACCCCATATCGACGCAGATTTCGTACGCGCTTGCGAGATGATTCTGGCCAGCAAAGGTCGCGTGGTCGTGGTCGGCATGGGCAAGTCGGGGCACATCGGCAACAAGATTGCCGCGACCCTGGCCAGCACCGGCACCACGGCGTTTTTTGTGCACCCGGCTGAAGCCAGCCACGGTGACATGGGCATGATTACCCGCGACGACATCATTCTGGCGCTCTCGAATTCGGGCTCCACCAATGAAATCGTGACCCTGCTGCCACTGATCAAGCGCCTGGGCATTCAGTTGATCAGCGTGACCGGCAACCCTGACTCGCCGCTGGCCAAGGCCGCCGAGGTCAACCTGAATGTTCACGTCGAGCACGAAGCCTGTCCATTGAACCTCGCCCCCACCTCGTCGACCACTGCCGCCCTGGTCATGGGCGACGCCCTGGCTGTCGCGCTGCTGGAAGCCCGTGGCTTTACCGCCGAAGACTTCGCATTTTCCCATCCCGGCGGCGCCCTGGGCCGACGCCTGCTGCTGAAGGTGGAAAATGTCATGCACGCAGGGCAAGAGTTGCCGCAAGTACAGCGCGGCACCCTGCTGAAGGACGCGCTAATGGAAATGACCCGCAAAGGCCTGGGCATGACCGTGATCCTGGAAGCCGATGGAAAGCTGGCCGGGATCTTTACCGACGGTGACTTGCGTCGCACGCTGGACCGTAGCATCGACATCCATAGCGCCACCATCGACCAGGTCATGACTGCACACGGCAAGACTGCCCGCGCCGAGATGCTCGCCGCCGAAGCGCTGAAAATCATGGAAGATCATAAAATCAACGCGCTGGTCGTGGTCGACCGCGAAGACCGCCCGGTCGGTGCCTTGAACATGCACGACTTGCTGCGTGCAGGAGTAATGTAATGAGTGCGGACCTGCTGCAACGCGGCAAACAGATCAAGCTGGCGGTGTTCGATGTCGATGGCGTGCTGACCGATGGGCGCCTGTACTTCCTCGAAGACGGCAGCGAATTCAAGACGTTCAACACCCTCGACGGCCAGGGCATCAAGATGCTGATGGCTGCCGGCGTGCAGACGGCCATCATCAGTGGCCGCAAGACCCCGGTGGTCGAACGGAGAGCCAGAAATCTCGGAATCCCGCATCTGTATCAGGGACGCGAAGACAAACTGGTGGTACTCGACGAGCTACTGGCCCAACTCAACCTGAGCTATGAACAGGTGGCCTACCTCGGCGATGACCTGCCGGACCTGCCGGTGATTCGCCGCGTCGGCCTGGGCATGGCGGTGGCCAATGCCGCCAGCTTCGTGCGTGAACACGCTCACGGCATCACCCTCGCCCGTGGCGGTGAAGGTGCCGCTCGCGAATTCTGCGAATTGATCCTGCGCGCCCAGGACCGCCTCGACGCGGCCAATGCGGCGTACCTGTGAGCCCATTATGCTGAGCAAAAAGTTTCGCAACACCCTGATGTACAGTTGCATCGCAGCGATATTCGCCGCGGTTGGCTACTGGAACATCAGCCCGGAACGCTTCCTCGACAAGCCGGCAACGCCGGTCGATGAAAGCGCGATCGACTATTACGCCATCAACGCTCACAGCGTGCAGTACCTGCCCGACGGCAAGCTGCAATATGATCTGGTGTCCGACAAGGTCGAGCACCTGAAAGCGACCGAGGTGACATTGCTGACCAACCCCGACCTGAACGTGTTCCGCGGCACTGAATTTCCGTGGCACGTCCAGAGCTTGCACGGCGAGGTCAATCCTGATGGCACACAGGTCGAACTGATCGATGACGTGCGCATCACGCGCTTCGACGAGAAAAACCGTAAAACCCTGATCACCAGCACCCGCATGACCGTGTTCCCGCAGCAGCAATATGCGCAGACCGAGCAAGACGTTAGAATCGACGGCGCTGGCGGTGTATCGACTGGCAAGGGAATGAAAGCGTATTTGAAAGAAAGCAGGATACACCTGCTATCGAACGTAAGAGGACAGTATGAGGCTCGTTAAAACCCTCCCGATTTTGCTCAGTCTGGGCGCAGCACTGGGAAGCGTGAGCGCCTGGGCTCTGCCGGAAGATCAACAGCAGCCTATCCGCATTCAGGCCGACGACGCCCAACTGGACGACAAGCAAGGTATTGCTACCTATAAGGGTGACGTGATCATCACCCAAGGTTCGATGAAGGTGACAGGCAACACCGTTACCATCACCCGCACCCCGACTGGCGACATTGACGTAGTGACCTCGGTGGGCAACCTGGCGTACTTCGAGCAGTTGCAAACGGCTGGCGATACCAAGCCTGTTCAGGGTTGGGGCGTGACGATCCAGTATCACGCCGCGCAAAATCGCGTCGTACTGATCGACAAGGCCAAAGTTGTCGACAAGGACAACAACGTCACCCAAGGCGAGAAAATTGTCTACGACACGAACAAGAAGCTCGCCAGCGCCGGTCGCGCCACAGGCAGCAAGGTCACCGAGGCGCGCCCGCGTATCGACATGGTGATCCAGCCGAAGAAGAAAACCGACGAGAAAAAGGCCCAGTAATGGCAACTCTGAAAGCTCAGCATCTGGCAAAGAGCTACAAGAGCCGCCAGGTCGTGCGTGATGTCAGCCTGTCCATCGACAGCGGCCAGATCGTCGGCCTGCTTGGCCCGAACGGCGCCGGCAAGACCACCTGCTTCTACATGATCGTCGGCCTGGTGCAAGCCGACCAGGGCCGCGTCCTGATTGATGACCTGGACGTCAGCCACCAGCCGATGCACGGTCGCGCAAAGGCCGGTATCGGCTACTTGCCGCAGGAAGCATCGATCTTCCGCAAACTGTCGGTGGCCGACAACATCATGGCCATCCTCGAGACCCGCAAGGAACTCGACAAGGCAGGTCGTCGCAAGGAGCTGGAAAGCCTGCTGCAGGAATTCCACATCAGCCACATCCGCGACAACCTGGGCATGAGCCTGTCCGGTGGCGAGCGCCGTCGCGTGGAAATCGCCCGCGCCCTGGCCACCAACCCGAAATTCATCCTCCTCGACGAACCCTTCGCCGGCGTGGACCCGATTTCGGTCGGCGACATCAAGCAGATCATTTACCACCTCAAGGCCAAAGGCATTGGCGTGCTGATCACGGACCACAACGTTCGTGAAACCCTGGATATCTGTGAAACCGCCTATATCGTCAATGACGGCCAACTGATCGCCGAAGGCGACGCAGAGACCATCCTGGCCAACAACCTGGTCAAGGAAGTGTACCTGGGCCACGAGTTCCGCCTGTAATCGCTGAGCCGTGCCCGGGCAGTTGCCCGGGCACCTGACCAGCCACTCACCGGCGCCTCGTGCCGACAAGCGTGGTCAGCCCTCAACAAGGGCAGCGCAGCAACACAGCTTTATAGTTTTTTATTGTTACAGCGCTCTAGGCAAACCCTTTAGTTTCAGGCATATAATTTGCTTAAGTTTGGCGCCCCGGCGCCCTGTAGTGGATGGCGCATGTGCGCCGGCGAATAAGGTGTTAAGCCCCAGCCATGAAACCATCGCTAGTCTTGAGAATGGGCCAGCAGCTGACGATGACACCGCAGCTGCAACAGGCCATCCGCCTGCTCCAATTGTCGACCCTGGACCTGCAACAGGAAATCCAGGAGGCCCTGGAGTCAAATCCGATGCTCGAACGCCAGGAAGAAGGCGACGACTTCGACAATTCCGACCCCTTGGCCGACAACGCCGAACAAAAGCCCAACACTGACATCCAGGAGCCCTCCTACCAGGAAAGCGCCCCGACGGTTGATAACCTCGATGAAGGTGACTGGAACGAGCGTATCCCAAACGAACTCCCCGTCGACACCGCGTGGGAAGACGTTTACCAGACCAGCGCCAGCAGCCTGCCCAGCAATGATGATGACGAGTGGGACTTCACCACCCGCACCTCGGCCGGCGAAAGCCTGCAGAGCCATTTGCTGTGGCAACTGAACCTGGCCCCGATGTCCGACACCGATCGCCTGATCGCCGTGACCCTGATCGACTGCATCAACAATCAGGGCTACCTGGACGAAACCCTAGAGGAAATCCTCGAAGCCTTCGACCCGGAACTGGACATCGAACTGGACGAAATCGAAGCCGTCCTGCACCGCATCCAGCAATTCGAGCCCGCCGGCATCGGCGCCCGCAACCTGGGCGAATGCCTGCTGCTGCAATTGCGCCAGTTGCCTGCCAAGACCCCTTGGCTGGCCGAGGCCAAGCGCCTGGTCACCGATTACATTGACCTGCTGGGCAGCCGCGATTACAGCCAGTTGATGCGTCGCATGAAGCTCAAGGAAGACGAGCTGCGCCAGGTCATCGAACTGGTCCAGAGCCTCAACCCGCGCCCGGGCTCGCAAATCGAGTCCACTGAAGCCGAGTACGTCGTTCCTGACGTCATCGTGCGCAAGGACAACGAGCGCTGGCTGGTGGAGCTCAATCAGGAGTCGGTGCCACGGCTGCGGGTCAACGCCCAGTACGCAGGTTTCGTGCGCCGCGCCGACACCAGCGCCGACAATACCTTCATGCGCAATCAGTTGCAGGAGGCCCGCTGGTTCATCAAGAGCCTGCAAAGCCGCAATGAAACCCTGATGAAGGTTGCCACCCAGATCGTCGAGCATCAGCGCGGCTTTCTGGAGTACGGCGACGAAGCCATGAAGCCGCTGGTCCTGCATGACATCGCCGAAGCGGTCGGCATGCATGAATCGACGATTTCACGGGTGACCACCCAGAAGTTCATGCACACCCCCCGGGGCATTTATGAACTGAAGTACTTTTTCTCCAGTCACGTAAGCACCTCCGAAGGCGGCGAATGCTCGTCCACGGCGATCCGGGCGATCATCAAAAAACTGGTTGCCGCGGAAAATCAGAAAAAGCCGTTGAGTGACAGCAAGATCGCTGGTTTACTGGAGGCACAAGGCATTCAGGTGGCTCGCCGCACCGTCGCCAAGTACCGCGAATCCCTCGGGATCGCGCCTTCGAGCGAACGCAAGCGGTTGATGTAGAGCCACGCCACAGCGTTCCAGTGGTAGATCATCTGATCTACCGCTTTATGCACTGGCAACGAAGGAGAAGCTGTATGCAAGTCAACATCAGTGGACACCAACTGGAAGTGACCGAACCTCTTCGCACCTACATCGGCGAAAAACTCGAACGATTGGAGCGACATTTCGACAAGATCACTAATGTGCAGGTCACGATGACCGTCGAAAAACTGAAGCAGAAAATCGAAGCCACGCTGCATATTCCCGGGAATGAAGTGGTCGCCAACGCGGAGCATACCGATATGTACGCCGCGATCGACGCACTCACCGACAAGCTGGATAAACAACTCAAAAAGCATAAGGAAAAGACCCAGAGCCTCCTCCAGGGCGCAACCGGTCGTTAACACTCCCTACCCATGATCCGACTTGAAAGTATCCTGACCCCCGGCCGTTCCCTGGTGAACGTGCCGGGAGGCAGTAAAAAGAAAGCCCTCGAACAAATTGCCAATCTGATCGCCCGCGAAGTGCCGGCCCTGGAGATGCAAGATGTCTTCGAGGCACTGATTGCCCGTGAAAAACTCGGCTCCACCGGGTTTGGCAATGGCATCGCCATTCCACATTGCCGTCTCAAGGGCTGTGTTTCGCCCATCAGTGCATTGATGCACCTGGACGCCCCTATCGATTTCGACGCCATCGATGGCGCGCCGGTTGACCTGCTGTTCGTGCTGCTGGTCCCGGAAGCCGCCACCGATGCGCACCTTGAGCTGCTGCGACAGATCGCCAGCATGCTCGACCGCAAGGAAGTTCGCGAAAAGCTGCGTAGTGCTGCAAGCAACGAAGCCCTGTATCAGGTTGTCCTGGACGAGCAGAACGGTCAGTAATCATGCGCTTGATCATCGTCAGTGGCCGTTCCGGCTCAGGTAAAAGTACCGCCCTCGACGTTCTTGAGGACAACGGCTACTACTGCATCGACAATTTGCCAGCCGGCTTGCTGCCGGAGCTGGCCGAACGCGCCCTGGTTCATACCGAGCTGTTACAGCCGCTGGTCGCCGTTTCCATTGACGCGCGCAACCTGCCCAGCCACCTGTCACGCTTCCCCGAGCTGCTCGAAGAAGTCCGCAGCCGCCACATCCAGTGCGATGTGCTGTATCTGGACGCCGACGAAGAAACCCTGCTCAAGCGCTTCTCGGAAACCCGCCGACGTCACCCACTGAGCAACGCCAACCGCTCGCTGGCCGAAGCCATCAGCGTCGAGAGCGACCTGCTCGGGCCGATTGCCGACCTCGCCGATCTCAAGATCAACACCACCAGCCTGAACCTGTACCAGTTGCGTGACGCCATCAAACTGCGTCTGCTGAATCAGCCCGAGCCGGGCACTGCGTTCCTGGTGGAGTCCTTCGGGTTCAAGCGTGGCATGCCGGTGGACGCCGACCTGGTGTTCGATGTGCGCTGCCTGCCCAACCCTTACTGGAAACCGGAATTGCGCGAGCAGTCCGGGCTCGACCAACCGGTTGCCGACTATCTGGCTGCACAGCCGGATGTCGAAGAGATGTTCCAGGACATTTCCACATACCTGCTAAAGTGGCTGCCTCGTTTTGCCGCCAGCAACCGCGCCTACGTCACCATTGCCATTGGCTGCACTGGCGGACATCACCGTTCCGTCTACCTGACCGAGCGTCTGGGGCAGGCGCTGCAAAAAACCCTGAAGAACGTCCAGGTCCGCCACCGCGACCTCAGCTAAAGGATTCACATCGCGATGCCTGCTCTGGAAATCGAAATCATCAATAAGTTGGGCCTGCACGCTCGCGCTTCTGCAAAATTCGTTGGGGTGGCGGGTCAGTTCCCGTGCCAGATCCGGGCCGGCCGTACGCCAGAGTCCATGGTCGATGGCAAAAGCATCATGGCGATGATGATGCTGGCCGCCGGCAAAGGCACCACGATCCACTTGAGCACAGAAGGCGAGCAGGAACAGGAAGCGCTGAATGCGCTGGTGGCGTTGATCAACAATTTCTTCGACGAAGGCGAGTAACCTGTGGCGAGGGGGCTTGCCCCCGTTGGGTGGCGAAGCCGCCCCAAAAAACTGCAATCGAGATTCAACGTGGATCCTGTGTTCGCCGGATTTACGACTGCTACGCAGCCGAACGGGGTAAACCCCCTCGCCACAAAGGCTCTTTGCCACAAATAAAGCCAGCGCCGTATCCATCACCATCATCAAACAGAACCCCATCAGCAGCCCAAGGCTGGCAAGCTGGTCATGATCATTGCCGCGCGATTCGGGACTGACTTCGCGCCCCCCCAGCAGTATCGCCCCCCGCCAGTAGCTCGCTCCCACAGGAGGACCTGTGTTGTGGTCAATAAAAAAGGCGCACTCCCATTGGGTAGCGCGCCTTTTTGTACAGCGGCCCTGGCTTAGCTGCCCGCCACCGTCATCCGCTCGATCAGCACCGAACCGGTGCGAATGTTGCTGCGCAACTCAAGATCATTACCCACGGCAACGATCTGTTTGAACATGTCGCGCATGTTCCCGGCGATGGTCACTTCCTGCACCGCAAACTGGATTTCACCGTTCTCGACCCAGTAACCCGCCGCACCACGGGAGTAATCGCCGGTCACCATGTTTAGGCCCTGCCCCATCAATTCGGTCACCAGCAAACCGCGCCCCATGCGCCGCAGCAAGGCGGCCTGGTCTTCGTCGCCATGGGTGACGAACAGGTTGTGCACGCCGCCGGCGTTGGCCGTGCTCGGCATGCCGAGCTTGCGGCCGGAATAGGTGCCGAGGATGTACGACACCAACTCGCCTTTTTCGACGAACGGTTTTGCGTAGGTTGCCAGGCCATCGCCATCGAACGCCGCACTGCCCAATGCCTGCATCAGATGCGGACGCTCGTCGATGGTCAGCCACTCAGGAAACAGCTTCTGCCCGAGGGTGCCCTCAAGGAAGGAAGACTTGCGATACAGGCTGCCGCCGGAAATCGCCGACAGGAAACTACCGAACAGCCCCCCGGCCAACTCTGCGGAAAACAGCACCGGCACCTCGCAAGTCGGCACCGGACGTGCGCCCAGACGGCTTGCCGCCCGTTGAGCAGCGCGCTGGCCGATGCTGACCGGGTCGGCCAGCAGATTGCCCTGGCGGTTCACGTCGTACCAGTAATCGCGCTGCATCTGGCCATCGGCCTCGGCGATCATCACGCAGCTCAAGCTGTGACGAGTCGACGCGTAACCGCCGATAAACCCGTGGCTATTGCCATAAACGCGGCAGCCCTGATGGGTGCTAAGGGTGGTGCCGTCGGCGTTCTTGATCCGGCTGTCGGCGGCAAACGCCGCGGCTTCGCAGGCCAGGGCCTGTTCGATGGCTTGTTCCGGAGTGATGTCCCATTGGTGGAACAGGTCGAAATCCTGAATATCCCGCGCCATCAGCGCGGCATCCGCAAGGCCCGAGGCTTCGTCTTCCGAGGTGTGCTTGGCGATGGCCAGTGCAGCGGCGACTGTTTCGCGAATCGCCTCCGGTCCACTGGCCGAGGTGCTGGCGGAGCCTTTGCGCTGGCCAACGTACAAGGTGATGCCGAAACCCTGATCGCGGTTGAATTCAACGGTTTCGACTTCACGCTGGCGCACCGTGGTCGACAAGCCCTGCTCCAGGGACACTGCCACTTCACAGGCACTGGCGCCCTGGCGTTTGGCTTCAGCGATGATCTGCTCGACTTGTTCCTGCAGTGCCGGCAACGCTTGTGGGCCGACGCTTTCAACTGCACTCATGCTGTTCTCCACTCAAATTCTGCTTTCGGTAACGGTCATCGAGCGACCGGGCCGGACAAGCGGCCCCCGACTGGTTATCATGGCGGCGTTTCTTTGCGGACGGCCACCATGGTTGATTCTTACGACGACTCCCTCGATACGGGAGAAAAAAGCAAATCCCAGGTTAAACGCGAGCTGCATGCTCTGGTTGACCTTGGCGAGCGCCTTACAACACTCAAGCCTGACTTGCTGGCAAAACTGCCCTTGACCGACGGAATGCGTCGGGCTCTGGCCGATGCGCCCAAGCACACCGCGAACATCGCGCGTAAACGGCACCTTCAGTTCATCGGCAAACTGATGCGCGATCAGGACACTGCCGCCATTCTGGTTCTGCTCGATCAACTCGATGCCTCCACCCGTCAATACAACGAACGCTTCCATAACCTGGAGCGCTGGCGCGATCGTCTGATCGCCGGCGACGATGCCGTTCTGGAAAAATTCGTCGTCGACTACCCGGACGCGGACCGCCAGCAATTGCGTTCCCTGATCCGTCAGGCCCAGCATGAGCTTGCGCAAAACAAGCCTCCTGCTTCCAGCCGTAAAATCTTCAAGTACATCCGTGAGCTGGACGAGACTCAACGCGGTCTGCGTTAATTCTCGAATCGGGTGAGCTGCCTCGCAGCTCACCCGCAGCCTCACCTCTTACGAGCCCGTGCCACCCACGGTGATCGCATCAATCTTCAGCGTTGGCTGGCCGACACCCACCGGCACCGACTGCCCATCCTTGCCACACGTGCCCACGCCGCTGTCCAGCGACAGATCATTACCAACCATAGACACCTTGCTCATGGCTTCCGGCCCGTTGCCGATCAGCGTCGCGCCTTTGACCGGAGCAGTGATCTTGCCGTCCTCGATCAGGTACGCCTCGCTGGTGGAGAACACGAACTTGCCGCTGGTGATGTCCACCTGACCGCCACCCAGGTTGGCGCAGTAGATGCCGCGCTTCACCGAGGCGATGATTTCCGCCGGGTCGCTTTCGCCGGCTAGCATGTAGGTGTTGGTCATGCGCGGCATCGGCAAGTGCGCGTAGGATTCGCGACGACCGTTACCGGTGCGCGCCACGCCCATCAGGCGGGCGTTGAGCTTGTCCTGCATATAGCCTTTGAGCACGCCGTTTTCGATCAGCGTGGTGCACTCGGTCGGCGTGCCTTCGTCATCGACGCTCAACGAGCCACGGCGACCGGCCAGGGTGCCGTCATCGACAATGGTGCAAAGCTTCGACGCAACCATCTCACCCATGCGCCCGCTGTAGGCCGAACTGCCCTTGCGGTTGAAGTCGCCCTCCAGACCATGACCAACGGCTTCGTGCAACAGCACGCCCGACCAACCGGAACCGAGCACCACCGGCAAGGTACCGGCCGGTGCCGGGATGGCTTCGAGATTGACCAGCGCCTGGCGCAACGCTTCACGGGCATAGCCCATGGCGCGGTCTTCGCCGAGGAAATAACGGTAATCGGTCCGACCACCACCGCCATGACCGCCACGCTCGCGGCGACCGTTCTGCTCGACGATCACGCTGACGTTGAAACGCACCAGCGGGCGCACATCCGCCGCCAGGCCGCCGTCGGTGGAAGCCACCAGAATCCGCTCCCAGACACCGGCCATGCTCACGGTGACCTGCTGGATGCGCGGGTCGAGGGCGCGGGTCGCGGCGTCGACTCGCTTGAGCAAATCGACCTTCTCGGCACGGGTCAGCACTTCCAGGGGATTGTCCGGCGCATACAACTGCGCGACATCCTGGCTGGTGAATGCCTGTACGGTGCCGTGTTGTCCGGCCCGGGAAATCGAACGGGCGGCACGCGCCGCCGCGCCAAGGGCTTCCAGGGTGATGGCATTGCTGTAGGCAAAGCCGGTTTTTTCGCCCGATTGCGCGCGCACGCCCACACCTTGGTCAAGGTTGAAGCTGCCTTCCTTGACGATGCCGTCTTCCAGCGCCCAGGACTCGGAAATCTGCCCCTGGAAATACAGGTCGGCCGCATCGATGCCCGGCCCGGCCAGATCGCCGAGCACGCCTTGCAGGCTCTCGATCGTGACGCCACCGGGCGCCAGCAGGTGTTCACTGACTGAGGACAACAACTCGCTCATATGCTTTACGCCTTAAATTCGTCGTTCTGATGCAGGTCGCTGGGCGCCCTGCGAGAAAAAGCGCCGGTGACTGGACACCGGCATCCGCGCCCTGATGGACGCCTGTTCGCTGCTGTCGCGTTCGGCCAGCAGCACGGCCTCGCCTTGATCCTGTTGTGCCAGCACACGCCCCCACGGGTCGACGATGGCGGCATGCCCGAAGGTTTCCCGCGGCCCCGGATGCGTCCCGCCCTGGGCAGCCGCGAGCACGTAACATTGCGTCTCTATGGCTCGCGCACGAATCAGCACATCCCAATGCGCCGCGCCGGTGACCGCCGTGAAGGCCGAAGGGGCAGTAATCAGCTCCGCGCCGGCCGCGCGCAATTCACTGTACAGTTCCGGGAAGCGCAAGTCGTAACAGACCGTCAGGCCAACCCGCCCAACCGGTGTGTCCGCCACCACGACCCCACTGCCATAAGCATAGTCATCGGATTCCCGATAACGGCCGCGATTGTCGGCCACGTCGACGTCGAACAGGTGCAGCTTGTCGTAGCGCGCCACCGTTTCGCCCTGGTCATCGACCAGCAACGAACAGGCATGCACTTTGGCCGTTGGCTGATCCACCGGCGGCAACGGCAATGTGCCGGCCACAATCCATAACTTGAGGTCGCGTGCGGTCTGTTTCAACCACGGCAGGATCGGGCCTTCGCCCAGTGCTTCGGCGCGCCCGATGTCGGCAATGTCACGCCGGCCCATGGCGGCGAAGTTTTCCGGCAATACGGCCAGTTTCGCGCCACCGACGGCCGCTTGCTCGAGCAGCCGACGGGCCTGGGCCAGGTTGGCCAGCACATCGCTCTGGCTGACCATTTGAATCACCGCTACAGACATGGCGCACTCCTGGAATCGTATGCGGCCATGCTACTCCATAGACTTGCCGAGCGCCTTTTCAAAAGGATCTCAAAAAGCCTTGTCGAAGATGATTTTCGGTTCTTTCCACGGCCCCTGGACGGTGTACTTCACACTGGCGAAACGGGAGACGCGGTCACCGATCAGCTTGTCGATCAGGAACAGCGCCCCGCCGACCGCGGGTGCACCGACGATCAGTGCGGCAATCGGCAGGTTGTTGGTCACCGGCAAGGTCACCATCAGTTTCGCATCGATCTGATCGGCCACCATGTCCAGGGTGCCGTCGAGTTCAATAGTGCTCGACGGACCCGTCAGCCGAATTGGCTCACGGGTGACGTACACACCATTGGTCCCGACCAGCAGCCCCTTCACCCGGTCATAACTCAGACCTTTGCCGAACAGGTCGGAGAAGTCCAGGCGCAGGCGCCGGCCGATGGAGTTGAAGTTGAGCAAGCCAAATACCCGCAACGCCTGGGCACTGCCCTCAACTTCGACGAACTGGCCCTGATTGAGCGTCGCATCGAGCGAGCCGGAGAAACGCTTGGTCGCCACCCAGGCCGGCGAGCCGGGCCAGCGGCCATCGACATCCATATAGAAGTCCTGGCTGGTGACGCTCGGTGCAAAACCCCAGCCCTTGAGCACGTCGGCCAGGTTCTTGCCGCTGATGCGGCCCTTGTACCAGCTGTTGCTGGCACCCGGCACACCCTCCCAGCCACCGCTACCCACCAACAGCATGCCCTTGAGGCCCAAATCCAGGGAGTTGAACACGATGCCCTTGGGCGTCGGACGAATCTTCAGCGACCAGCCCCCCACCAGATCCTGGCCCTGGAATAGCCGATTGATGATGATGTCCATCGCGGGGATTTTCGTCGGGTCCACCGACGCCAGTGGATCCGGCGAGTTTTCATCGGCCAGCACGGTCGGGTCCGGTGCAGGCAGGCGCACGGTTTGCAGATTGATCGTGATTGGCGTGGCCTTCGAATCGGGAAGGCTGGCGCTGCCCTTGATCTGCTGGCTGTCGAGTTGCAGCGCCCAGGCGGAAGGCTTGCGCGTCAGCTGGATCGAGGCCTGATCGAGTGTGGTACCGATACCGCTGAGCTTGCCCACCTTGAAATCCGCGCCGCTGAGCAATTGCTTGGCACTTCCGCCGGGGTCCTGTCCGGCGTATTTATCCACCAGGTCCTTCCACGGGCCAACGTCCAGCTCCGACAGCACGCCCCGTATCCGCAGGCCTTTGGTGCCAGGCAACACGGCCTCGCCGCCACCGAGGAACAAGTCCCCGCGACCATCGGCGAAATTGTTGGCCGGGGCCGCGAACATGAAACTCGCCAGGTCCCCGTAGTTGAGCCAATAGCGCCGCTCGTCGCCCTGCAAGGTCATGCGGAACGTTGTGTCGCGCCCAGTCTCGGAGGTCATGCCGAACGGTGCAGGCAAATCGACGGCCACGCCCCTGAGGTTGGAATTGACCCTCAACTGGCTGTCGGCGCCGTCCAGGGTCAGTTGCAGTTGATAAGGGATTACGCCACTCACCGGCAGAGGCTGGGTCACCTTCAGCCAGTCGGTCAGTTTCTTGACCTCGACCTGCCCTGACGCGGCCACCCGGGTATTGAGCTTGCCCGGGCTGCCATCGGCAAAAATCTGTGCAGTGACGGGCTTGTCGAACGCCCGGGCGCTGATGTTCTGCCCGCTCAGGCCTTTGCCGCTATCGAAGCGGAAATCACCTTTGAGCTGGGTCAGTTCCAGCACAGGTTCGGCCAGTTTCAAGCGTGCCTTGGCGGTCTTGAAATCGACGAGGATCTTCGGCTCCTCGCCTTTCGCCAGGGGAATATCCAGCTTCAACTTACCCTGCAGGTCACCCTCACCTTCCCAGCCGGCAAAGGTTGCCCCGGTGCCGATCGGCGCTTCCTGGAGGATTTTCAGGCCATCGCCCAAACCGCCGGCAAATCCGCCATCGAGGAACAAATGAGAGTTCTGCCCGGCCGGCACATGGGGAATGTTGACGTAGATATCGTTGACCTGGGTGTCGAGCAACTGGCCCTTGCTGGCCAGAATCCGCACGCCGCTGTCTTCGACAAACACATCGCCGCTGACCTTGCTGACATGGGGCCAGCCCGGCTGGAAGGCCAGTTCGGCATCGTGAACCTTGAAGAACAGGCTGATGCTGCGATCGACATCCGCGGCACCGTGGTTGAGCGACCCCTGATACTGGAAGAAACCCTGATCCACCGCGCCCTTGAGAATCGCCGTGCGCAGCCATTCGTCCAGCGCCGGGCTGAGGACCGTCGGCAAGTACTTGGCGGTGTAGCGACCGTCGCCGTCCACCATGCCGACCCGCAGGTCCATGTAGTCTTCCTGGGTGTGATCGAAATGCAGGCGAATCAGGAAGTCGCCGGCGATCTTGCCTTCCTCGCCCAGCACTTTCAGATACGGCGCGATCAGGGTGAAACTTTCTTTATCGAGTTTCCAGGTCAGCCGCGCATTGGCCTGAATGTACTGCCACGGCTTGGCGAAAATCGGGTCCAGGTGCAGCATGAAATCCTTGCTGTCCATGCGCAGCTCGCCTTGCCCCAGGTCACCGCTGATGCTGCCACTGACATTCCGCGCCGCCGGAGCACCGTGATAGGCGTCGAAGCCTACCTGATCAAGGTTGGCGGCGAACCCGAACTTGCTGTCGTCAGTGGCATTGGGGCGGAAGTCGACCAGCACGTTACGCAGGCTACCCGTGACTTTGAGCCGCTCGACGACCGTGGCCAAACCTTCTGGCAACGGCGCCAGGGCGTTGAGCAGCGGGGTAAGTGGAGTGAGATCAACCCGGTCGGCTTGCAGCTGCCAGAGCTCTACGGTTTTATCAGTGGCGGCGCTTTGCGTGAGCTGCAAATGCGTCTCCCAGCGGGTCTCGCCAAGGTTCATCGCCAGGGAGTCCAGAGTCACCGACGCGCCTTTGGCACTGCGCTGGAAGTATCCATTGAGCGCCAGGTTATCGATCTGGATCGGCTTGCGCTCATCGTACGCGCCCTTGAGTTGTGGCGCGTTCAATCGCACTGCAGCGCTTTGCAAGGTGCCTTTGCCCCAGGTCACCCACAGCTCGCCGCCGGCCTTGATCTCGGAAAAACTCCACTCTTGGGTCAGACGTTCAGGCAACCACTTCGACCAGTCGCTTTGCGGCAGGCTCAGGTAGCCCTCGGCTTCACCGTCCTTCCATTCGCTGGCTCGAATACGGGTACGCAGACTCATGGCTACCGGTTGCCCGTCAGGCAGGGTCAGCCGCGCGTCGAGCCGCTGCCGCGACGCCCCGGTTTTCAGATTCAGGCCGACATAAGTCAGGGTCAGCGGCGATTCGCCAAACGGCTGCAAGGTCACCTGGCTGTCGAGCACCGACAGTTGCTGGATCATCTGCATGCGATTGAGCAGTTGTTCCGGATCGGTTGGCTGGTCCTGCTGCACCGGCAAACCTTCCAGCGCCCACTGACCGTCCTCAGCTTGCTTGAGGTTGATCTTCAGGCCACTGAATTCCAGATGAGCGATGCGTACCTGACGGGCCAACAGGCTGGCCCAAAGGTCCGGTACCGCGCGCACCTGATCCAGGCGCAAGGCATTGGCGCCCTCGCCGACCGTCACGTCGCGGGCCATCAATATGGGGGCGAATCCACTCCAGTTGCCTTCGAGCTCGCCGATCTGCAACGGCATGCCCAAGGCATCGCTGGCTTTGGTTTCGATGTCGGCACGGTACTCGGCGACTAAGGGCGTCAGCTCCCGGCCCAGGCTGACGTAGAGCGCCATCAACACCAAAACCAACGCGCACAGGCCCAGACCCCAGCGGGTCAGTGCGGCCAAAATGCGTGTCAGACGATCCATGTCAGGTGGCTCCCATGGCAAAAGTTTTGCAAAAAGCTGAGGCCAGCCCTTCTCGAACAATCAAAACGAAATGCTTCAGAGCAACACCACGTCGTATTGTTCCTGGGAATACATGGTTTCGACCTGAAAACGGATGGTACGCCCGATAAACCCTTCGAGCTCCGCGACGTTGCCCGACTCTTCGTCGAGCAGGCGGTCCACCACTTTCTGGTTTGCCAATACACGATAGCCTTCCGCCTGATAGGCGCGAGCCTCGCGCAGGATTTCACGGAAGATTTCGTAGCAGACGGTTTCCGGGGTCTTGAGCTTGCCCCGCCCCTGACAGGCATTGCACGGCTCACACAGCACTTGTTCAAGGCTTTCGCGGGTGCGCTTGCGGGTCATCTGCACCAGGCCCAACTCGGTGATACCGATGATGTTGGTCTTGGCGTGATCGCGTTCCAGTTGCTTTTCGAGGGTGCGCAACACCTGGCGCTGGTGTTCTTCATCTTCCATGTCGATGAAGTCGATGATGATGATTCCGCCCAGGTTACGCAGGCGCAATTGACGGGCGATGGCCGTCGCGGCTTCGAGGTTGGTCTTGAAGATGGTCTCTTCGAGATTGCGATGGCCGACAAATGCCCCGGTATTGACGTCGATGGTGCTCATGGCTTCCGCCGGATCGACCACCAGATAACCGCCGGACTTGAGCGGGACCTTGCGCTCGAGTGCCTTCTGGATTTCGTCTTCGACGCCATACAGGTCGAAAATCGGCCGCTCGCCCGGGTAATGCTCCAGGCGGTCGGCAATCTCGGGCATCAGTTCGGCGACGAATTGCGTGGTTTTCTGGAAAGTTTCCCGGGAGTCGATGCGGATCTTCTCGATTTTCGGGCTCACCAGGTCACGCAGGGTGCGCAGCGCCAGACCGAGGTCTTCGTAGATCACGCTAGGCGCACTGATGGTTTTGATCTGGGCGTTGATCTGATCCCAGAGACGGCGCAGGTAACGGATGTCCATGAGGATTTCATCCGCACCGGCACCTTCGGCTGCCGTGCGCAGGATGAAACCGCCGGCCTCCTTGATCCCTTCCTTGGCCACGCAGTCGGTGACCACTTGCTTGAGGCGTTCGCGCTCGGCTTCGTCTTCGATCTTCAGGGAAATGCCGACGTGAGCGGTGCGCGGCATGTACACCAGGTAACGCGAAGGAATCGAAAGCTGGGTGGTCAGGCGTGCGCCTTTGGAACCGATTGGGTCCTTGGTCACTTGCACCACCAGGCTCTGGCCTTCGTGCACCAGTGCACTGATGCTCTCGACCGCGGGGCCTTCACGCAGGGAAATTTCCGACGCATGAATGAACGCGGCACGGTCCAGGCCGATATCGACGAATGCCGCCTGCATTCCCGGCAATACCCGCACGACTTTGCCTTTATAGATGTTGCCGACGATCCCGCGCTTTTGCGTACGCTCGACGTGGACCTCTTGCAGGACACCGTTTTCGACCACCGCCACGCGCGACTCCATCGGCGTGATGTTGATCAGGATCTCTTCACTCATGGCAGGGTCTCGTTCAGGCATGTTCACGATAATGGCCGCATCTGTTCAGGAAGACGCTTAAAGCGCGTTCCGGGGTTGCCAACAGGGTATGCCGAAATGGCCGAGCAGTTCCGCGGTTTCGCAAAGCGGCAGTCCGACCACCGCTGAATAACTTCCATCGAGCCCGGCGACAAACACCGCACCCAGTCCTTGAATGCCATAACCGCCCGCCTTGTCCCGCGGTTCACCGCTGGCCCAGTAGGCCACGGCTTCTTCACGGCCGATATCCCGAAAACGCACGCGACTGGTGACAACCCGGGATTCGCAACGTTCGCCATCGAGCACGGCAATCGCGGTCAGGACTTCATGCTCACACCCTGACAGCATCATCAGCATGGCGCACGCATCCGCTTGATCAACCGGTTTGCCGAGAATTTTTCCATCGAGCACCACGGCGGTATCGGCGCCGAGCACGCAGAACGGTTCGTCAGACACGATGCTGCCGCGCCCGATCTCGGCCTTGCCACGCGCCAGGCGCTCGACGTAGGCCGACGGGGATTCTTGAGCTAAAGGAGTTTCATCGATATCCGCACTGATAGCGGAGAACGGAACACCGATCTGCGTGAGCAGTTCACGTCGACGCGGCGAACCAGAGGCGAGGTACAACCGTTTCATCAAGACCTCTCCCTGTCCAATGCCTGAGCGAATTAATTGATTTTGTAGCGTCGACGCAGTCCGCGCAAACCGAAACTGATCCAGGGCCAGAGCAATGCGCTGACCAGTGCCGGCAGCACCAGCGCCAGCGTCGGCTGACGATTGCCGGTCAAGGCACTGAGCCACAGTTGTACCAGCTGGGCGAGGCCGAAGATCACCAGGATCACCAGGCTCTGCTGCCACATCGGGAACATCCGCAGGCGTTGCTGCAGCGCCAGCACCAGATAGGTGATGAGTGTCAGGATCAAGGCATTCTGACCCAGCAAGGTACCGTAGAGCACGTCTTCGGCCAGCCCCAGGCAAAACGCCGTCACCATCCCGACGGTCTGCGGCAGGTTCAACGCCCAGAATGCCAGCAACAAGGCCAGCCACAGCGGGCGCAGGATTTCCATGAATTGCGGCAGAGGCGAAACACTCAGCAGCAGGCCGACGGCAAACGTCAGCCAGACTATCCAGCCGTTTCGGGATGCTTTTACACCGCCCATTATTCTCTCCCCACTGGAGTGGCCGGCGCGGAGACTGGCGGTTTGGCGGCAGGCTTCGCGGCAGCGGGTTGCGCCGCCGGCGGTTTAGCTGCCGCAGGCTTGGCTGGCGTGGTGACTGGCTTGGCTGGCTTGGCTGGCGCGGTGGCCGCAGGCACCGCCGTGGCAGGAATCGCCGGTGCGGCGGCCGGTGCAGCGGGGACCGCAGGGCTGACCAGTTTCGGAACCGTCGCCGGAATGATCGGTCCACCACCCTGTGCATCCAGGCTTTCCTGGGCCTGGGCGGCAGCGTTGACGCGCTCCTCGGCAGTCCGGTTGTCGCTGAACACCAGCAGCAGGTAACGGCTACGGTTCAAGGCGGCGGTCGGAACGGCGCGGACAATGGCAAACGGCTGGCCGGAATCGTGAATCACTTCCTTGACCGTCGCCACCGGATAACCGGCCGGGAAACGCTGACCGAGGCCGGAGCTGACCAGCAAGTCGCCCTCCTTGATGTCGGCGGTATCGGCCACATGCCGCAACTCGAGACGCTCCGGGTTGCCGGTGCCGCTGGCAATCGCCCGCAAACCGTTACGGTTCACCTGCACCGGAATGCTGTGGGTGGTATCGGTCAGCAGCAAGACGCGGGAGGTGTAAGGCATCAACTCGACCACCTGGCCCATCAGGCCACGGGCATCGAGTACCGGCTGACCGAGGACCACGCCGTCGCGCTCACCTTTATTGATGATGATGCGATGGGTGAAGGGGTTGGGGTCCATGCCGATCAACTCGGCCACTTCGACCTTCTCGTTGACCAGGGCCGAAGAGTTGAGCAACTCGCGCAGCCGAACGTTCTGCTCGGTCAGGGCGGCCAGCTTCTGCATGCGCCCCTGCAACAGCAGGTTCTCGGTCTTGAGTTTTTCGTTTTCGGCGACGAGTTCGGTCCGGCTGCCAAACTGACTGGCAACGCCTTCCCACAATCGTCCAGGCAGGTCGGTGATCCAGTAAGCGTCCATCAGCACCAGCGACATCTGGCTGCGTGCAGGCTTGAGCAGACTGAAACGGGCATCGACCACCATCAGCGCGACCGATAGCACGACCAGCACCAACAGGCGCACGCCCAGTGAAGGGCCCTTGGTGAAAAGCGGTTTAATAAGCCGCTCCTCCCAGGCAAATGTTCTGTTTATTCATACGGCGGCAATCCGGCCTGGATGCAGACTGACAGAAGATAAACGCGAACAGGCAGCACTGCAAAGTGCCGCCTGCGCGCTCAACAGCATAGAGGCAATCCGGCGACTTACTCGCTGGAAAGCAGGTCCATGGTGTGTTTATCCATCATTTCCAATGCACGGCCACCGCCGCGAGCAACGCAGGTCAGCGGGTCTTCGGCAACGATCACCGGCAGACCAGTCTCCTGGGCCAGCAATTTGTCCAGGTCACGCAGCAAGGCGCCACCACCGGTCAGTACCAGGCCACGCTCGGCGATGTCGGAAGCCAGTTCTGGCGGCGATTGCTCCAGGGCGCTTTTCACGGCCTGAACGATGGTAGCCAGGGACTCTTGCAGAGCTTCCAGCACTTCGTTGGAGTTCAGGGTGAATGCACGTGGAACGCCTTCGGCCAGGTTACGGCCACGAACGTCGACTTCGCGAACTTCGCCGCCCGGGTAGGCGGTACCGATTTCCTGCTTGATGCGCTCGGCGGTGGACTCACCGATCAGGCTGCCGTAGTTGCGACGCACGTAGGTGATGATCGCTTCGTCGAAGCGGTCGCCGCCAACGCGGACGGATTCGGCGTAAACCACACCGTTCAGGGAGATCAGCGCGATTTCAGTGGTACCGCCACCGATATCCACGACCATCGAACCGCGAGCTTCTTCTACCGGCAGGCCGGCACCGATCGCAGCGGCCATTGGCTCTTCGATCAGGAATACTTCACGGGCACCGGCACCAAGGGCCGATTCACGGATGGCACGACGCTCAACCTGGGTGGATTTGCACGGAACGCAGATCAACACGCGAGGGCTAGGCTGCAGGAAGCTGTTTTCGTGAACCTTGTTGATAAAGTACTGCAGCATTTTTTCGCAAACGCTGAAGTCGGCGATCACGCCGTCCTTCATCGGACGAATGGCAGCAATGTTGCCCGGCGTACGGCCCAGCATGCGCTTGGCTTCGGTGCCGACAGCAACGACACTTTTCTGGTTACCGTGTGTCCGAATGGCCACAACGGAGGGCTCATTCAGGACGATACCGCGCTCGCGCACGTAAATAAGGGTGTTGGCAGTGCCCAGGTCAATGGAAAGATCGCTGGAAAACATGCCACGCAGTTTCTTGAACATGGGAAAGGGACCCTAGGCAACGCGTGGGTAAAAAAGTGCGGCAAACTCTAACAACGACAGGGATTTTGGGCAAGGCGCCAATATGTTAAATTGGCCGCTTTTCTGTGCACCAAGCCCCACAATCGCGGCCTTATGACCGTAGAAGTGCGGTAGTGTTCCGACAATCTAACACACGGACGCCGTCCGTTTTGTTTTCCACTGGAGAATCCCTATGGCGCTTGAACGCTCCGACGTGGAAAAAATCGCTCATCTGGCCTGCCTTGGCCTCAATGATGCCGATCTTCCACACATCACTTCGGCCCTCAACAGCATTCTCGGGCTGGTCGACGAAATGCAGGCGGTCAATACCGACGGTATCGAACCGCTGGCCCACCCATTGGAAGCCAACCAGCGCCTGCGCGCAGACGTCGTGACCGAGACCAATCACCGCGAGGCCTACCAGTCCATCGCACCAGCGGTCGAAAACGGCCTGTACCTGGTTCCGAAAGTCATCGACTAATAGGGAAAGAGCCTGCAATGCATCAATTGACTCTGGCCGAGATCGCCCGCGGACTCGCCGATAAAAAGTTTTCCTCCGAAGAGCTGACCAAGGTCCTGCTGGCGCGCATCGTCCAGCTCGATCCACAGCTCAACAGTTTCATCAGCCTCACCGAAGACCTGGCGCTGACGCAGGCGAAAGCCGCTGACGCCCGCCGGGCCAATGGTGAGAGCGGCGCCCTGCTCGGCGCGCCGATCGCCCACAAAGACCTGTTCTGCACCCAGGGCATTCGCACCAGCTGCGGCTCGAAGATGCTCGACAACTTCAAGGCACCGTACGACGCCACCGTCGTCGCCAAGCTGGCCGCTGCCGGGGCCGTGACCCTGGGCAAGACCAACATGGACGAATTCGCCATGGGTTCGGCCAACGAGTCGAGCTACTACGGCGCGGTGAAAAACCCGTGGAACCTGGAACACGTGCCGGGCGGTTCGTCCGGCGGCTCCGCTGCGGCGGTTGCCGCTCGTCTGTTGCCGGCAGCCACCGGCACCGACACTGGCGGTTCGATCCGTCAGCCTGCGGCCCTGACCAACCTCACCGGCCTGAAACCGACCTACGGTCGTGTTTCGCGCTGGGGCATGATTGCCTACGCGTCCAGCCTCGACCAGGGCGGCCCGATGGCACGCACCGCCGAAGACTGCGCAATATTGTTGCAAGGTATGGCCGGCTTCGATCCGAACGACTCAACCAGCATCGATGAGCCCGTGCCGGACTACGGCGCCAGCCTCAACGGTTCGCTGCAAGGCCTGCGCATCGGCGTGCCGAAGGAATACTTCAGCGCCGGTCTCGACCCGCGCATCGCCGAGCTGATCCACAACAGCGTCAAGGAGCTGGAAAAGCTCGGCGCCGTAATCAAGGAAATCAGCCTGCCGAACATGCAGCACGCGATCCCTGCGTACTACGTGATCGCCCCGGCGGAAGCCTCGTCCAACCTGTCGCGTTTTGACGGCGTGCGCTTTGGCTATCGCTGCGAAGACCCGAAAAACCTCGAAGACCTGTACAAACGCTCGCGTAGCGAAGGCTTCGGCCCGGAAGTACAGCGCCGGATCATGGTCGGTGCCTACGCGCTGTCCGCCGGTTACTACGACGCCTACTACCTGAAGGCGCAGAAGATTCGTCGTTTGATCAAGAACGACTTCATGGCGGCCTTCAATGAGGTCGACATCATCCTCGGCCCAACCACGCCGAACCCGGCCTGGAAGCTTGGCGCCAAGAACAGCGACCCGGTCGCTGCGTACCTGGAAGACGTCTACACCATCACCGCCAACCTCGCGGGTTTGCCGGGCCTGTCCATGCCAGCAGGTTTTGTCGACGGTCTGCCGGTCGGCGTGCAACTGCTCGCCCCGTATTTCCAGGAAGGCCGCTTGCTCAACGTTGCGCACCAGTACCAGTTGAACACTGACTGGCACACCCGCACCCCAACCGGCTTCTGAGGAGACACACATGCAATGGGAAGTCGTGATCGGGCTGGAGATTCACACCCAGCTCACCACCCGGTCGAAAATCTTTTCCGGTAGTTCCACCACGTTCGGTTCCGAGCCGAACACCCAGGCCAGCCTGATCGATCTGGGCATGCCTGGCGTTCTGCCGGTACTGAACCAGGAAGCAGTGCGCATGGCGGTGATGTTCGGTCTGGCGATTGACGCCGAGATCGGCCAGCACAACGTGTTCGCCCGCAAGAACTACTTCTACCCGGACCTGCCCAAGGGCTACCAGATCAGCCAGATGGAGTTGCCGATCGTCGGCAAGGGCCATCTGGACATCGCCCTGGAAGACGGCACGGTCAAACGTGTCGGCATCACCCGCGCGCACCTGGAAGAAGACGCCGGCAAGAGCCTGCACGAAGAATTCAGCGGCGCCAGCGGCATCGACCTGAACCGTGCCGGCACGCCGTTGCTGGAAATCGTTTCCGAGCCGGACATGCGCAGCGCCAAGGAAGCCGTGGCCTACGTCAAGGCGATCCACGCGCTGGTGCGCTACCTGGGCATCTGCGACGGCAACATGGCCGAAGGCTCGCTGCGTTGCGACTGCAACGTGTCGATCCGCCCGAAAGGCCAGGTCGAATTCGGCACCCGCTGCGAGATCAAGAACGTCAACTCGTTCCGCTTCATCGAGAAGGCGATCAACAGCGAAATCCAGCGTCAGATCGAATTGATCGAAGACGGCGGCAAGGTGATCCAGCAGACGCGCCTGTACGATCCGAACAAGGACGAAACCCGTCCGATGCGCAGCAAAGAGGAAGCCAACGACTACCGTTACTTCCCCGATCCGGACCTGCTGCCGGTGGTCATCGAGAACTCGTTCCTCGACGACGTGCGCGCCACCCTACCGGAATTGCCACCGCAAAAACGCGAGCGTTTCCAGGAGCAATTTGGTCTGTCGGTCTATGACGCCAGCGTCCTGGCCACCAGCCGCGAGCAAGCCGACTACTTCGAGAAAGTCGCGAGCATCGGCGGCGACGCCAAACTGGCGGCGAACTGGGTGATGGTCGAGTTGGGCAGCCTGCTCAACAAGCAAGGCCTGGACATCGAAGAGTCTCCGGTTTCCGCAGAGCTTCTGGGCGGCATGCTGTTGCGCATCAAGGACAACACCATCTCCGGCAAGATCGCCAAGGTGGTGTTTGAAGCGATGGCCAACGGCGAAGGCAGCGCGGACGAGATCATCGACAAGCGCGGCCTCAAGCAAGTGACCGACACCGGTGCCATCTCGGCGGTGCTGGACGAAATGCTCGCGGCCAACGCCGAGCAGGTCGAACAATACCGCGCGGCAGACGAAACCAAGCGCGGCAAGATGTTCGGCTTCTTCGTCGGCCAGGCCATGAAAGCCTCCAAAGGCAAGGCCAACCCGCAACAGGTCAACGAACTGCTCAAAAGCAAGCTCGAAGGCTGATGAGGATGGAGCCAGCTCTTAAATCTGGCTCCATCTCCTGTGGGAGCGAGCTTTTGTGGCGAGGGGGCTTGTCGGAACGCCGCATCGCCCCGTTGGGTCGCGAAGCGGCCCCAATTTCCGGATTCGGTTTGTATCTGACAAATCGTGTTCGAAATTTTGGGACTGCTGCGCAGTCCAACGGGGGCAAGCCCCTCGCCACATTGGCTCTACTCCCACAATTGTTTCGGGAAAACCTTGAATGAAACGTCTGTTCGGCGCCTGCGCCCTGCTCTCTCTGTTGGCTGGTTGCGCCAGCACCGACACCGTCGATCCGCACGGCTACGATAAAACCGGCGTGGCTTCGTACTACGGCGCCAAACACCAAGGCAAACGCACCGCCAACGGCGAGCGTTTCAACATGAATTCCATGACCGCCGCCCATCGCCAGCTACCCTTTGGTACACGGGTGAAGGTCACCAATCTGAATAACGACAAATCCTGCGTGGTACGCATCAATGATCGCGGGCCGCACACCCGTGGCCGCCTGATCGACCTGTCCCGGGAAGCCGCCGAGCGCCTGGGCATGCTGAGCAGCGGCACCGCACGGGTTCGCGTGCAAGCCCTCGACGACTGACCGATGGAGCCCCGACCATTTTCGGACTAGCCGATTTACCCCTGATCAGTGTGATCGAATTAGTCAGCGGATTGTTCCTGCTGATTGTCGGCGCCGAATTGATGGTGCGCGCCGCCGTACGCATCGCCGCGCGGTTGCACGTACGACCACTGATCATCGGCCTGACCATCGTCGCCCTCGGCAGCAGCGCACCGCAGATGGCGATCAGCCTGCAAGCGACCCTGGCGCACAATGCCGACATCGCCGTCGGCAGTGTGATCGGCAGCAGCATTTTCAACATCCTCGTCACCCTCGGGTTGTCCGCGCTGATCATTCCTTTGCGGGTTTCCCGGCAATTGGTGCGCCTGGATATTCCATTGATGATCGGCGCCAGCCTGTTGGTGTTCGTACTCGCCTGGAATGAAGAACTGACCCGTGCCGACGGCGTGATGTTGCTGACAGCACTGGCGATTTACCTGGGCTTGCTGCTGCGCCAGTCACGACACTCGGCACGCCCGGTATCGAGCCATGATCACGCCGTGCAAGCGTCATGGCTGAGCAGCGTGCTGATGATCATCGCCGGCCTGGCGATGCTGGTGTACGCCGGGCACTTGCTGCTGGGTGCAGCGGTTGCGGTCGCCACCGATCTTGGGTTGTCGGAGCGGATCATCGGCCTGACCATCGTCGCCGTCAGCACATCACTGCCTGAGCTGGCCACTTCGTTGATCGCGGCAATGCGCGGTGAGCGCGAGATTGCCGTGGGCAACGTGATTGGCAGCAACCTGTTCAACCTCCTGGGCGTGCTCGGCTTTACCGCGCTGGTGGCGCCGTCGCCGCTGTCGGTGTCGCCCAACGCCCTGGATTTCGACCTGCCGGTGATGCTCGGCGTCGCGGCGCTGTGCCTGCCGGTGTTCTACTCCGGCTACCGGGTGACCCGCGCCGAAGGCCTGCTGTTTCTGGGTTTGTACCTGGCGTATGGGCTGCACGTGGTGTCGTTCACCACCGGCATGCCACTGGCCGGCAAGCTGGAACACTTGATGCTGTTTTTCGTCCTGCCGGCGTTGGTGGCGTTTTTGCTGTTTACGTCGCTACGCGCCTGGCATCGCCAACACCATAAGAGGGAAGCCCCATGACCGAGAATAAAAAACCCGGCGTTGAAGTCCGCCGCCAAGTGATGGGCGACGCCTTTGTCGACCGCGCACTGGGCAATGCCACCGAATTCACCCAGCCGCTGCAGGATTTCGTCAATGAACACGCCTGGGGCGGCGTGTGGAATCGCGAAGGCCTGCCGCTGAAAACCCGCAGCCTGATCACCCTTGCCGCCCTGACTGCACTCAAGTGCCCGCAGGAATTGAAAGGACATGTGCGCGGTGCGCTGAACAACGGCTGCACTGTGGATGAGATTCGCGAGGCGCTGCTGCATTGCGCGGTGTATGCCGGTGTGCCGGCGGCGATCGATGCGTTTCGGGCGGCGCAGGAAGTGATCGACAGTTACCAGAAGCCGGAGTGAGTCATTGAAATTCAGGCTGCCTGATCTGGCGCCATCGCGAGCTTGCTCGCGATGGCGCCCTGAAGAACTCCACGAATTCCAGGGTCAGATCCACCCACCCCACTGCAAAAAGAAGATCCCGACATTGGTGGTGACCGCCGCCATCAGCGTGGTGATCACGATAATCGCCGCCGCCAGCTCGTGATTGCCATCCGCCGCCCGGGCCATGACGAAACTGGCTGCGGCGGTCGGGCTGCCGAAGTACAGGAACAGAATTCCCAACTCCGCCCCACGAAAGCCCCACAACCACGCCCCCAGTGTCGCCAGTACCGGCAAGCTGATCATCTTCACCAGGCTTGAACTGAGCGCCATGCTGCCGCTTTTGCGCAGTGCTGCCAGGGACAGCGTGCCGCCGATGCAGATCAGCGCTAGCGGCAAGGTGGTTTGCGCCAGGTACTGGCCTGAGGTTTCCAGCCAGCCCGGCAAGCCGATCTTGAAATAGGCGAAGGGTGCAGCCGCAATCACACTGATGATCAGCGGATTGCTGAACACGCTTTTGCAGATGCTCCACGGATCGGACTTGATCACCGGGCTGTACACCGCCAGCACGATGGTCGAGAGGGTGTTGTAGAACAGGATCACCAGCGCCGCGAGGATCGCCCCGAGGGAAATCCCGTAGTCGCCATACATGCTTGCCGCCAGCGCCAGGCCGATGACCCCGTTATTACCGCGAAAGGCACCTTGGGTGTAGATCCCCCGATCTTCCCGCGGGCACTTCCAGATCGCCCAGCCCCAGGCGATGGCAAAACACACCAGGGTCGCGAGGGAGAAATAGATCAGCAGCGCCGGCTGCAATGCCGCGTGCAGGTCGGCATGCAGGATGCCCAGAAACAGCAACGCCGGCATGGTGACGTTGAACACCAGGGCCGACGCGGTGTGGATGAAGTTGTCGTTGATCCAGTCGATGCGCTTGAGCAGCACCCCCAGAAACAGCATGGCAAACACCGGCGCGGTGATGTTCAGGGTTTCGAGGAAAATTGCCAGCATGCAGGGGGTAACCTTGGTGGGCGTCGTTAGGAGGCTAATGATAAGCCACTGAGGGCTTCGGCGCCTGCTGGATCGCCCTCTTGAACAGGCAATGAATCACATGTGGCGAGGGCGCTTGTCGGAACGCCGCACCGTCCCGCTGGGTCGCGAAGCGGCCCCAAAAGATGGGACTGCTACGCAGTCCAGCGGGAGCAAGCTCCCTCGCCACAGTCTCAGGTGATCGGCGCCGGGTTGAACAGGGTGATGTCGTTATGCAGCTTGTGCTGCTCGGCCCAGGTCTGTTTCTTGCCGCTGGCTACGTCCAGGTAGTAGTGGAACAACTCCCAGCCCAGCTCCTCGATCGATGCGCGGCCGGTGGCAATGCGCCCGGCGTCAATGTCGATCAGGTCCGGCCAGCGTTGCGCCAGTTCGGTCCGGGTCGAAACCTTCACGACCGGCGCCATGGCCAGCCCGTAAGGCGTGCCGCGACCGGTAGTGAACACATGCAGGTTCATCCCCGCCGCCAGTTGCAGCGTCCCGCAGACAAAGTCACTGGCCGGGGTCGCACAGAAGATCAGGCCTTTGCGCTTGAAACGCTCGCCAGGGCCAAGCACGCCGTTGATCGCGCTGCTGCCGGACTTGACGATCGATCCCAGGGATTTCTCGACAATGTTCGACAACCCGCCCTTCTTGTTGCCCGGCGTGGTGTTGGCACTGCGATCCGCCTCGCCCTTGGCCAGGTAACGGTCGTACCAGTCCATTTCCCGCACCAGTTCCTGGGCGACGTCCTGGTTTTCCGCACGGGAGGTCAGCAGATAAATGGCATCGCGCACTTCGGTGACTTCGGAAAACATCACCGTTGCACCGGCCCGCAGCAGCAGGTCCGAGGCATAACCGAGCGCCGGGTTGGCGGTGATGCCGGAGAACGCATCACTGCCGCCGCATTGCATGCCAAGGATCAGCTCGGACGCCGGCACGGTTTCCCGGCGACGTTGATCGAGCTTCTTCAAGCGTGTCTCGGCCAGCTCCATGATCTGTTCGATCATTTCGGTGAAGCCGTGACTGGAGTCCTGCAAGCGGTACAGCCATGGCTCGCTCAAATCCACCGAGCTGTCGTTGTCGTGCATCACCTGCCCGGCCTGCAATTTCTCGCAGCCCAGGCTGATAACCAAGGCTTCGCCGCCCAGGTTGGGGTTGCGTGCCAGGTTGCGCACGGTGCGGATCGGGATGTACGCGTCAGTCGCAGTGATAGCCACGCCACAGCCGTAGCTGTGGGTCAGCGCCACCACGTCGTCGACGTGCGGGTACTTGGGCAACAACTCGTCCTTGATGCGCTTGACCGCATGATCGAGCACCCCGGTCACGCACTGCACGGTGGTAGTGATGCCGAGAATGTTGCGCGTGCCGACGGTGCCGTCGGCGTTGCGATAACCCTCGAAAGTGAAGCCTTCCAGCGGTGCCTGCGCGGCCGGCACATCGGTGGACAGCGGCAGGCTGTCCAGCGGTGGCGCGGTCGGCATGCGCAGTTGATCTTCCTTGACCCAACTGCCGCGGGGAATCGGCTGCAAGGCATAGCCAATGACCTGGCCGTAACGAATCACCTGGCCACCTTCGGGAATGTCTTCCAGGGTGACCTTGTGGCTCTGTGGCACGAAGTCCACGGTAACCAGGCCGTCCGCAAACTTGGTACCGGCCGGTACACCCTGATCATTGACCACGATCACTACGTTATCCCGCTCGTGCAGGCGGATGTAGCGCGGCGAGTCGGAATGTTCAATCAACTGCATGACGCCGCTCCTCAGGAATGCGCTTGAGACAATTTGCCAGGGGCTTCAGTACCGTTCGCTGGCGGCTCTTTTAGCACCACGCGCTTGATCGGGCCCACGATCACCAGATAGCTGAACACCGCGACCAAAGCGTTGCAACCGACGAACACCAACGCCCATTTGAACGAACCGGTGGAGCTGATGATGTAACCGATGACGATCGGGGTGGTGATCGAGGCGATGTTGCCGAACATGTTGAACAGGCCGCCACTCAGACCGGCGATCTGCTTCGGCGAGGTGTCGGAGACCACGGCCCAGCCCAGCGCGCCCACGCCTTTACCGAAGAACGCCAGAGCCATGAAGCCCACGACCATCCATTCGATGTCCACATAGTTGCAAGCCACAATGCTGCTGGAAACCAGCAGGCCGGCAATGATCGGCGCTTTGCGGGCGAAGGTCAGGGAATGGCCTTTGCGCAGCAGGTAATCGGAAATCACCCCGCCGAGCACACCACCGATGAAGCCGCAGATCGCCGGCAAGGAGGCAATAAAACCGGCCTTGAGAATGGTCATGCCGCGTTCCTGCACCAGGTACACCGGGAACCAGGTCAGGAAGAAATAAGTGATGGCGTTGATGCAGTACTGGCTCAGGTACACGCCCAGCATCATGCGGTTGGTCAGCAACTGGCGCACGTAGTCCCATTTCGGACCCTCGCTGCGTTTGGCCGAACCTTTGGCCTTGTCCTGATCCAGGTCGACCATGCCACCATTGTCGGCGATGTGCTTGAACTCGGCATCGTTGATCATCGGGTGTTGACGCGGGCTGTGGATAACTTTCAGCCAGACCAGCGAGAACACCATGCCGATCACGCCCATGACAATGAACACGTGCTGCCAGCCGAAGGTGAAGACGATCCAGCCCATCAGCGGTGCGAACAGCACGGTGGCGAAGTACTGCGCGGAGTTGAAGATAGCCGAGGCAGTACCGCGTTCAGCGGTCGGGAACCAGGCCGCCACGATGCGCGCGTTGCCGGGGAAGGATGGCGCTTCGGCCAGGCCCACCAAAAAGCGCAGCATGAACAGCGCGACCACTGCGGTAGACATGCCGAACTCGCCGACATAGCCCTGCAGCACGGTGAACAGCGACCAGGTGAAGATGCTCAGTGCGTAGATTTTTTTCGAGCCGAAACGGTCCAGCAACCAGCCACCGGGGATTTGCCCGGCCACGTAGGCCCAACCGAATGCGGAGAAGATGTAGCCGAGGGTAACGGCGTCGATGCCGAGGTCTTTTTGCAGGCTGGAGCCGGCGATTGCGATGGTAGCGCGGTCGGCGTAGTTGATCGTGGTCACCAGAAACAGCATGAGCAGGATCAAATAGCGGACGTGAGTCGGCTTGGTCGATTGCATGTAGATGTACTCCCACTGATTATTTTTATGCGGGTAAAACATTCAAGAGTCATGTGCCGCGCAAGGCCTTAGGCAAGGACCTTGCGCGGGTGCAGCGGGGTTACGATCCGATGTAGGCAGTTTTTACGACAGTGTAAAACTCTTGCGCATAGCGACCTTGCTCACGTGATCCATAGGATGAACCTTTACGCCCACCGAACGGAACGTGGTAATCCACACCGGCGGTCGGCAGGTTGACCATCACCATCCCGGCCTGGGAGTGGCGCTTGAAGTGGTTGGCGTACTTCAGGGACGTGGTAGCGATGCCCGCCGACAGCCCGAACTCGGTGTCGTTGGCCATGGCCAGCGCAGCTTCGTAATCGGCGACGCGAACGATGTTGGCCACCGGGCCGAAGATCTCTTCCTGGCTGATGCGCATCGAAGCTTCGCTGTTGGCAAACAGGGTTGGCGCGAGGAAGTAACCCTCGGTGTCGCAGGTCACCAGACCACCGCCGCTGACCAGACGCGCACCTTCGGACTGGCCGATGTCGATGTACTTCATGTCCTGCTCAAGCTGCGCTTGCGAGACCACCGGCCCGATGTCGGTACCAGCCTTCAACGCGTGGCCGACCTTGATCGACTTCATGCGCTCGGCCATGACTTCGACGAACTGGTCGTGGATGCCAGCGGTGACGATAAAGCGGCTGGAAGCGGTGCAACGCTGGCCGGTGGAGTAGAACGCGCTCTGTACCGACAGCTCGACCGCTTGCTTGAGGTCGGCGTCGTCGAGAATGATCTGCGGGTTCTTGCCGCCCATTTCCAGCTGGACCTTGGCCTGGCGCGATACGCAGCTGACGGCGATCTGACGACCAACACCCACGGAACCGGTGAAGCTGATGCCGTCGACTTTCGGGCTGTGGACCAGCGCATCGCCAACCACACGACCGCTGCCCATCACCAGGTTGAACACACCGGCCGGGAAGCCTGCGCGGGAGATGATTTCGGCCAGGGCCCAGGCGCAACCTGGAACCAGGTCCGCGGGTTTGAGCACGACGCAATTGCCGTAGGCCAGGGCCGGGGCGATTTTCCATGCCGGGATGGCAATCGGGAAGTTCCATGGGGTAATCAGACCGACCACGCCCAGGGCTTCGCGAGTGACTTCAACGTTGACGCCCGGACGCACCGAAGGCAGGTAGTCGCCGGACAGACGCAGGCATTCACCGGCGAAGAACTTGAAGATGTTACCGGCGCGGGTCACTTCACCGATGGCTTCAGGCAGGGTCTTGCCCTCTTCCCGGGCCAGCAGGGTGCCGAGCTCTTCGCGACGGGCGAGGATTTCAGTACCGACTTTATCCAGGGAATCGTGACGCGCCTGAATGCCGGAAGTGGACCAGGCCGGGAACGCGGCACGGGCGGCGTCGATGGCGGCGTGGACCTGAGCCAGATCAGCCTTGGCGTAGTCGCCGATGGCGTCGCTCAGTTCGGACGGGTTGATGTTGGTCGAATAGTCGCCACCGGCAACCCATTCGCCGTTGATGTAGTTATCGAAACACTTTGCATCTGCCACTTTGAGATCTCCTCACGCAAAAGGCCGCTGATTGCTCAGCGGCCTTACTTAATCGGATGTGTTACTGCGCACCCTGCTTGTCGATCAACGCAGCGAGCATTTCATACTCCTCGCCGGTCAGATCGGTCAGCGGTGCACGCACAGGACCTGCGTCGTAGCCGGCGATTTTTGCCCCGGCCTTGACGATGCTCACGGCATATCCGGCCTTGCGGTTACGGATGTCCAGGTACGGCAGGAAGAAGTCGTCGATGATCTTGCCGACGGTCGCGTGATCTTCACGAGCGATCGCGTGGTAGAAGTCCATCGCGGTTTTCGGGATGAAGTTGAACACCGCCGAGGAGTAGACCGGCACGCCCAGCGCCTTGTAGGCCGCGGCGTAGACTTCGGCGGTCGGCAAGCCACCCAGGTAGCTGAAGCGATCACCGAGGCGGCGACGGATCGACACCATCAACTCGATATCACCCAGGCCATCCTTGTAGCCGATCAGGTTCGGGCAGCGCTCGGCCAGACGTTCCAGCAGCGGCGCGGTCAGGCGGCAGACGTTACGGTTGTAGACCACCACGCCGATGTTGACCGATTTGCACACGGCTTCAACGTGGGCGGCAACGCCGTCCTGGCTGGCTTCGGTCAGGTAGTGCGGTAGCAGCAACAGGCCCTTGGCGCCCAGACGCTCGGCTTCCTGTGCGTATTCGATGGCCTGGCGGGTCGAACCGCCCACACCGGCCAGGATTGGCACGCTGGTGGCACAAGTGTCGACCGCAGTCTTGATGATTTCCGAATATTCGCTGGCCGCCAGAGAGAAGAACTCACCGGTGCCGCCCGCGGCGAACAGTGCCGAGGCGCCGTATGGGGCCAGCCATTCGAGACGCTTGATGTAACCCGCGCGATTGAAGTCGCCCTGAGCATTGAAATCGGTAACCGGGAAAGACAGCAGACCGGAAGAGAGGATGGACTTCAGTTCTTGTGGATTCATTATTCGAACACCCTGGATAACGACGTTGTGTGAGAAAACCGTTCAGCCTGCGCTGAAGTTGTAGGTCATCGTACAACTTAAAATACAACCGTCAACTGCATTTCATCGCCAGGGGATGAAAATTGTTCGACAAGAAAGGCTGTTGGCCTGATTTTTAGCGGGTTTCAGCGGAAGAAGGACAGTTGCGAGCACCGTGATAAACGGTCGCTTGAGAGATACGTTGTCGGAAGATGCGGGAAAACTACTGGATTTGTTTTATAGGTTACGGCCCTATCGCGAGCAGGCTCGCTCCTACAGTGATCTTCAGTGTTGCGAGATCCACTGTAGGAGCGAGCCTGCTCGCGATAGCGGTAGTTCAGACGATGGAGGACAAGGGCAAATTACTTACCCCCGCTGCGCCTCAGCCTCTTCATGGGCATGACGCAACCGCTCACGGCTGTTGGTCAGGTGCAAACGCATGGCAGCCCGCGCCGCATCGGAATCCTGACGGGCAATGGCGTCGTAGATTTCTTCGTGCTCACGGCTCAGGCGACCCATGTAGTGCTGCTGGTCGTCATGGGCCAGGCGCGCGGAGTTCAGCCGTGTGCGCGGAATGATGCTGGTGCCCAGGTGGGTCATGATGTCGGTGAAGTAACGGTTGCCGGTGGACAGCGCGATTTCGAGGTGGAAGGCGAAGTCCGAAGCCACGGCGTCACTGGCGTGAGCGGCGCTTTCATTCAACGCATCGAGGGCGGCGCGCATGTTGGCCAACTGTTCCGGACTGCGGCGTTGCGCCGCCAACCCGGCAGACTCCACTTCCAGGCTGATGCGCAGTTCCAGGATCGCCAGCACATCGCGCAAGGTCACCACGGTCGCCGGGTCGATACGGAAACCGCTCGGGCTCGGCGTGTCGAGCACGAAGGTGCCGATACCGTGGCGGGTTTCCACTTGCCCTGCCGCCTGCAAACGGGAAATCGCCTCGCGCACCACCGTGCGGCTGACACCATGGGCATCCATGATGGCCGACTCGGTGGGCAACTTGTCGCCACGCTTGAGATGGCCGTCGCGGATCTGCTCGGACAGCACCGTCACCAGTTCCTGAGCGAGGCTGCGGCGCTTGCGTGGGAGGCGTGGTGCGTCGTTCGGGTTTTCCATGGTGAACATCTGTCTCGAAAAGTTCGGCGGCTGAAAGCGCATCATAGCGCAACGCAGTTGTACGATCACCTTGTAGGAGCGAGCCTGCTCGCGATAGCGGTACGACATTCAATATTTAAATGTCTGACACTCCGCATCGCGAGCAAGCTCGCTCCCACAGGGATCCAAGGTCTTCAGGCGGTCACAGCCTGATCCACCAGATGGCCATTCTCGATACGAATGTGCCGCGGGTGGAAGCGCTTCAGGCTGCTGCGATGACCGACGCTGACAATGCTCAGCCCCGGCAACTCATCGATCAGCGCCTGATACAGCGTGGCCTCGTCTTCTTCGTCCATCGCCGAGGTGGCTTCGTCCATATACAGCCATTGCGGTGCATAAAGCAGCGCACGGGCGAAGGCCAGGCGCTGCTGCTCACCTGGCGACAACATGCGCTGCCAGTGGTTGGCTTCGTCGAGACGGGCAATCAGGTGCGGCAAGCGGCAGGTTTCCAGCACCTGCGCGTAGCGCTCCTTCGGATAGGTATCGCCGGGCTGTGGATAACTGAGGACATCACGCAGGGTGCCAATCGGCAAATACGGTTTTTGCGGCAGGAACAGGTAGCGCGCCGATGGCAGGCGAATGCTGCCGTGGCCGGTTGGCCACAGATGTCCCATCGCCCGCAGCAGGGTCGACTTGCCGCTGCCGGAACGACCGCTGAGCATTACACGCTCGCCCTCCTTCACGGTCATGTCGGCGTTGGTCAGCAGGTGACGACCTTCAGCCAGGTCGAGGCCGAGGTTGTGCACCTTCAGCGCCGAGCCCGAATTCTGTACGTCGATGGCCGGCGCACGCTCTTCGTTGTCACGCATGGCCTGGTGGAAGCTCAACAGACGATCGCAGGTGGCGCGCCAGGAAGCGAGGCTCTGGTACGCACTGATAAACCAGCTGAAGCTTTCCTGCACATTGCCGAATGCCGAGCTGATTTGCATCAGCTCGCCCAGTTCGATCTTGCCGGAAAGGTAACGCGGCGCGGCAACCATGAAGGGGAAGATGATGGCGGCCTGGCTGTAACCGGCGGTGAAGAACGTCAGGCGCTTGGACACTTTCATGATGTCCCAGAAGTTATGCCAGACCATCCCGAAGCGGCTGCTCAACCGACGGTTTTCGTTCGGTTCGCCGTTGTACAACGCGATGCTTTCGGCATTCTCGCGAATTCGCACCATGGAGAAACGCAGGTCGGCTTCGAAGCGTTGTTGCTGGTTGTTCAGGCCGATCAGGCGACGACCGATCAAATGCGTCAACCAGCTGCCTACCACCGCGTAAACCAGCACGCACCAGAACATGTAGCCGGGAATGGTGATGCCGAATACTTCAATGCTGCCCGACACGCCCCACAGGATGATCGAAAACGACACCAGGCTGACGATATTGCGCAGCAGCCCGATACCCAGTTCAAGGGTGTTGGAAGTGAAGTTGTTGAGGTCTTCGGAAATCCGCTGGTCCGGGTTATCGGTGTAACCGCCCTGCTCCAGTTGGTAGTAATTTTTGTCACCCAACCAGCGTGCAAAGTGCTTTTCAGTAAGCCACGCCCGCCAGCGGATCGTTAGCATCTGCGTCAGGTACAGCCGGTACACCGCGCCGACGATCGCCACCGCCGCAATCGCGCAGAAGTACAGGATCAGTTGCCAGAACGCCGCCTCGTCCTTCTTTTGCAGGGCGTTGTAGAAGTCCTTGTACCAGGTGTTGAACCACACCGAGATCCCCACGCTGATCAGCGACAGCGCAATCACCGCGATCAGCAGCGTCCAGGCCTTGACCTTCTCTTCACTGCGCCAGTAAGGCGTGATCATCGCCCACACTTTGCGAAAAAACTGCCCGCGCACGGCGTCGTTGACCGCGGAATACTCAGCGTTCTGATTCATGGATAAGGCTCGATAGAGAAAAGTACACGCACGAACCGATCATAGATGATCGGTCCGGTTTGTCGCGAGATACGGCCCGCATTCGTTCAGCGCTGGTTCAGCGGCGAACCGGACGCTTCTGCAGTTTTCGCTGCAGCGTGCGGCGGTGCATGCCCAGGGCACGGGCCGTGGCGGAGATATTGCCTTCGTGCTCGGTCAGCACGCGCTGGATGTGCTCCCACTGCAAGCGGTCCACGGACATCGGGTTTTCCGGCACCAGACTGTCGAGGTCGGCGTGCTCGGACAGCAGCGCCGCCAGCACGTCGTCGGCGTCCGCCGGCTTGCACAGGTAGTTGCAGGCACCGCGCTTGATCGCCTCGACGGCAGTGGCAATGCTCGAATAACCGGTGAGGATCACCACGCGCATTTCCGGGTCCATTTCCAGCAACTTGGGCAGCAGCACCAGGCCGGAATCGCCGTCCATCTTCAGGTCCAGGGCGGCGTAATCCGGCAGATCGGCCTTGGCCAGCTCCAGGCCTTCCTCGGCGGAACCGGCAGTGCTGACGCGAAAACCACGGCGGGCCATGGCACGGGCCATGACGCGGGTGAATGTGGCGTCGTCATCGACCAGCAACAAATGCGGCAGTTCTTCGCCTTCGACTTGGATCTCTTCACTCATGTTCGTCTCCTCGGGCGACACGGGGCAGGCGCAGCTCGGTGAGCGTGCCACCTTCCTCATGACTGTAGAGTTTCACTGAGCCGCCGGCGCGTGTCACGCTGGCCTTGCTCAAAAACAGGCCCAGGCCGAAACCTTTGCCCTTGGTGGTAAAAAACGGTTTGCCGATTTGCTCGGCGATGGCCAGCGGCACACCGGCTCCATGATCACGAATGCTGATGGTGAGGTTTTCCCAATCCCAGTCCAGCGTGACTTGCAGCCCTTCGGGGCAGGCATCGGCAGCGTTGTTCAACAGATTCAGCAAAGCCTGGGTCAGGTCTGGTGGCGGCGCCATGCGGGGGACCGGACCCTGACCGAGGCGTTGGAAACGATAGCTGGCTTCCGGGCGCATCAGGTGCCAGCGATTGAGGGCTTCATCAAGCCAGTCGGTGACGTCCTGCATCTCCACAGCCAACCGGCGATTGGCTTCGGCGGCACGCACCAGATGCTGCAAGGTCTCTTTACACAACTTGACCTGATCCTGCAGCACGCTCAGGTCATCCTGCAACATCGGGTCATGGTGGTCCTGACGCATTTCCTTGAGCAACACGCTCATGGTCGCCAGTGGCGTGCCCAGTTCATGGGCCGCACCGGCGGCCTGGGTGGCGACAGCCAGCAGTTGCTGATCGCGCAGGCCTTCTTCGCGACGAATGGCCCGCAGCTCTTCCTGACGACGCAGTTCTTCGGCCATGCGCGCGGCGAAGAAGGTGATCACTGCGGCAGCAAGGGCGAAGCTCAACCACATCCCGTACACCTGCAGGTTTTCCCGGGCAATCGGGAAGGTTTGCAGCGGGTAGAACTGCGCCAGCAACAGCGTGTACATCGTCAGCGCGATACCCGACAGGATCACCGAATAACGCCATGGCAACGTCACCGCGGCAATGGTCAGCGGCACCAGGTAATAGGAGACGAAGGGGTTGGTCGAGCCGCCGGAGAAATACAGCAAGGCACTGTGGATAAACAGGTCGCAGGCCAGTTGCACGGCGTATTCGAGCTCGGTCACCGGCCACGAGGTGCGCAGGCGAATCGCCGTGAACACGCACAGCAGCATTGAACATGCGAGCGTCGCCGCCAATTGAAACCAGGGCAGTGGCAGCAATTCGAGCCAGTAGGCCAGGCCAACGGAACCGGCCTGGGCGGCCAGCACCAACGTGCGGATGAACGTCAGCCGCCAGAGGTTCTGGCGAGTGGCGGAAGTGATTTGAACGGGGGCGAGCATGAGCTCTCCTGATGAGCGCTCCAGGCGGATCGCAGGGAGTATAACCAAGCACGGGGGCTGACAGGCAAAAGTGCGGCAAACGGCCACAGCCAGACGCATGGATCTGCGTGCAATGAACTCTGTGGCGAGGGGGCTTGCCCCCGTTGGACTGCGAAGCAGTCCCAAAGCATGGCTCTGCGTTTTGTCTGTTGAATCCCGTGAACCCATTTGCGACTGCTTCGCAGCCGAACGGGGGCAAGCCCCCTCACCACAGGGCCACCTGTGCGCCATCTGTATAGAAGTTGTAACTGTGCGAACCGGAGCATAAAAGCTAGAGTCTGATGGTTTCACGCAGGCCCGGATCATACCCCTGCGCACCTTTCAAGGAGCCTTCATGCACACATTCCGCCGCAGCGCCGCCCTCCTCGCCCTGAGCGTTGGCACCGTCGCCAGCCTCCCGGCCCTGGCCGCCGACGAGCTACATTACAACCAGATTTCCCTGCGCGCCGAAGTCAGTCAGGAAGTGGCCCGCGACCTGATGATCGTGACCCTCTACACCGAAGAACAGAACACCGACCCGGCCAAACTCGCCGCCGATGTCAGCACCACCATGAACAAGGCGCTGGCCCAGGCCAAGCAAGTCAAGAACATCACCCTGCGCCAGGGCAGCCGTAACAGCTATCCGATCTACGACACCAAGGGCCAGAAAATCACTGGTTGGCGCGAGCGCGCCGAATTGCGCCTGGAGAGTTCGGACTTCGCCGCGCTGTCGAAGCTGACCGGCGAACTGCTCACCGACCTGAAAATGGGTGGCATGGACTTCGCCATCGCCACCCCGACGCGCAAGGCCAGCGAAGACGCCCTGCTCAAGGACGCCGTGACCGCCTTCAAGGCCCGCGCCCAACTGGCCACCGACGCCCTGGGCGGCAAGAGCTACAAAATCGTCAACCTGAACCTCAACAGCAACGGTTATCCACAGCCTTACCTGCGCGCTCCAATGATGATGAAAGCCGCCGCCATGGACAGCGCACCGGTGACGCCGGATGTCGAGGCCGGCACCAGCCAGGTCAGCATGACCGCGGATGGCTCGATTGAAGTGCTGATGCCTTGAATCGATAGCCCGTAAACAAAAGACGGCGATCACTCAGATGATCGCCGTTTTTTTTGGGCAGTTTTCAGGCATGAGCTATAACTGGAGAGACCACCGGAAAAAGCCGGCAGTTGCACCGGGTGCAACTGAAATTGATTGGCCACCATCGGTGCAACAATAACCACTCTTATTCACGCCATACCCACCGCCCAAAACGGGGTATAAATAAGTAACACCTCGCCCTGATCGGGAGCACTCAGCGTTCGGGATGCACCTTGAAAGTGCGTCATTTGCACCGTAAAAACGCCGCGCAAACGGTCAAATGCGTCAGGAGTTATACAAATGCGACATTAAGGTACGTTCGTGCCACCGTTTAAGGCTTGTAGTCACTCTGGATCTTGCATTGGGTATGGCCCCTGCATAAGTATCCGCAGGCACGACTCACGAGGTCGTCCTCTAATTCCAAAAATGACAACAAATCATGAGGCCACCATGCTTAAACACGCGGTCATTCCGTTCTTAGTTGGCGCAAGCTTGTTAGCCAGCGCACCGTTCGCCCAAGCAGCGACTAACCTGGTGTTCTGCTCCGAAGGGAGCCCGGCCGGTTTCGATCCAGGTCAATACACCACCGGAACCGACTTCGACGCCTCTGCAGAAACCATGTTCAACCGCCTCACCCAGTTCGAGCGCGGCGGCACCGCCGTTATTCCTGGGCTGGCGACCAAGTGGGACATCTCCGATGACGGCCTGACTTACACCTTCCACCTGCGTGAAGGCGTCAAGTTCCACACCACCCCGTATTTCAAGCCGACTCGTGAGTTCAACGCCGACGACGTGCTGTTCACCTTTAATCGCATGATTAACAAGGATGACCCGTTCCGCAAAGCGTACCCGACCGAATTCCCGTACTTCACCGACATGGGGATGGATACCAACATCACCAAGATCGATAAAGTCGACGACCACACGGTCAAGTTCACCCTCAAAGACGTTGATGCCGCGTTCATCCAGAACATGGCCATGAGCTTCGCCTCGATCCAGTCCGCCGAGTACGCTGCCCAACTGCTCAAGGAAGGCAAGACTGCCGACATCAACCAGAAGCCGATCGGCACCGGCCCGTTCGTGTTCAAGAGCTACCAGAAAGACTCCAACATCCGCTACACCGGGAACAAGGACTACTGGAAGCCTGACGACGTGAAGATCGACAACCTGATCTTCGCCATCACCACCGACCCGTCGGTACGTATCCAGAAGCTGAAGAAGAACGAGTGCCAGGTCACCCTGTTCCCTCGTCCGGCCGACCTGAAGGCGCTCAAGGAAGACAAGGACTTGAAACTGCCTGACCAGGCTGGTTTCAACCTCGGTTACATCGCCTACAACGTGATGCCCAAGGTCAAGGGGCAAACGGATGCGAACCCGTTGGCTGACCTGAAGGTACGCCAGGCAATGGACATGGCGGTCAACAAGCAACAGATCATCGACTCCGTGTATCAGGGCGCCGGCCAGCTGGCCGTCAACGCCATGCCTCCGACCCAGTGGTCCTACGACACCACCATCAAGGATGCGCCGTACAACCCTGAGAAAGCCAAGGAGCTGCTCAAGGAAGCCGGCGTGAAAGAGGGCACCGAAATCGTTCTATGGGCGATGCCGGTACAGCGTCCATACAACCCGAACGCCAAGCTGATGGCAGAAATGCTGCAGTCCGACTGGTCCAAGATCGGCCTCAAGGTCAAGATCCAGAGCTACGAGTGGGGCGAGTACATCAAGCGCTCCAAAGGTGGCGAGAACCAGGCGATGCTGATTGGCTGGAGCGGTGACAATGGTGATCCGGACAACTGGCTGAACGTACTGTTCGGCTGCGACTCGCTGGAAGGCAACAACTTCTCCAAATGGTGCGACAAGAAGTTTGACGACATCGTCAAGCAAGCCAAGCGCACTTCGGACCAAGGCAAACGCACCGAACTGTACAAACAGGCGCAACACGTCCTCAAAGACGCTGTGCCTATGACACCTATCGCTCACTCGACGGTGTTCCAACCCATGCGCGCCAACGTGCAGGACTTCAAGATCAGCCCATTTGGCTTGAACTCCTTCTACGGCGTCAGCGTCAGCAAATAAGGTTTTGCAACGGCGGCGTTCCTGACGTCGCCGTTGCTTTATCTTCCGAGAAAGCAGGAATTCGCCTACATCCTAATCCGCAGCTGACTACAGCATCGGGCGAGGACGCGTTGCCATTTCCTACGAGTCTTTAGGACTCTACGCATTTACTGCCGGACCCATGGCTCATACCGTCGGGATCTGACCAGTGCACGCGTGGGTCATCGGTTACTGCTGTGTGCATGGCTTGAAATCAGTGATGCCCCTACGTCCGCGGACGGGACGGCGGCTCATTGACAACACTTTGAGAAAAGAGGGAGCGTTATGCGCCATACCTTGGTTTTATCCGCATTGCTGGGCACCGGCCTGTTGGCCGCCACTTCCATCACCCAGGCCGCCAACAACAGCCTGGTGTTCTGCTCCGAAGGCAGCCCCGCCGGTTTCGACACGGCGCAGTACACCACTGCGACCGACAACGACGCCGCCGAGCCGCTGTACAACCGGTTGGCAGAGTTTGAAAAAGGCGCGACCAACGTCGTACCGGGCCTGGCCATGAGCTGGGATATTTCCGAGGACGGCCTCAAATACACCTTTCACCTGCGCGAAGGAGTGAAGTTTCATACCACCAAATACTTCACGCCGACCCGAGACTTCAACGCCGATGACGTGCTGTTCACGTTCAATCGCATGCTCGATCCGCAACAACCCTTCCGTAAGGCTTATCCGACAGAGTTTCCGTACTTCAACGGCATGAGCCTGAACAAGAACATCGCCAAGGTCGAAAAGACCGGGCCGCTGACCGTGGTCTTTACGCTCAATAGTGTAGACGCCGCGTTCATCCAGAACATCGCCATGAGCTTCGCCGCCATCCTTTCGGCCGAGTACGCCGACAAGCTGCTGGCCGAAGGCAAGCCGAGCGACATCAACCAGAAGCCGATCGGCACCGGGCCGTTCGTGTTCAAGAGCTACCAGAAAGACTCGAACATCCGTTACACCGGCAACAAGCATTACTGGGACCCGAGCCGGGTCAAGCTCGACAACCTGATTTTCGCCATCAACACCGACGCCTCGGTGCGCGTGCAGAAACTCAAGGCCGGCGAGTGTCAGATCACCTTGCATCCACGCCCTGCCGATGTAACCGCACTGAAGAGCGACCCGGCCCTGCAATTGATCGAGAAGCCTGGTTTCAACCTCGGCTACATCGCCTACAACGTGCGCCACAAACCCTTCGACCAGCTCGAAGTACGCCAGGCGCTGGACATGGCGGTGAACAAACAAGGCATTCTCAATGCCGTCTACCAGGGCGCGGGGCAACTGGCGGTCAACGCCATGCCGCCGACCCAATGGTCCTACGACGAGACCATCAAGGACGCCGCCTACAACCCGGAAAAAGCCAAGGAGTTGCTCAAGGCTGCCGGCGTCAAGGAAGGCACCGAAATCACCCTCTGGGCCATGCCGGTCCAGCGTCCGTACAACCCCAATGCCAAGTTGATGGCCGAAATGCTCCAGGCTGACTGGGCGAAAATCGGCCTCAAGGTCAAGATCGTCAGCTATGAGTGGGGCGAGTACATCAAGCGCACCAAGAACGGCGAGCACGACATCAGCCTGATCGGCTGGACCGGCGACAACGGTGATCCGGACAACTGGCTGGGCACGCTCTACAGCTGCGACGCCATTGGTGGTAACAACTACTCGATGTGGTGTGATCCGGCTTACGACAAGCTGATCAAGCAGGCCAAGGTCGTCACCGACCGCGACCAGCGCACCCTGCTCTACAAACAGGCGCAGCAGTTGCTCAAGCAGCAAGTGCCGATCACGCCAGTCGCCCACTCAACGGTCAACCAGCCGCTGAGCGCCAAAATCGAAGGGTTCAAAGTGAGCCCGTTCGGTCGCAACGTTTTCTCGGGTGTCAGCATAGAAAAATAACCGATTAGCCAGAAATGCCGGGGGGCGGATTTTCCGCCCTCACGCAGACGCTTTGCCGTCTTTTGCCAATTTGGCTGACAGCAAACGTTTGCGATGCCGTGAATGAGTTCTAAACCAATAGCCGGATCACAAAAAAAGACCGGCATAAAAAAAGAAAGTAAGGAGCTTTACCCATGAAACTGAGCAGCACCGCGTTATTGGCCTTGGCCATAAGCAGCGTAACCGCCACGGCTTACGCAGAAACCCAAAGCCAGGCTTTCACCCCGGTTACCGTGAACGAGAAAAGCGCCCAAAGCGAAGCCACCGGCTTTGTCGAAGGCCAGTCGATCACCGGCACCACGCGTAACTGGTACGCCAACGAGCAACTGCAACGCGGCGCCAAGTTCGCCTACAAGAAGGACGGCGTTTCGACCCCGACCGATCGCCGGATCAACTGGGTCCAGGGCACCATCCTCAAGTACAACTCGGGCTTCACCGAAGGCACTGTCGGTTTCAGCACTGAAGTCGCCGCCTACAATGCCGTTGCCCTGGACCGGGACCGCAAAGACTTGGCGTCCAACAACGGCGGAGCACCGGGCTCTCGTCCTGGCGCGGGCAACAACCGTACCCTGACCAAGGAAGGCGGCGACGCTCAAGGCCAGTGGAGCAAACTGGGCCTGGCCAACGTCAAGGCCCGTATTTCCAACAGCACCCTGACCGCCGGCCGCATGAACTTCAGCAGCCCGATGGTCGACGTGATCGGTAACCGTGCACTGCCTTCGAGCTTCGAAGGTGTGGCCATCCACAGCGAAGAGCTGAACAACCTGGCCTTCGACCTCGCCACCTTCGACCGCAACTCACCGCGTACCGAAGAAAGCCAGCGCAAATTCCGCACCGAATACGCCAACGGCATCGTCGAAACCGACCACATCTACACCGGCGGTATCACCTACAACCCGCTCGCCAGCCTGACCACCAGCCTCTGGGCGACCCAGGCTGAAGACATCTGGAACCAGTACTATTTCGGCGCCTCTCACGTACTGGGCGACAGCCAGGTACTGAGCCTGACCACCGGCCTGAACTACTACAAAACCAAGGAAACCGGTAAAGCCCTGATCGGCGATATCGACAACGACACCTACTCCCTGTCGTTCGGCCTGACCCACCAGGCCCACACCCTGACCTTCTCGTACCAGGAAGTGAACGGTAACGAGTACTTCGACTACCTGCACGAAACCAACGGCATCTACCTGGCCAACTCCCTGCTGTCGGACTTCAACGGCCCGAACGAAAAATCGTTCCAGGTTGCCTACGGTCTGAACATGGCCGAATACGGCGTGCCAGGTCTGAAGTTCAACATCTACCAGGCTCGCGGCTGGGGCATCGACGGTACTCACTACACCGGCAACGGCGGCGTGGCAGGCAAGGGTTACGACGGCATCCAGTCCCAGGATGGCGAAACCCACTATGAATACGGCATCGGCGCGACCTACGCCGTGCAGAGCGGCCCGCTCAAGGCCACCACGATCCGCGGCACCTACACCGCTCACCGTGCCAGCGAAAACCAGGCTGACGGCAGCATCAACGAGTTCCGTCTCGTGACCACGGTTCCGTTCAACATCCTGTAATGCCCGTGCCGAACGGCTGATTCAATGACGAATCGGCCGTTCGGCTTTTGTCCTTTAACTGATTGCAGAGGGTTCTTGATGAAAATGCTTCCCCTACGTGCGGCCATCGCGGCCGCGTTGCTCAGTGTCGCTGTCGGTGTCTCGGCCAAACCCTTGGTGGTTTGTACCGAAAACAGCCCCGAAGGCTTCGACATGGTCCAGTACACGACTGCAGTCACAGCCGACGCCGTGGCCGAAACCATCTTCAATCGCCTGGCAGACTTCAAGCCCGGTACCACCGACGTGATTCCGGCGCTGGCCGACTCCTGGGACATCAGCGAAGACGGCCTGAGCTACACATTCCATCTGCGTAAAGGCGTCAAGTTCCACACCACCGAATACTTCAAGCCGACCCGCGACATGAATGCCGACGACGTGGTCTGGAGCTTCCAGCGTCAGCTGGACCCGAATCACCCGTGGCACAAACTGTCGAGCGTGGGTTTCCCGTACTTTGAAAGCATGGGCTTCAAGGAACTGCTGAAAAGCGTCGAGAAAGTCGACGACAACACGGTCAAGTTCACCCTGACCCGTCCTGAAGCACCGTTTCTGGCCGACATTGCCATGGCCTTCTCGTCGATCTACTCCGCCGAGTACGCCGACCAGTTGCTCAAGGCCAACAAGACCGGCGACCTGAACAACAAGCCGGTCGGCACCGGCCCGTTCGTCTTCCAGCGCTACAACAAGGACGCCCAGGTTCGCTTCAAGGCCAACCCGGACTACTTCCGTGGCAAGCCGCCGGCTGATGCGCTGATCCTGGCCATCGCCACCGACAACAACGTGCGCCTGCAAAAGCTCAAGGCCAACGAATGCCAGGTTGCGCTGTATCCAAAACCGGATGACATCCCGAGCATCAAGAAAGACGACAAGCTGAAAGTCGATGAACTGAATGCGATGACCGTCGCGTACATCGCCATCAACACCACGCACAAGTACCTGAGCGATGTACGGGTGCGTAAAGCCATCGACATCGCCTTCGACAAGGAAGCAGCTGTTAACGCGCTGTTCGGCAAGGGCAATGCAACAGCCGCAGTCAACCCGTTCCCGGACACCCTGCTGGGCTACAACCACACACTGAAAAACCCGGCCCGTGACCTGGACAAGGCCCGTGCCCTGCTCAAGGAAGCCGGCGTACCGGAAGGCACCACCTTCACCCTGTTTACCCGCAACGGAGGCGGTGCAACCAACCCGAACCCGATGCTCGGCGCGCAGATGATGCAAGCCGACCTGGCCAAGGTCGGGATCAAGATCGACATCCGCGTGATGGAATGGGGCGAAATGCTCAAGCGCGCCAAAAACGGCGAGCACGACATGGTTTCCGCCGGATGGGCGGGCGACAACGGCGACCCGGATAACTTCCTGACGCCTATGCTCAGTTGTGAAGCGGCCAAGAACGGAGAAAACTACGCACGCTGGTGCAATGACAAGTTCCAGGCGCTGATCGACCAGGCTCGGGAAAAAACCGATCCGGCCGAACGCGCAGCGCTCTACGAACAGGCCCAGGTTATTTTTAACCAGGACCAGCCGTGGATCAGCTTGGCGCACACTAGAATGTTTACCGCAATGCGCAACAACGTAGAGGGCTATCACATTAGCCCCCTCACCACGAATAACTTCGCCACCACCCAGGTGAAGTAATAAGAAAACTCCCGGCATTCCTGACCCAGGCATGCCGGGCACGCCTAACCGGCTGATGAGGTACAACACACGATGTTTAGTTTTATTGCCCGCCGACTGGGGTTGTTGATCCCCACGTTCTTCGGCATCACCTTGCTGACTTTCGCGTTGATTCGCATGATCCCGGGCGACCCCGTAGAAGTCATGATGGGAGAACGTAGGGTCGATCCCGAAATGCACGCTCAGGCAATGGAACGCCTAGGTCTGAACAAACCCCTGTATGCCCAGTACCTGGATTACATCGGCAAGCTGGCCCACGGCGATCTCGGGGAATCCCTGCGAACCCGTGAAAGCGTGTGGAGCGAATTCACCTCCCTGTTCCCCGCGACCCTGGAACTGTCCTCGGCCGCGCTGTTGTTCGCCGGTGTCCTGGGCCTCTTGGCCGGAGTGATCGCGGCACTCAAGCGAGGGTCCCTGTTCGACCATGGGGTGATGGGGGTCTCCCTGGCGGGATACTCGATGCCGATCTTCTGGTGGGGCCTGATCCTGATCATGTTCTTCTCGGTGAGCCTGGGCTGGACCCCGGTTTCCGGGCGTATCGACCTGCTCTACGACATCGAGCCAC